>NZ_JAMCCO010000001.1:300000-600000 GCF_023371205.1 Parvivirga hydrogeniphila
TGATGGACGGCTGCGAGCCGGCCCACTTGACGAGCATGAAGTCGAGGTCCCGCCCAGCGAGGATCCGCCGTGCGAAGCGCATCCACGCGTTGAGGACGGCGGCAGTGCGGGCGGCAGCGTCCGGGTCGGGCGCCTCTTCGAGCGGCATGACCTTGAGGACCGGGACGTTCGCGCGCAGCGGGTCCGCGTCGCTCACGAAGTGCGAGATCGGGCGGCCGTCGAGCGGACGGAGGTAGAGCAGGCCCTGCAGCCCGCCGGTGTAGACGAACCGCACGGCCACGCCGTCGATCCGAGCATCCAGCGAAACGCCGTCGAGGTCGGCCGCACCGTGGCGCGGGTCGGGCCGCTCGTCGATCCACAGCACGCCGTTCCGCTCGCTCACGCGCGCGAGGTTCGCGCGCAGCACGACCTCGCCGGCGTCCGGCGGGAGCCCTTCGCCGATGGCTTCCAGAAGCCCTCGTCCCGGGAAGTCCTCGGGCGCGTACCCGAACAGCGCGAAGTGGGCCTGATGGGAGCTGGGAGCGAGACCCGGCCGCAGCGGATGGAGCGACCCGCACCGCCCGAGCCTGGCGAGCGCATCGAGGTTCGGAGTGTTGGCGGCCTCTGCGGGCGTGCGGCCGTCGAGCTCGGCGTGCGGCCTGTCGCCGAGGCCGTCGAGCACCACAAGGACGATCGGAAGCGAGGAGTCGCCCGCCCGCGTCATCGCGCCCTCGCCGAGAACGCCTCGCTCACCGCTCGAGCACCGTCCGTACGACCGCCGCGAAGTCGCTCGCCTCGCCGCCCTCGCGCTCGGCGCGGAAGGCGTCGACGACGGCGCGGCCGACCGGCTCGAAGAACTCGGCGAGGTAGCGCGCGTAGCCGGCCTCGTCGTACGACACGCTCCCGTCGAGCCTGAGGTAGTTGCCCGAGAGCTGGCAGCCCATCTGCCGCTCGCCCTGGCGCCAGTCGGTGCCGGTGAGGGCCTCGATCTGCTCTCCGCTCATCGAGCGCAGCGGCGAGAGCAGCGGGACGCCCGCGTACGAGAGGACCCGGGTCGCGGCGTCGATGCTCGCCGCCGTCTGGGAGAGCTTGATCCTGCCGTCGTGCGTGTCGCGCTCGCCGGATATGACAGGCGCGTTGCCGTGCGACCACGCGAGCGGCACCCGCAAGAGGTGGAGGTACAGGTGGCATGCCAGGCACGGGGAGCAGACGCCGTAGCGCGCGAGCACCTCGGCCATGGGGAGCGCGTTCATCGCCGACCACAGCGCAGGATCGGCGAGCGGCACGGGGTCGAGCACGCGCACGTGCGGCGGAAGAGCGCTGCGCAGCCGCTCCACTGCGCGGTACGGCGCCTCCTTGTCGCCGACCTCGGTGCCCGTGTAGCCGATGGTCGGCAGCACGGTCTCGAAGCCGTGCTCGCGGACGGCGGCGACTGCAGCGGCGACGCTGTCGCGGCCGGCGATCTCTGCGATGGCGATCGAGCGCTCCATGCAATCAGTGTACCCGCTTGCGGCCGCGGCGGTCAGCGTCGCCGTGATTGAACGAACGGACGCGCGGGTACCACACTCCGAGTGTTCGGACGGAAGGAGACCGATGGACGCCACGCTCGACCCCACCACGCTGGTCGTATTCGGTGCGACCGGCGACCTCATGGCCCGCAAGATCGTGCCCTCCCTGGCGTACCTCGCTGCACGAGGGCGGCTGCCAGAGCGCTTCCGCGTGATCGGCTTCTCGCGCCGCAGCTGGACGGACGAGGACTTCCGCGCTCACGTGCGCGCCATCATCGACGCGTATCCCGGCGCGGCGCCTCGCGGCGCGGCCCTCGACGCCTTCGTGGAGCGCTTCTCGTACCAGCAAGGCACCTTCGACGACCCCCGGGCGTACGACGCGCTTGCTGCGGACATCCAGGCGGTGGCGAGCACGTGGGAGGGCCGGTGCAACCGGCTGTTCTACCTTGCGGTGCCCCCGGAGCACTACCGCACCATCTTCGAGCGCCTCGCAGGGAGCGGTCTGGTCACGGGGTGCGACGCCGACGGCGCTTGCACGCGCGTGCTCGTCGAGAAGCCGTTCGGCAAGGACGGTGCGAGCGCGCAAGAGCTCGACGAGGTGCTCGGCTCGCTGTTCGCGGAGGAGCAGATCTACCGCATCGACCACTACCTCGCCAAGGAGATGCTCCAAGGCATCCTGAGCTTCCGCTTCTCGAACACCCTCATGGAGCCGTCGTGGAACGCGGAATCCATCCAGCGCATCGATGTCACGCTCCTCGAATCGATCGGCGTCGAGAAGCGTGGCGCGTTCTACGACGGCGTGGGAGCGCTTCGTGACGTCGGCCAGAACCACCTGCTGCAGATGCTCGCGCTCGTGGGCATGGAGCGCCCAGACGACCTCTCGGCCCGCTCCATCCGCGACGCGCGAGCGCGGTTCTTGCGCACGCTCACGCCGCCGCCGGCAGACGAGATGGCCGCCCGTTCGTTCAGGGCGCAGCACCGCGGCTACCGCGCGATCCAAGGCGTCGCGCCGGATTCCGACACCGAGACGTACTTCGCGCTGAGGTTCCACCTGAGCGGGCCGCGGTGGGGCGGCGTGCCGGTCACGCTGGAGTCAGGCAAGCGGATGGGTGAGCCGCTCAAGCAGATCGCCGTCACCTTCCGCGCCCCGGACGCGTGCCTGTGCGACGCGTCGCGCCCGGGTCCGTACGAGAACCGCGTCATCTTCCAACTGGAGCCGCACGAGTCGATCCGCATCGAGTTCTGGGCGAAGAAGCCAGGCTTCGAGCACGAGCTGGAGAAGCGGGAGTTCACCTTCTTCCTGTACGAGAAGCAGGAGAAGGTCCAGTACGTCGAGGAGTACGCGACGCTGCTGCTCGATGCGATCGAGGGCGATCAGACGCTGTTCGTGAGCACCGACGAGGTGCGCGAGATGTGGCGCTTCATCGATCCGTGGCTCCAGGTGTGGCGCACAGGGGCCGTGCCGCTGGAGCTCTACGAACCCGACACCTCCGAGGTGCGCGACCGGGCGTTCGCGCGGTTGGACGAGGCCGATGCGCGCCCGAAGCGGATCGGCGTGGTCGGCCTCGGCAAGATGGGCGCCGCGCTCGCTCGCAACCTGCTGGACCACGGGTGGCAGGTCGTCGGCCACAACCGCACGTTCGCGGTCGCCGAGCGCATGGCGGGCGAGGGCCTGCTGCCCGCGCGGACGCTTTCGGACCTCGTCGCGTTCCTCCCGCCGCCGCGCGTCGTGTGGCTGATGCTGCCTGCTGGCGAGCCGACCGAGCAGGCGCTGTTCGGCGAGGGCGGCCTTGCGGAGCTCCTGCAGGAAGGCGACACGGTCATCGACGGCGGCAACTCGCACTTCGCCGACGCCGAGAGACGCGCGAAACGGCTCGCAGAACGCGGCGTCCGCTTCCTCGACGTCGGGACCTCCGGCGGACCGGGCGGAGCGCGCTTTGGCGCGTGTCTGATGATCGGTGGCGAGCGCTCGGACTTCGAGCGCCTCGAGCACCTGTGGCGCGACGTGGCGGCGCGCGACGCCTACCGCTTCTTCGAGGGGCACGGCGGCGGGCACTTCGTGAAGATGGTCCACAACGGCATCGAGTACGGCATGATGCAGGCGATCGCTGAGGGCTTCGCCGTCCTGGACGCGGCGCCGCTCGGGATCGACCTGCCGAAGGCGGCGGAGGTCTACAACCGGCGGAGCGTCATCGAGTCCCGGCTGATCGGCTGGCTGCGGGAGGCGTTCGAGCTCTTCGGCCCTGATCTCGCCGGCGTGTCGAGCACCGTGGCGCACACGGGCGAGGGGCAGTGGACGGTGGAGACGGCGCGTGCGCTCGGCGTGCCGGTTCCGGTGATCGAAGAATCGCTGGAGTTCCGTAAGCGCTCGGCCGAACGGCCGTCGTACGCCGGCAAGGTGCTGTCCGCGCTCCGGAACCGGTTCGGCGGACACGAAGCGGCGGGTGGTTAGCTCGCCACGTGGCCTTCGGTGGGCAGCAGATTCTCGGGGACGAGCGACGTATCGCCGAAGGATCGTGCGATTTGATAGCGAGAGCACGAGGTGAAGTCTCGGCGGCAGTAGCGCGACCGGACGATGCGCGCGAACTCAGGCGAGTAACCGGCCTGGTCAGAGGTCATGTAGCACATGCCGATATGAGGACACACGTTCATAGGGAGTAAGCCGCTCGTCGAAACTCCGTGATGGCGCTAACAATTTAGCACCGAACGAGTCGCCCGGCAAGACGCCGCACGGCTCAGCGCTTCTTAATCTCCGCGAAGTGAGCCTCGTATCGGCCGCCCCCGCCCTTCAGAAGCGTCTCGTACGGAGGCACTTCGTAGAGGCGCAAGCGGTTGTCGAGGAAGTCGCTCGACACCAGCAGCCGCCCGTCGGCGCTGATGTCGAGCGCGGTCGGCTGGTTCCCGCACACGACGGCGTCGAGCGGCCGGCCGGTGAGCGCGTCGAATACGAGGATCGAGCCCCACTCGGGCCCAGGGAGGTAGTAGGACTTCGGATTGTTCTCGCCACGGCAGCTCACGAACAGGACGCGCCCATCGGGAGACAGGACGATGGTGTTGGGTTTCTCGTCGGTGTCGACGAGCTTCTTGGTGGTCCCGGTGCGCATGTCGTGGACCCACACGCAGTCAGCTGCCATGTCCGAGATGTACAGCCGTCCCGTGCGCTCGTCGCCGACGAGGTGCCGCAGCGCCTTGCCGCCCGTGAAAGCGGCCGTCACCTTGCCGGTCGCAAGGTCGATGCGGTCGAGCTGGCCGCTGTCGAAGCCGCCGACGTAGAGGGTCGTGCCGTCGGCCGTCGCGTACATCCCGCGCGGCGTGTTCGACACGGGCACGCGCTTGACAAGCGCGCCGGTGGCGAGGTCGATGATGGAGACGTCGTCTCCCGACCAGTTGCTCGCGTACAGCGTCTTTTCGTCGGGCGAGAGCTCCACCCACTTCGTCCATGCGCTTTTCGTGTCGAAGGCGCGCAGGACGCGACGCGTCTTGACGTCGATCTCGAAGCATCGGGCGGTCTCCATCTGCGAGGTGTACGCCAGGGTGCCCACGCGGTTGAAGATGACCTCCACGGCGCCGTGCTCGCCGAGGTCGATCTCGCCTGTGCGCTTGCCCGTGCGGACATCGAAGATCTCGATGGACGGCGGGCCGTTGAGGATGCTCGTCCACACTTCGCGGCCATCAGGGGTGATCGACACGCCTTTGGGCGCGCCGGAGGTGGCGATGGTGCCGAGCCCGTGCAGCAGCTGGCCCTCGGGGTCGAGGATGCACGAGATCGCAAGCGGCTCGTCGAGGAACACGCGGCGCTCGAACGGATTCCGCCCGGTCTTCGTGAGCCGGACGGTGGTCTGGCCCGCAGGCGCTCGCACGGTGCAGGGCGTGAGCGTCTCGACGGTGCTTCCGTCGGCGCATTCGATGGTGCAGGTCGCCCCCGACGGTTCGGTGCGCACGCTCACTTCGAGGGGCAACGGGGCGAGCGTGAGGCTCAGGCGCGCGGTGCGCATGCGTTTCGCGGTGATGGCGCGCTCGACGGGCGCGAAGCCTTTGCGCGTCACGCGGACGGTGTGAGCGCCAGGCGTCACTTCGCGGGCCTCGAGCGTCCCGGTGGCCGAGATCGAGCCGTCGAGGACGATGACCGCATCCGACGGCGTGGCGCGGACGGTTATCGCGGCGGGACGCGTGAGCAGGAACGCCGCGAGTCCCGCGAGGGCCGCGAGGACGAGCACGCCTGCGAGCAAACGACCGGTGCTGCGCTTGCGGCCGTACCGTCGACGAGGCGCTGCGTCCACGCGCGGCCGCCCGGTAGGCGCCGCCCGATACGCCCCGCCGACCTTCGGCACCGCGCGGTCGATGACGAGCGGCGAGGAGCGGCTCCGCGCACGTCTCGGCCTGCGTCGTGCGTGCCGGCCGGCCATCACGGCCCCTCCGCGTGCCGTCGCCGTCGCCCGAACACCATGCGCGCGATGCCCGCGACGACGCGGGTGCGCGGAAGCAGCGTGAAGGTGCGCCCGGTGCCGCTCCACGCCGGGCCGTCCAGTATCGTGGCGGTCTTCGCAGCGACCTCGGCAAGCGACACGCCGAAAGCGTCCAGCGCTCGCGCGACGTCGTGTCTGCTGCTCTCGAGCCGCGGGCTCACGGCGATGTCCTCGTAAAAGGCGGTAGGCACCATGCCTGGGACGAGCATGTGCACGTGGATCGCTGGCGCGTCGCGGTTCTCCGCGGCGACGCTTTTGGTCACGCTCGCCACCGCCGCTTTGGTGGCGGCGTAGGCGGCGGTGTGCGGGGTCGCATCTCCGCGGAAGCCGCGGCCACCGACGTTCAGGAGCACGCCGCCGTGCTCGCGGAAGTACGGCACGAGAAGCCGACACCCGAACATCGTCCCGAGCACGTTCGTGCGAACGATCGCCTCGAGCTCGTCCGGCGACACCTCGTCCAAGTAGCGGTAGCCGGCGGAGAGCCCCGCGTTGTTCACCCACACGTCCACGCGCCCGTGGTAGTCGATGGCGTGCTCGAACAGCGCCTCGACGTCTTCGTGGCGCGACACGTCGCACGCGATCCCGGAGGCCCGCCAGCCGGAGGCCGCGAACTCGTGGACGGTGCGGCGAACGGCGTCGTCGCTCCGGGACGAAACGACGACGGTCGCGCCCCGCTCGGCGCAGCCGCTGGCGATGGAACGCCCGATGCCGCGGGTCGATCCGGTGATGACCACGACAGCGCCGGAGAGGCGGCTCATCGGCCGATCACCTCGCGGGCGAGCGCGATGGCTTCTTCGGGAGTCGAGGCGTCGAGGATGCGTCCGGCGGCTCTCAGTGCAGGCCCAGGGTCCCAGCCGACCACGATCACGGGCTTCCCGGCCTTGAGCGTGTGCGCCACTTCGGACAGCGTGCCCGCTCCGCCGGGAAGCGCGATGACGGCGTCGCTCGACAACACATTGATGACGTTGCGAGCGTCGCCCATGCCGGTGCGGATCGCGACGTCGAGGTGGCGGCTGGCCGAGGAAGCGTCCGCGTCAGGCAGCACGCCGACAACCAGCCCGCCCGCCTCTTTGGCGCCGGCAGAGCACGCGTCCATCACGCCGGAGGCCCGTCCGCCGGTGAGCAGGACGTAGCCGGCCTGCGCGATGAGGCGCCCCAGGGCCCGCGCCTGCGCCTCGCCCGCTGCATCCAGCGGGTGCCCCGAGCCCATGACGCCGATGACCGTCCGCATCGCACCACCCCCGGTGCGATGGTAGCGCAGGAGCGGCGTGCGGCGCCATCGCACGTGGGCGGCGCCGGAGCGCTACTTCAGCTCGAAGACCACGCTGATGCGTGCGGTCACGTCGAGCTGCCCCGGCTCGATCGGGACCGCCTCGGCTGCAGCGCGGTATCCGAGGTCGTAGTAGATCGGCGGCGAGGCGACGTCAGCCTCGCTCATGCTGATGACCGCACCGACCTGCTTGCCCGCCGCCTTGGCCATCGCTGTCGCTCGCCGGCGCGCGTCCTCGACCGCCTTCTCGATCGCGTCGCTCGCGGCCATGGCGTCTTCAGACAGCGTGAAGACCGGGCCGGAGATCTCGGTAGCACCGGCGTCGGTGGCGGCGGCGATCACATCGCCGAGTTTGCCGATGTCCCGCACCTTCGCGCGGACGGAGATGGACGCCGCGTACCCGGTCACGCGCGGCGGCGTGCCCCTGTCGCCCCCGGTGTACTCGGGCGATACCGAGACGTTCTGCGTCTGGATGTCTTCCGCAGGTATGCCGGCCTTCTTGAGCGCATCGGCGATCGTGGTGGCGGCTTTCGACGCGACCGACAGCGCCTCCTTGGCGTCGGTGCGCCGGGCGGTGAGCCCGAAGCTCATCTCGGCCTGGTCTGGAGATGCGTGCACGGTCCCGGTGCCGCGCGCCGTGACGGTGTCGACTCGCTGGGCCGCGCTGTCCGTGACCACCTTCGTCTGACAGCCCGCAGCTGCCAGAGCCAGCGCTGCCACGAGCGCCACAAGGGCCATTCTCAGTGCGTTCTTCATGGTTGCCCCTCTCTGACGGTATGAGCCTTCCATGCCGTCAGACGAGAAAACGGCCCCGCCGGTTCTTCGGCGGAGCCGTTCGTCGCGAGTGGCGCGGCCTGAGGGATTCGAACCCCCGACCTTGTGATTCGTAGTCACACGCTCTATCCGACTGAGCTAAGGCCGCGTGCCCGAAGGCTTAGGTATCCTGCCACCTGCGACGTCGCTTGTCAAACGCCCGGCGGCACGGGGTGATGTCAACTGGCGGAGAGTGAGGGATTCGAACCCTCGAGAGAGCTTATAGCCCTCTACTCGCTTAGCAGGCGAGCGCCTTCGACCGACTCGGCCAACTCTCCGCGAGCGCCCGAAGGCGCGCAAGCGATTATACACACAGGCGCGAGGGCGCGCACGCGGTCTGGCTCGGCGTGCCGGCGCGCTCATGGCGGGCCACCGGCGGCACTCAGGCGGACGTGGCGGAGGGGGTGGGATTCGAACCCACGGACCCTTGCGGGTCAACGGTTTTCAAGACCGTCGCAATCAACCGCTCTGCCACCCCTCCGCGTGCGGCGGCTGCCTTGAGCGCACGCAGTAGTGTAGCATCGGCAGCGTGGAAGCGGACGCAGCATACATGGCGCTTGCGCTCGAGGAGGCGAGAGCCGCAGCAGACGAGGGCGAGGTGCCGATCGGCGCCGTGGTCGTGTGCGACGGCGCTGTCATCGCGCGGGCGCACAACCGGCGCGAGACGGACGAGGACCCCACTGCGCACGCCGAGATGATCGCCATCCGGGAAGCGGCACGGCGCCTCGGCAGGTGGCGCCTGTCGGACTGCACGGTGTACGTGACGCTGGAGCCATGCCCCATGTGTGCGGGCGCGATGCACCAGTCACGCATCGATAGGCTCGTCTTCGGGGCTTTCGATCCGAAGGCCGGCGCGGTGGGGACCCTGTACGACCTTTCGAGCGACGAGCGGCTCAACCACCGTTTCTCGGTGACGAGCGGCGTGCTTTCAGACGAGTGCGCAGCCTTGCTTCGGCAGTTTTTTGAACGTCTTCGGCAAGAACGCGGCGACGAGCGGTAGAATCATCCGCACACGGTGACGATAGCCACACGCTGAATGGTGCGAAGTGCCGATAATCGGTATACCATCGGCACCACCGACCGAAGGAAGGGGACGACGTGAAGGCTGCGAAGGTGCTCGCCCTTGCTCTCGCAGGCGTTGCAGTGCCCGCACCTGCCTACGCCGCAGGTCTCGGCGTGGAGCAAGCGATCGCGACCGGCGCGGGCGTCCTGGCCCTCATCGCCGCGGCCGGCCTGCTCGTGGAGATGCTCTCGCTTCGGAAGCTCGCCTCAGGTGCCGCCATCGCGGACAACATCACCTACGCGGTGCTCGCAACGATGTGCCTCGCGGCGTCTGTCCTCGCCGGGTGGGTGGCGCGCTTCCTTCCTGCCGGCGTGACGGCCGACCAGGCTCGGCTCGGCTCCGACCTGCTCGTTCTCGCGTCGTTCGTGCTGTTCGGCATCTACTTCTTCCGCGTGAGGCAGGCGATGTCTCGCTTTCTAGGCCGCCTCGCCGAGCAGGAGCAAGAGCTCGTCGGAGCGCTCGATCCAAAGCGGGCCGAGGAGGTCCTGCGGGAGGGCGACGGTGGCTAACGTGCTCGCAGAGCGCATCGAGGAAGTCTTGCGACCGGTGGTCGGCACGGTCCTCGCCTCGGTGTCGGTCGAGCTCGAGTCCAAGCGCATCGGCAAGACGCCGGACACGATCACGCGCCTCGACCTCCCGGACATCGCGGACAACCTCGCGCAGCAGTTGCGGCTGGTGGTCGGGCCCGAGCTCGCGCAGGCCGCGGCCAAGCGCGTCCGGGAGCTCGCGTAAGGCCGCGTTGCCCGCCGCGGGCGTCGCCGCTATACTCGCGTGTGCGCTTGCGAGCGCGTCCGGAGAGCTGACCGAGTGGTTGAAGGTGCACGACTGGAAATCGTGTGTACGGCGTTGAGCCGTACCCAGGGTTCGAATCCCTGGCTCTCCGCCAGATGACTCCCGGCCCTACGAGGGCCGTCTTACGGTTGCCGGCCTGCCGTGTCGAGCGGTTGCGCCGGCAACGTCAGCGTGAAGGTCGAGCCGCGGCCGACCTCGCTCGCCAGTTCGAGCGTGCCGCCCAAGGCTTCTGCGAGCCGCTTCGAGATCGTCAGGCCGAGACCGGCGCCCGGGATCGCCCGCCGGTCTTCGGGGCCCGTTCCCTGCACGAACTCGAGGAAGATGCGTCGCGCGTCTTCGGGCGAGATGCCTGGACCCGTGTCGCTCACCGCGAACGCAACGCGGTCGTCCTCTCGTGAGACCGTCACGGTCACCGATCCCGTTTCGGTGAACTTGACGGCGTTCGCAACAAGGTTCGTGAGGATCTCGCGCGCTCGCAGCGGGTCGGTGCGAAGGGGGACGGGCTCATCGGGCAGCTCCGTTCGCACCGCGAGCCCTTTCGCGTCCGCCTCAGGGCGGAGCGATTCGACGACGGAGGTCGCGAGGTCTCGGGCGTCAAGGTCGTCGAACGAGAGGTCGAGCCGGCCGGCTTCGATGCGCGCCAAATCGAGCGTCTGGTTCACGAGTTCGAGGAGATGTCGTCCGGCGTCCCGGATCATCCCGACCTGCTTGGCCTGCTCTTCTGTGAGCGGACCTGCAAGCCCGCTCGCAAGCAGGTCTGCGAATCCGATGACGGAGTTGAGCGGCGTACGCAGCTCGTGGCTCATCGCCCGCAGGAATGCAGACTTGGACTGGCTTGCGGCGTCGATCTCAGCAAGCGCTCGCATCAGCTCCTCGTTGGTCTGCTCGAGCTCCTCGTTCGCTGCTTGCAGCTCTTCTGTCCGCTCGTCGACCATCCGTTCGAGCGTAGCGTTCAGAGCACGCAGCTCCTCGATGCGCTGGTGCCGCTCCTCCTCGTCGAGCATGAGCCGTGCGACGAGCATCAGGCCGACGGGATACACGGTGAGCACAGGGATCGCGATGCGGGGCGCGATCTCCAGACCTCTTCCTGATGGAAGGAACACCACCTGGCATGCGAGCATGCCTGCGTGGATGGCGATGCCGAGCGCGAGCAGCTCCCACCAGAACAGATGCCCGGCTTGCCGCCTGTGGTAGAAGAGCGCCACGCCGAGCACCGCAGACTCGACGATGGTGGCGACGCCGGCCCACGTGCCCGCACCGCCAAGATGCATGCGGTACGCTGCCGCTATCGACGCTGCCACGGCGGCCGTTCCGGGTCCCCCGAAGAGCCCGGCGATCCCGAGGACGATCGAGCGGCCGTCGTAGATGATGCCCTCGGCCGCTCTGAACGGCGTCATCATCCCTAAGACGGCGGTCGCGCCGAACAGCGTGCCGAGAAGCAGCGCGCGTCGTCGGGAACCTGGCTCGAAACGACGCGTCACGGCCTGCGTGGCCACCGTGAGCGCCACGAGGATGGCGATGTTCTGGACGAGCGAGAGGACCACGCGCGTCAGCCTCATCAGGGAGTCGTGTTCTTCCTGTCGCTACCAGGTTATCGGCTTTGCGAGCAGACCCTTTACCGCTGGTCGATCGGCACGTACTCCCGAATCGGGGACACGGACTTGTACGCGGGCCGGATGATCTTGCTGTTCGCAAGCTCCTCGATGCGGTGCGCGCACCAGCCGGTGACGCGCGAGACGGCGAACAGCGGCGTGTACAGCTCTACGGGTATGCCGAGCATCTCGTACACGAAGCCGGAGTAGAAGTCCACGTTCGCGCAGACGCCCCGAGCAGCGTTGCGCTTGGCAGTGATGATCAGCGGTGCGATCTGCTCGACCTTCGCGTGCAGGACGAACTCGTCAGTGCGGCCCTTCTCTATCGCTAGGCGTTCTGCGAAGACTTTGAGCACCTCTGCGCGCGGATCCGAGACCGAGTACACGGGGTGGCCCACGCCGTACACGAGGCCGGCTCTGTCAAACGCCTGCTTCTCCAGGAGGCGGTGCAGGTAGTCCGCGATCGCGTCGTCGTCGTTCCAGTCCTTCACCTCGCGCTTCATGTCCTCGAACATCTGGACGACCTTTATGTTCGCGCCACCGTGGCGCGGACCTTTGAGCGAGCCGAGCGATGCCGCGATCGACGAGTACGTGTCAGTGCCGGTGGATGAGACGACATGTGTGGTGAACGACGAGTTGTTGCCGCCACCATGCTCCGCGTGCAGCACGAGCGTCATGTCAAGCACGAGGGCTTCGAGCTCCGTGAAGCTCGAATCGGGTCGTAGCATGTGCAAGAAGTTCTCAGCAGTCGACAGCTCGGGCAACGGCTGGTGGATGACGAGGCTCTTGCCGTGGAACTCGTGGAGATAGGCCTGGTAGGCGTATACGGCGAGCATGGGGAACTTGGCGATGAGGTGCAGGCTCTGTCTCAGCACGTTGCGCGTCGAGATGTCGTCGGCCTGCTTGTCGAGGGTGTACAGCGCGAGCACGGCGCGCGCGAGCGCGTTCATCGTGTCGCGGCTCGGCATGCTCAGGATCACGTTGTGGATGAAGGTCCGCGGCAGCTTGCGGAAGCGCGAAAGGAGGTCCTCGAACTCAGCAAGCTGGTCGCGGCGCGGCAGGTCGCCGAACAGCAAGAGGTAGGTCGTCTCCTCGAAGCCGTGCTGGCCGCTCTCGACGAAGCCGTTCACAAGGTCGCGGATCTCGATGCCGCGGTAGTAGAGCTTGCCAGGGGCCGGCACAAGGTGATCATCCTCCGTCGCGGTGCCCACGACGTCGCCGATCTGCGTGAGACCCGCCAGGATGCCGCGGCCGTTGTGGTCACGCAAGCCGCGCTTCACGTCGTACTCGGGGTACAGCCGGGGATCGACCTGCGCGTGCGATTCCGCAAGCGCGCTCCACGTATCGAGCAGGTCGTCGGTAATCGCTCCGTTGTTCAGGGCGTCATCCCTGGGCGTCGCGTTCGTGTCAGACAGGGGAGTCTCCTTTCGTCGGAGGCGAAAAGTGCGTGCGCCTTCGGTCGGAGAGGCATCAACTCAGAATAGGATACCCGAAACGAGAGACCGGTCGCAGCAGGCTTTGCCGTGCGCGTGCGGGCTGGCTATACTAGCGCCTGCGTCGTAAGCCGCTCCACGCGGCAGCCGCCATCGCGGAGAGGTGGCAGAGTGGTTGAATGCGGCGGTCTCGAAAACCGTTAGTCCGGTTACCCCGGGCTCGAGGGTTCGAATCCCTCCCTCTCCGCCAGTCAGGCCTCTCGGCCCGCATCGCAGAGATCTGCATCCGCGACGCCTCTGACGATCGCCCTGCATGAACCCCGGGGCTCTCCGCTGAACCGAGCGAAGGCCGCAGCACGGCCGACGCGCGATGGGTAATGGGTATCTCCCAGGCAAGACCACCCGGCGAAAGGAGCCCGCGAATGGCTGTGCGCGTCGTGACCGATTCCGCAAGCGGGATAGGTGCGTCGGATCTCGAACGGCTTTCCATCAGCACCGTTCCGCTGCACGTGATCGTCGGCGATCGCGTTCTCACCGAATCCGAGCTTCAGGCCCCAGACTTCTTCGAGAGCGTCGCCTCTCTCACGCGTTTGCCGCGCACGTCGCAGCCCTCGCCTGAGAAGTTCGCGGAGACCTTTCGGTCGCTCATCGCGAAGGGGCACGAGGTGTTGGCCGTGCTCATCTCGGCCGGTCTGAGCGGAACGCTCCGATCGGCAGAGATGGCAGCCGAGGTGGTGCGCTCCGAATCGCCGGACGCACGCATCGCGATAGTCGACAGCAAGTCCAACAGCATGGAAGAGGGGTTCGCAGTGCTGGCCGCTGCCGAGGCCGCAGCAAAGGGAGCCGATCTCGATTCGTGCGCTGATGCCGCCGTCGAGACGACGCGGCGCACGCGGTTCCTGTTCACGCCGCGAACGCTCGAGCACCTGCGCAGGGGCGGGCGCATCTCGGGTGCAGCGGGCCTGCTCGCCGTGGCGCTGAAGATCGCCCCGATCCTCACGGCCGAGAACGGCCTCACGAGCGTTGCGGGTGTCGCACGCAGCGGGAAGGGCGCGTGGCGCAAGATCTCCTCGCTGATGCAGGCAGACGTGGAGAAGTTCGGATTCCGCAGGGCCGCCGTGCAGTACTTCGCAGACAAAGTGGAAGGCATGCGCTTCATGACCGAGGTCGTGCAGCCTATTCTCGGTCGCGCTGTCCCGCTCGTGCCGATACCGGCGGCCGTCGGCGTTCACGTCGGGCCTGCGGTGGGGGTCGCGTACGAGACCGAGCAGCCCATGCGGTAGACGGCGCTCGCGCCACGCCGCCGGTGCCCTCTCGTGCGATGGCGGCCGTCGGCGCGCCTAGTTCGAGGAACCCGCTGCGTCGTGTGCCGCCGTCCCCAGCTGCGTGCTGCGAAGCAGCGCCCACGTGGCGAGGGCGCCGAGCAGGTACAGCGCTGCGGTGAAGTAGTACCCGACGGTAAGCGACACAGCGGCGAGCCGGCCGCCAGCGACGCTGCCCGCGAACCACGAGACGCTCCACGCGACGTTGATCCATCCGAGCATCAGCGGCTTGTCCTGCGAGGGGACGCCGTCGACCGCGACTTGGTTGAACACCGGCCACGCCATGTTCATGAGCGCGGCACGCACCCACATCGCGACGGCGATCACCGCGAGCGAGCGGGCGAGCGGGATCGTGAGCATGAACGGCAGCGAGGCGACCTGGGTGATGACGATCGCTCCGATGGGGCCGAAGCGCCGCACGAGCAGCGGTGTGGCAAGCGTGGAGATCGCCATCACGACGGACGCGGCGCCCTGGATGACGCCGATGGCTGCCACGCTCGCACCAGCGTGCGTGCGCAAGAACAGCGGCACGAACGGCATGACGAGCCCTGCGCCGAACGAGATGATGCCTTGCGGAAGCGCCATGCCGAGCAACCGGCGCCACGAGCGGAACGAACGCACCGTGGCCGCGTAGCGGCGCCACGCCCGCCCGCCCGTGCGGCGGTTCTCGCGGATGCCGATCAGGGGAACCGCTGAGGCCAGCATGACAAGCCCTGCCGCCGCCACCGACCAGCGCAGAGCCTCGGTCTCCGGGAGCCACACCCCGAGCACCGTCGGCAACAGCCCGCCCGCGACCGCTCCGAGAAAGGAGGCGGTGACGCGCAGCGCGAAGTCGGCGGTGAACAGCATGGTCAGCCGCGAGCCGGCCGGCGCGTTCTCGGAGAGGAAGGCCGCTCCCACCGAGCGGATCACGCCATCGCCGAGCCCGTACGCGAGCCCGAGCGCGACGATCGCCGCCGGGCCGACGGGAAGCGCTTGTCCGAGGCGGGACAGCCCGAACGCGACGCTTGCGCCGAGCAGGAGCCACCGGTAGCCGACGATCTGCACGAGCGGCGGCAGCAGCAGGCAGACGGCGCCGGACGCGAGCGCCAAGGCGCCCTCGACGTCGCCGACGACAGACGACGGCAGCCCCCGGGCCCGCACGTACAGCGCGAAGAGCGTACCGAGGAGCCCGATACCGACGTTCTGGAGCGCCACCGCGAGAAGGTAGCGCTTCGCGTTCGGAGGGGCTTCGCGAAGCGTGCGGGCGTACGCGCGCGCGCCTCTGCCGATCAGCGTGCGAGGTCGTTGCAACACGTGCTCTCCAGTCGGTCGTCCGTGCGTGCGGGGCGGAGGCATCTGGTCACACAAATCGGAGTCATGGGCGCTCCATCCGGCACAGGAACGTTATCTGTCGTCCAAGGGGCCGGTCTGCGGCGCGCTTCTCCATGCCTGCAAGAGTCGCTCGTAGACGAGTTCCGCTGCCTCGATCTCTGCAATAGGGCATGACTCGTCGACGACGTGGGCGCTGTCGGGGTCACCTGGGCCGAAGAAGAGTGTTTCCGGGGCGCGCAGGCTCGAAGACAGAATCGACGCATCAGTGAAGTAGGTGAGCGGTTGGCGCACGCTTACCGTCCCGATCACTTCACGAACGGCCGATACGAGCATCGAGTACAGTGGACCCCCGGGGGCTGTGTAGACGGGCGGAAGAGTATCCATGATTTCGACCGCGACGGCTTTGCCAGCGATGCGAGCGATCTGATCACGCAACGCTGAAGGTTCTATGCCCGGAACGAAGCGCACGTCGATCTCAGCCTTGGCTACATCAGGCACAAGGTTGATTTGTGTTCCCCCGATGAAAGTGCCGACATTCACTGTGACGTCGCCCATGTCCGGATGCGTCCCCGGCAAGCCGCAGTCTTCTAGCCTTGTCACGGCTCGAGCCAACGCGGTTATCGCATTCTGGCCAAGATCCGGGCGCGAGCCGTGCGCTGAGCGTCCATGCGCTGTAGCGCGAATCCAGAGCACTCCTTTGTGGCCGCATGCAAGCGATAACCCTGTTGGCTCCGCCACGAGCATCGGGCCTCCCATGGAGAGTCGTTGTGTCTTCGCGACATGCTTGGCCCCAACGCATCCGGTCTCCTCGCCGGCAGTCAGAATCAGCAGCACGCCCCGTTCCTCATCCCAAGCCGCTGCCGAACGTGCGAGCGCGATCACGAGGGCCGCCACGCCGCTCTTCATGTCCGCTGTTCCTCTGCCGTACAGAGCGCCGCTCGCTTCTTTGCCAGACCAGGGGTCCATTCTCCAGGTGCGCGGGTCGGCGGGCACGGTGTCGAGATGGCCCACGAGGACCAGAGGACTTCGCGTCGTGTCGCCCACGGAAGCCAAGAGATTTGCGCGGCCAGGCGATAGAGGCGAGAGCTGCACACGGGCGCCTGCCCGTTCAAGCACGTCGCCACATAGCTCAGCAGCAGCTAGCTCTGCCCCGTGGCTGGTGTCTATGCATACCAGTTCTTGGGCCAGCCGGACTGCGTCAATCATGCTTCACCCGGGTCGATTCTCTGATGACGAGTCGAGGGGCGACGGCGACTCGTTGCGCGGGAATGTGTCTGTCCTCTATGCGGGCGTCCAAGAGACTGAGAGCCTGATTCGCAATCGTCTCGTGAGGTTGCCGTACGGTTGTGAGCGGAGGATTCGACAAAGCGGCAAAGCGGATATCATCGAATCCCGTAACCATCACCTCGTCAGGGACGCTAACATCCACGCGGTGGAACTCGCCGAGGAGCCCAACCGCTATCTCATCGTTGCCGCAGATGATCGCATCAGGCAGCCTTCGCTCTTCGAGGAGGCGCTTCGCGGCTTGCTTGCCCCAATCGGCAGAGAAAGCGCCGAGCAACGGTGGCGGACAGCACGAGACTCCAGTCCGTGCGAGGGCAGACTCGAATCCGGACAGGCGGTGCTTTGCTGTCGAGCTGTCCGGTATCGCGCTGACTAACGTGATCCTCTTGGCGCCAAGTGATACGACGTGTTCGACGGCGAGCGAGATTCCAAGCTCGTTGTCTATGCCGACCCAATCCAAGGAAACGCCTTCCGCATAGCAGTCAACCTGAACCACTGGGATGCGCAAGGCGGTCTCAGCGAGCGTTGCCGCGCTCTTCTTCATAGAGACAGGAATGACGATCAGCCCGTCGACTTGGCGCTCAAGAAGAGTCGTCGCCCTCTGCCGCTCGGTGTTTGGGTCGCGCTGGGCATCGCACAGCAACAAGCTGCGTCCAGTCTGGTTGAGTGCGCGTTCGACAGATTCGACAAGGGACGGGAAGAAGGGATTCTCTATTTCGGGGACGATCATGCCCACCGTAGCTGTTCTGCCGTGCCGGAGGGCGCGGGCGAGAGCATTGTGACGGTAGCCCAGATCCTGTGCCGCCTTGCGCACTCTATCTGCCAACTCAGGTGACACGCGTTGTGCTCCAGAGAGCACGCGAGAAGCCGTTGCGACCGATACCCCGGCTTGCTTCGCTACGTCCTTTATGGTTGTCGCCATGACCGGTCCGTTCCATGTGGCTAGATGCAGACAGTATAAATCAGTCTAGACCACGCATACCCGTGTTCCGAGAACGTTTACACGCCAGAGAGTCCCAATTACCCATATGGATCGACGCTTGACGACGTAAGCGGGGCAGCGTAGATTGAAGACTGCGTGTAATCGTTTACCGCGCAGGACGAGGGAAGGGGTACTCAATGAACCACAGGAGAATGCGAGTCTTGGCGGTCGTGGTCGTCCTGGCCATGACCGCGGTCTTGCTTCCGGGCTGCGGAAGCAAGAGTGGTGGCACGGGCGAGGAGACGCAGACGGCGGGAGGCGCCAAGCCGATCAAGGTCGGTTTGGTGCAAATCAATCAGCAGGCGATCTTCTTCAACCAGATGAACGAGGGCGCGCAGGAGGCGGCGAAAGAGGCCGGAGTCGACCTGACAATCTACAACGCCAACGACGATCCTGCCAAACAGAACGAAGCCATCGCCAACTTCGTGACGCAAGGGTTCGACGCGGTGATCATCGTTGCCATCGACGTTGAAGGGGTCAAGCCGGCTTTGCGCGATGCTGCTGCCGCAGGGGTCAAGGTGGTCGCCGTCGATGCGGTGGTCGAAGACGAGTCTGTATCGTGCCAGGTCGGCGTAGACAACAAGGCGGCAGGAGAGAAAATCGGGCAGTTCGTAGTCGACTACATGAAGCAAAACAACATCACCGACAAGAAGATCGGCGTCATCGGAGCGCTGAACTCCTACATCCAGAACCTACGTCTCGATGGATTCAAGATGGTCGTGGAGGCGGACGGCGCGACGATCACGCAGGTGGTCGACGGCCAGAACCGGCAAGAAGTGGCGATGTCTGCCGCCGAGAACCTGTTCACTGCTCAGCCGAACACCAAGATCTTCTACGCGACGGGCGAGCCTGCCATGGTCGGCGCGGTGGCCGCGGCTCGGTCCCAGAATCGCACCGGCGATGTGAAGCTGTTCGGTTGGGATCTCACGTCCGAGGTGATCAAAGGTATAGACGATGGATTTGTGATCGGCGTCGTGCAGCAGGATCCGAAGACTGAAGGCTACGAGGCCGTCATGGCATGCAAGAAACTGGTCGAGGGTCAGTCCGTGCCATCGTTCATCGACGTGCCCGTCACGATCGTCACCAAGGACAACGTCGATACGTTCCGCCCGATCTTCAAGTAACACGCGAAGCCGGTTTCTGAGCAACGCGCATGCTGTGGGCATGTGAACAACGAGTCGGAGCGCGATGTGGAGAATGTTACTGATGCGGCAGCGCGTCTGCCGGATCGAGTGCTGCTGAAGAACATACGTAAGCGGTTCGGTCCCGTGGAAGCGCTCAGGGGCGTCACGCTCCGCGTGGCTCCTGGAGAAGTGGTTGGACTTGCCGGCGACAACGCCGCCGGCAAGTCCACTCTCATGAAAGTGCTTTCCGGAGCCTGCATTCCTGATGAGGGCGAGATTTGGATCGACGGCTCCTGTAAGGAATTCCTCTCCCCGCGAGATGCTCATGCCGTCGGAATCGAGATGGTGTACCAGGATCTTGCTCTGTGCGACGACATCGACATCGCAGGCAACATATTCTTGGGGCGCGAGCCGCGAAGGCGGGGAGGCGTCATGCTGGACTTCCCGCGCATGCACGCCGAGGCCGCCCGGCTCCTCCGTTCGCTGAACATCCGAATACCATTCACTGACGTGCCCGTGCGCAACCTCTCCGGGGGCCAGCGCCAGGCGGTGGCGATTGCTCGTGCGGTCGCATTCGATCCGCGAGTCCTGATCCTCGATGAGCCGACTGCTGCGCTTGCCGTCACCGAGGTTAACACCGTTCTCGAACTCATCAAGAACGTGGCATCGCGCGGCGTGAGCGTCATCCTCATCACCCACAGGCTTCAGGATCTGTTCAGCGTGTGTGACAGGTTGTGTGTCATGTTCGAAGGCACCATGGTGGCTGAACTCGATGCGAAGGCGGCGTCCTTGGAAGAACTTGTGACAGAGATCGTCGGACGAGGGCACCGGCAATGAGTGTCTCGACAACGCACGGCATTGGCGACAGCACTCCGCGGCTCGATAAGAGCGTCCGCGCTCGGCTCTCCGGGTGGCTTCAGAGGAACGTCCTCACTCTTGCCGTCGGCGGTGTGCTGCTGGTTCTGACCGTGTTCTTCAGTCTGACAGCCGAGGCCTTCTTTACCATGCCCAACATCTTGAATATCCTCCGCCAGATTGCTCCGACGCTTATCGCGGCGGTCGCGATGACGTTCGTCATAACCACGTCCGGCATCGATCTGTCGGTCGGCTCCATGGTGGCGCTTTCCGGCTCACTGCTGGCGATCTGGGCGCATGCCGGCATGGATTCCGGCCTTGCTTTGGCCCTGGTGCTGACATTGGGTCTCGTGGTTGGTTTTGTGAACGGCTGGTTCACCTCATACTTCGAGCTGCCTCCGTTCATCGTGACACTGGCCACACTTGGAATCGTGAGGGGCACCGCACTTCTAGTCACCCAGGGCTACTCCACTCCCTTGCCAAGAGACTCATGGCTCACCTATCTCGGACAGGGGCGTTTGGGCGGCGTACCTGTGCCCGCCATCATCGCGGTAATCGCGGCATTCGCTGGGTGGTTCGTGTTCACCCAGACGCCGTTCGGAAGGTATGTGGTCGGACTGGGCAGCAATTATGAATCGGTGCGCCGCGCCGGCGTGAACACGAGGCTTGTGAATCTGGTCGTGTATCTCGTGTCCGGCTTCGCGGCAGCTCTTTCCGGTGTCATCGTGACGGCGCGCCTCGCGTCCGGCTCCTCCAATGCTGGCGTCGGCTTCGAGCTCGAGGTCATCACAGCAGTGGTCTTGGGCGGCACTAGCCTTCGCGGCGGAAGAGGCACCATGCTAGGCACGGTTCTCGGCGCGCTGGTGCTGGGCGTGATCGCCAACGGACTGGTTTTGCTGCACGTGTCGCCTTTCTATGTGCAGATCGCGCAAGGGTGCATCTTGTTGCTGGCTATCTTCATGAACACCCGTCTGTTCGCCAGATTCGGGACGGCGATGAAGTGATGGGCGTTGTACATACCGTTCTGGGGGAGATCGACTCCAAAGAGCTAGGCCCGACGCTCTTCCACGAGCACCTGCTGCTTCAAAACGATAGTGCTTGGCGCGCACCCAGGAGCAGCGATGCAGAAGGTCAGCGGATTGCCTTCTCCCCCGTGCAGATGTCGTTTCTCGGCAGGCTGCGTCTCGACCCGTACCTTTCCTTGGACAACGTAAGGCTCGACAGTGTCGAGCTTGCTATCGAGGAGTTGGCCCCGCTGGTTGCAGCCGGTGGCAGAACGCTTGTGGAGGTCACGCCTGCGGCATCGGGACGGAATCCGCACGGGCTTCGCGAGATAGCGTCTGCCACCGGGCTGAACGTGATCATGGGCTGCGGCTTTTATCTTGAACGGACACATCCTCCGGAGCTGAAGAGCATGTCCATCGACGAGATAGCAGACCTCATCGTTCGAGACATCGAGGAGGGCGTGGACGGTGTGCGCGCCGGAGTGATTGGTGAGATTGGCGTGGGGCCGAGGTTCACTCGGGAAGAGGAGCGTTCGCTGCGCGCGGCAGCGCGAGCCCAGAGACGTACGGGAGTTCCGCTTTGCGTGCACCTTCCGGGCTGGCTTCGTTACGGGCACAAGGTTCTCGACATCGTCGAGGCGGAGGGCGGGGTTCTCGAAGCCACCGTGCTATGCCACATGAACCCGAGCCACACCGATCCCTTGTACCAGCGCTCTCTTGCCGATCGTGGTGCGTGGATCGAGTATGACATGCTCGGCATGGAATTCTACTACCCAGGAGAAGGTCAGAGTCCGAGTGACGACGAGAACGCGCGGGCCATCGCGAGCCTGGTGTCTGATGGGTACGGAGATAGGCTGTTGTTGTCTCACGACGTGTTCCTGAAGACGCAGCTTCGCGCGTACGGAGGCTTCGGTTATGCGCATGTGCTCGCCGGCTTCGCCGACCGGCTGACTCGCTGCGGCGTTTCCAGAAGTCGGCTCCTGGAGATTCTGACATCCAATCCGAGGAAGGTGTTCGATGTCGCATGGGATAGGAGGATGACGTGACGCGAGTGCTTGTCGCTGGTGAATCGTGGGTGAGCGAGTCGACGCACTACAAGGGTTTCGATTCGTTCCAGTCAGTCGTGTATGAGACCGGAGTGGGGCCACTCAAGCAGGCGCTCGAAGCAAACGGGATAGAAGTCGTACACATGCCTGCGCACGAGGTCCCCGAGGACTTCCCGGCATCCGTCGATGCCCTGGGTGCCTTCGATGTGGTCGTGCTTTCGGACATCGGCGCGAATAGCATCCTCTTGCATCCAGACACTTGGGTACGGGGAAAGCGGACAGTCAATCGGCTGAAAGTGCTAGCCGAGTGGGTCCGTTCCGGTGGCGGGCTCCTGATGGCCGGCGGCTACATGAGCTTCCAGGGTTTCGAGGGCAAGGCGATGTATCGGCGAACTCCGGTAGAGGACGTCTTGCCCGCTGTCATAGACCCATGGGACGACCGGGTCGAGGTGCCCGAAGGAACCGATGTCACGGTGGTCGCCCCGGACCATCCGGTTCTGGCCGGTGTAGAAGAGCCATGGCCCGCACTGCTGGGATACAACAGGTTCGCCTCGAAGGACGATGCTGTACTGCTCGCGCGGGTCGGCGATGATCCACTGCTGGCGCTTCGAGTCGTAGGTTTGGGCCGAACGGCTGCGTGGGCCTCAGATATCGGCCCACATTGGTGCCCGGATGATTTTGTCGCCTGGCCAGGCTACGCACGTCTCTTCACCCAGCTCATGCGCTGGCTGAGCGGGAAGTGAGCTCCCATGCCGGTGCCAGTCATATTGGATTGCGATCCCGGTCATGATGACGCTCTCGCGATTCTTTTCGCGGCGGCCTCGTCTGCAGTGGAGTTGCTCGCAATCACCACCTGTGGTGGCAACCAGACCGTGGAAAAGTGCGTGCTGAACGCGCGGCGGGTCTGTTCGGTTGCGGGCATCACCACGATTCCCATCGCGCGAGGAGCGGAAGGCCCTCTCGTTCGCTCGCTCCACATTGGCGAGTACGTCCACGGAGAGTCGGGCTTGGACGGTCCGCAGTGGGGAGAGCCGACCGTCCCTGAGGCTGAGGAGAGCGCGCACGACATCATCGTCCGATTGTTGCGGGAGTGGCCCGAGCCCATCACGCTCATACCGACTGGGCCACTCACGAACATCGCGCTTGTGTTGGCGGCGCACCCTGAGCTCAAGCCCAAGATTCGCGAAATCGTCTTGATGGGCGGTTCGACTGAGCGTGGCAACGACACCCCGTACGCGGAGTTCAATATTCGAGTCGACCCGGAGGCTGCCGATATCGTGTTCCGCTCCGGTGTGCCAGTGACGATGTGCGGATTGAACGTGACACACCAAGCGCTCGCGACGCCAGACATCATGGAACGGCTGCGTTCGCTGGGGACCCGCGTGGGCGATCTGTGTGCGGAGCTGCTGGCCTTCTTCTCTGACAGCTATCGCAGGACGTGGGGGTTCGCATCGCCGCCTGTCCACGATCCTGTGGCGGTCGCTCGTGTCGTCGATCCTTCTGTTGTGGAGGTCATCTCGGCGCCTGTGCGAGTGGAGACCCAGGGTCGCTACACCGCTGGCGCCACGTGCGTCGACCTGCACCACCTGACCGGGGAACCAGACAACGCCCGTGTTGCGATGCGGCTCGATGCACCTCGGTTCTGGCAGCTGCTTATCGAGGCGATCTCCACCTATGCATGAAGTAGCAGTCATCGGCAGCATCAACGTGGATCGCGCCGTCGAAGTGCCTGTCGCGCCGACGCGAGGAGCAACGCTTCTCGGTGGTCCTGTGCGGATAGGCCCCGGCGGCAAAGGGGCGAACCAGGCGGTGGCCCTCGCACGTCTCGGGAGAAAGACGGCGATGATCGGCGCGGTCGGAAGGGATTCTGACGGAGCGTGGATGCGGGAAGTGCTGCGATCAGAACGGGTCTCAGTCGATGATGTTGTCGAGGTAGAAGACCCCACAGGGCAGGCCTTTGTATTCGTTGAACCCAATGGCGAGAGCACAATCGTGGTATCGCCAGGTGCGAACATGGCCGTGGGCCCGGACATGCTGAATCGACATTCTCAGGCGATTGCGGGAGCGAAAGCGCTGCTAGTCCAGCAGGAGATTCCTGCTGAGGCCGTCGAAAGTGCCGCGAGGCTTTGCACAGGGCTGTTTGTTCTCAATCCTGCTCCAGCCCGGCCGATTCCGGCGGAGCTTCTGTCGCGCGTAGACGTGTTGGTGCCCAACCGCTATGAGCTTGGGAGCCTCTTCGGATCTCATGAGCCGGGTGGGATGGACGAGATTGCGAAGCTTGCGAGCAGCCTGCCTGTCTCGCGCGGGGTGGTGGTGACGCTCGGCAAAGAAGGAGCGCTTGTCGTGGAGGGCGGGGCCTACGTCCACGTGCCTGCCATGCCCGTTGAGGCGGTAGATGCTACGGCCGCGGGGGACACATTCTGTGCGGCGCTGGTCGACGGTCTGCTTGAGGGGTGGGGACTCGTTGACGCCGCGAGATGGGCGGTCAAGGCAGCGGCCGTCACGACGGAGCGAAAGGGTGCGATGGCTGCAATACCGAGCCGGGAGGAGGTTGAGCGCCGGTTCGGCGCATGCTCGCCAGCGAAGTGAGCCCGATTGCCCTTCGGAATCCGGCGGCACTTCGCCTCGAACCCGACCCCTTCGTCTCCGCGCGTATTCGCTACTCTCCCGGCCTGCCGGGGACCTCGTGGCAGTCAGGGCAGCGAGCCTCGTAGTAGTCGGCGCCTCCGACGAGGATGAGCGGCGAGTCCCACGGAGCGGGCCTCCCGTCGATGATGCGCTGAGTGCGCGTGGCGATGCCATGACACTTCTGGCAGATCGCGGTGAGCAGCGAGAGCTCGTCCGCGAGCGCCATAAGAGTCGGCATCACGCCGAAGGGCTCTCCGCGGAAGTCCTGGTTGAGGCCCGTGACGTACACGAGGCGGCCCTCGGCCAGCAGCCGTCGGACGACCGGAACCAGTCCGTCGCCGAAGAACTGCGCCTCCTCGATCGCCACCACGCGGCAGTCGCTGCCGTCGATGCCCTCGGGACCGTCGACGACGCGCGCCTCCATCTCGGTGCCGAGCCGCGAACGCGCCTTGCAGCCGTCGCGCGAGTCCACCGAGTGCTTGTAGATGACGATGCTCTCGCCGGTGACCGCGTGTCGCGAGAGCAGGCGGATGAGCTCGCCCGTCTTGCCGCTGCTCATGCACCCCGCGATCACGTGGAGACGGCCTGCGCGTGCGCCCACTGCTTCCTCCTTGCCGGAATCGACCGGGAACAGCATAACGCGAACGCGAGACTGCATACGACCGTCCTCCTGGGCGTCGCTCGGAAGAGAGAGGGCGGCGCGGTGGTCTTGAGCGCGCGGGGACCTACTCGTACACGAGCCGCCCCTCGACACGTCGGCTCACGTGTTGGTTCGCGCGCAGCCACTCGTCGATGACCTGGCGGGCGGAGGTCGTCACGACCTTCGACGGGCCAGCGGCTTGAAGCTGCTCAGGCGTGACGCCCAGGTACGGCTCGCAGTTGCTGATGTGGTAGCCCTGCAGCCCCACGGTGACGAGGTCGTCGTCGGCGACGGGCATGCCGTGCACGCTCAGCGACACGAGGCGACGCTCCGCATCGCTGTACCGTGCGCGGACCGCGCCGTTCACCTCATAGCACTCGCCCTCGCCGGACAGCCGGTTCTCGGGACGCATCCAGTGCTCGAGCATCGCGCGCAGTGTCGCGCCTGTGACAGTGAAGCGGGTGATGCTGTCGTCGTACGGGAAGCACGACATGAGGTCCATGAGCGTGACCGTCGGCCCGAAGCGCTCCACGCGCACGGAGCCTGCTCCGAGCAGCATGACGTCGATGGCAAGCTGCTCCGCGAGCGCGTCGGCGACAAGGTCGCCAAGCGACGTTTCGATAGAACGCTCGGGGTGCGTGTGCTCGTGGGCGAGCTTGCAAAGCACGACGCCGTACTTGCGGTCGACGATCGTCTTGAACGAATCGATGAACTCCATCAGCTCGCGGTCGGGTGCGGCGATGTTCTCATCGATCGGGATGAGCTGCCACCGCCACTCGACGATGCTGTTCGTGTCGTCGTCGACGACGATGTCGAACCGGCCGATCTGGTCGGTTCCGGTTCCCGCCTGCACGATCAGCACGCCGTTGACGACCGCTGGCTCTGAGAGCACGGTGTGGGAGTGGCCGCCGATGATCATGTCAACGCCCCACGCTGGGTCGAGCGCTGCCGCGAGCTCCTTGTCCGACTCGAAACCGATGTGCGTGAGCAGGACGGTGAGGTCGATGTCGTCGTTGCGGTAGGCGTTGCAGATCCGGCCCACTTCGTCCGCGGCCTCCCGGATGTCCACGAACGTCCCGATGAGCTCGTCGAGCTTGATCGCGTCGAGCGCCTTCTCGGTCAGGATCCCCGTGAACAGGATGTCCAGCCCGGCCTTCTTCATGACGTAGTGCGGTCGCATCATCCGCTTGTTGAAGGGCTTGATGTACAGGTTCGCGTTCACGATGGGGAAGTTGGCGATCTTCTCCAGGAAGAGCAGGTGCGGAACCCCGTAGTCGACCTCGTGGTTGCCGAGCCCGACGATGTCGGGCGCGAGGTAGTTCATGATCTCGATGGTCGAGACGCCTTTGAAGTCGGAGTCGATGATGGAGCCCTGCAGCATATCGCCCGAGATCGCGTAGATGACGTTCTCCTCCTCAGCGCGGACCTTGTTGAGATAGCCTGAGAGCAGCGGCAGCCCGCCGGTGAGAGGACCGCCCCCCGCGGCCTGCTCGGCAAGGAAATCTCCGTGCATGTCGTTGGAGTGCAGGATGGTGAATCTCCGCGTCCCTCCCATGGTGTCCCTCCCCGTATCCGCTTCAGCCCATGTCAACCGGGCCCTTCGACCGCGGGCTCGGGATGTACTCGACTGACGGCCGCCGCTGGGCGGTCTGCGGATAGAGCGCCATGATGTCGTACACGAGCTGCGGCAGCTCTGTCGTCACGGGCAGCCCCAGATCGCGCGCTTGGCGAGCGGTGATCGGGTAGTCGTGCGTGTAGACGCCTGTTGCGAGCGTTTCGGCGAGCTGCTCGGCCGCCGCGCGGTCCATGCGCTCCTCCACGAGCTCGATGACCGTCTCTTTCACCTGGCGTATCGCTTTGGCTGCCACGTCGGCGAGGATAAGGGTCTCGTCGTCGACCTTGTCGATTGGCTTCTGCTCGAGCACGCGCAGGACAGACGCGGCAGGCTGCTGGCCAAGCTGCGGGTCGACGGGCCCCAAGACGGCGTTCTCGTCCATGACGATCTCGTCGGCCGCAAGCGCGATGAGCGTGCCGCCTGACATCGCGTAGTGCGGGACGAAGACCGTGACCTTCGCCGGATGTCGGCACAGCGCCCGAGCGACCTGCTCGGCGGCGAGCACCAGCCCGCCAGGAGTGTGGATCACGACGTCGATAGGCACGTCGTCGTCGGTCATCTTGATCGCACGGAGTATCGCTTCGGAATCGTCGATGTCGATGTAGCGGAAGATCGGGAAGCCCAGCAGGCTCATGGTCTCTTGCCGGTGGATGAGCACGATGACGCGGCTGCCGCGCTCCCGCTCCAGCCGGGCTATGGTGCGCAAGCGCTCCATCTGCAGCATGCGCTGACGCAGCACCGGCTGCAGCGACGACAGGATGAAGAAGAGCCACACCAGCGAGAAGAAGTCCACTGCCCACCCCCTGCTATCACACGCGAAGAGATGCAACAGCACGCCGTTGCCTGCAGTATTCCAGTGCGCGACCGACGGCGCAACACCACGCGCAAGAGGTCTTGCGGATTTCTTAGCATATGCTAAGATGCAGCGTGAACGACTACGAATACCATGGCGAGCTTCGCGTGGAGGACGACGTGATGAGCGTGCGCAGACAGCAGTACGGATACGGCAGGGGATACGGCAGGGGATACGGCAGGGGATACGGCAGGGCCGCCGGCTCGGTGTCCCGCGACGGCGAGCCGAGCATCTGCGTGCTGGCAGATGACGAACCCGCCACCGTGGTGCGCATCGAAGGCGGCCACCACCTGGCGGCGCGCCTGCACAACCTGGGCATCCTGCCGGGCAAGCGCATCAGGAAGCTGGGAACGATGCCCGGGAGCGGTCCGGTGATGATCGACTGCGACGGTGTGCGGGTCGCCCTCGGGCGAGGCATGGCCGAGCGTGTCGTCGTGCAACCGCTGCGTGACTCTGGCGGGACGCAGGAGTCCGAGCAGTGAGCGACGCAGCCTGCTGCTCCACCGGTAGCGAGCTCTCGCTGGAGGGCCGCGGCCCACGCCGCGTGCTCTTGGTCGGCAATCCGAATGTCGGGAAAAGCGTCGTCTTCTCGCGCCTGACCGGAGTTGGGACGGTCTCGTCGAACTACCCTGGCACCACCGTCAGCTTCCTCGAGGGCCGCATGCGGCTCGGCGGCGAGCAGGTGCCGGTCATAGACGTCCCAGGATCGTACAGCCTTGAGCCGACATGCCCGGCCGAGGAGGTCGCGTGCCGCGTGCTGAGGGACGGCGGGATCATCGTGAACGTGGTCGACGCCACCAACCTCGAACGCAACCTCGCGCTCACGTTGCAGCTCCGCGCGATGGGTCTTCCGATGGTCGTCGCGCTCAATCTGTGGGACGAGGCTAGGCACCGCGGCGTCCACATCGACCTCGCGCGGCTGTCCGAGATTCTCGGGGTGCCCGTGGTCGCGACCTCGGCGGTCTCGGGCGAGGGTCTGCCCGATCTCGTGCGCGCGATCGAGCAGGTAGCAGATGCGCCTGCGCCGGAACCGCTCGAATACGAGGACCTCTGGGCCGAAGTCGGTACGATCGTCACCGAGGTCCAGCAGCTTGAGCATCGGCACCACACCTGGCGCGACGTCGTCGAAGAGATCAGCATCCGTCCCGTCACAGGGATCCCGTTCGGGATCCTCGTCATCCTGGCGTCGTTTGCGGCTGTGCGGCTGATCGGCGAGTCCATCATCTCCTACGTCACAGATCCGCTCTTCGAGCGGTTGTGGCGCCCCGTCATCGAGGCGCTGTCGTCCGCGCTCGGCGGGGGTGGGCTCCTGCACGATCTGCTCGTCGGCTCGTACGTCGTGGTCGATGGCGTGCGGCAGATCGACTTCTCGCTGTCGCTCGGCGTGCTCAGCACCGGTCTGTACGTGAGCCTCGGGGCAGTGATGCCGTACGTGATCGCGTTCTACGTGGTTCTCGGCGTCCTAGAAGACGTCGGCTACCTACCACGTCTCGCCGTGTTGCTCGACGGCGTCATGCACCGGCTGGGGCTGCACGGCTACGCGGTCATCCCGGTCATCTTGGGGTTCGGCTGCAACGTTCCGGGCATCCTCGCGACGCGCGTGCTCGATACGCCTCGCGAGCGGTTCATCGCAGCCACGCTGATTTCTGTCGGCGTGCCGTGCGCCGCGCTGCAAGCGATGATCATGGCACTCCTGGCGCCCTTCGGCATCAAGTACGTCGCGCTCGTCTACGGGGCGCTAGCGGTCGTGTGGTTCGTGCTCGGCACCATACTGCGGCTGACCAGCAAGGACTTCTTGCCGGAGATGCTGCTTGAGATCCCGCCGTACCGTCTGCCGTCGTGGAGTACCCTTGCGAAGAAGCTGTGGATGCGGCTCAAGGGCTACCTCTTGGACGCGACGCCCGTCGTGCTCATCGGCGTGGCCGTCATCGGTATCGTGAGCCACACGGGCGTGTTCGAGAGCATCGCGGCTGCGATCGCTCCAGCGATGCGCACGCTGTTCGGATTGCCGCCGGAGACCGCGCTCGCAATCGTCCTCGGTTTCTTCCGGAAGGACCTCGCGGTCGGCATGCTGGCGCCATTGTCCCTCCCGCCGCTGGCCCTCGTGAAAGCGTCGGTGATGCTTGCGGTGACGTTCCCATGCGTGGCGTCATACACGGTGCTCCTGCGCGAGCTCGGCGCGAAGAAGACCGCGCTCGCGACCGGCATCATGGTGGCGACCTCGCTCACCACCGGCGTCGTGATGAACCTGGTCTTCTAGCCACCGAGCATCCGCAGCAGGCGAAGCGCATCACGTGGCGCGTGACCTTCCGCGTCGTTGTTGAAATACACGTAGCAGTCGCGCCCGCTCTCGCGTTCGCGCGCGAGGTAGGTGCCCCACGGCTCGAGCGCAGTCTCGTCGTAGGCGCCGCGGTACAACGGAAGCCCGTGGAAGCGCGCGTACACGAAGGAGGCCGTCGCCACGAACCGGGCAGGCAGCGTCTCGCTGCTCACGTTCACCATGGCGACGTCGTGACGTCGCAGAAGCGAGAACACCTCTTCTGCCAGCCACGACTCGTGGCGGAACTCGATCGCATGACGAAGGGGCGTGCAATCCAGCAGCGCGAGGAAGGCCTCGAGGAGTGCATCGTCGCGAACGAGCGATGGCGGCAGCTGCCACAGGACCACCTCGAGCTTGGGGCCCAGGCGCGCGACGCGCTCGAGGAAGCCGCTGACGGGTTCGGCGACGTCCCGCAGCCGGCGGACGTGCGTGACCAGCCGCGAGCCCTTCACGGCGAAGACGAAGCCTGGCGGTGTGGCGTCGCGCCACGCGTCGACAGCCCGTTCGCTGGGCGTGCGGTAGAAGGTCGCGTTGACTTCCACCGTCGCGAAGCGCTCGGCGTAGCTCGCGAGACGCTGGGCGGGCGGAAGGCCGCGCGGGTAGACGACCCCGGTCCAGTGGGGATACGACCAGCCGCTCGTCCCCACGAGCAGGCGGCCGAGAGGCGTGGAGCTCATCGCGGTCGTCCCTCCTCGAGCGCTCGCAGCGCGGCTGCTGCCTCCGTGACCCCGCGGGCGGCGTTCCGGGCGAGCACAGAGGCGGTGTGTGCGAGCGCCAGCGGCTCTGGCACACGCCGGCGGCCCGTCGACCATTCGAGCGCGAGCGCGATCGCGCTGTCGAGGTCGGTGAGGTGCCCCGGGGAGACGTAGACCTGCTTCGAGCGGGACTTCAACCGCACCGCCGCACCGTGCGCGCCCCACTCCTTCGTCAGCACCAGCGCCTCGCCGCGCTCCGGTCCCGGCGAGCGATCGATCGCGTGGAACGGCGTCTTTGCGACGCCGACGGTCGGCACGCCTGCGAGCACGCCGAGGTGCGAAGCGAGGCCGAGCCCGCGCTCGTGCACGACGCCGTGCCCGTCCACGAACACGACACCGGGGGCAGACCGGAGCGCTCGAAGCGCTGCCAGGAGCAACCTCCCCTCGCGGAACGCGAGGTAGCCGGGTGCGTACGGCGAGTCCGGCTCGCCTTCGACGATGGCGACGTCAAGGACGCGGAGGCCGCGGTCCATGGCGACGGCCGCCGCCCACATCGCCGATCCGTCGAGAGCGTAGGCGGCGTCGAGCCCGGCCGCCACGAGAGGCGAGCCTGGGCCTGACGCCGGAAGGGGCGCTTGGACGACGAGCGTAGCGAGCCGGCGCTGGATGTCCGCGGCCTGGCGCCGGCTCACGCGCCACGGATGCTCGCGCGGCGCGTCGGCGCCGAGCGGTGGCGGTGTCGCCCGTGCGTTCACCGCAGCACCTCACTTCCCGAGCATCCCGAACCCGTAGCCTTGGTCTCTCAGCCCGGCGATGGCCTCGTCGAGCGCGTCTGCATCGCTCGACGAGACCGCGTGCAGCAGGTAGATGGCACCGGGGTGGCTCCCGTCGAGGATGCGTCGTACCGTTACGTCGACGGGCGGCTGGTCGTCGACCACCCAGTCGCGGTGCGCGAAGCTCCAGAAGACGGACTCGTAGCCGAGCGCGGCCGTACGGTAGAGCGAAAGCGCGCTGTACTCGCCTTTCGGTGGCCGGAAGACGCGCGCGAGGCGCGCGCCGCCGGTCACCTCGGCGAACGCGTCTTCCACGCGCGTCATCTCACGCGCGAACGCGGCCGGATCGTTCGCGAGCGACGGCATCGAAGGGTGCGTGGCGCTGTGGTTGCCGACCGCGTGCCCCTCGCGCACCATGCGGCGCACGAGGTCGGGGTTGGCGCGCACGTAGCTCTCAGTGACGAAGAAGGTCGCCTTCACGTGGTTGCGCGCGAGCGCGTCGAGGATGTGCGACGTCTGCCCGTTCTCGTAGCCGGCATCGAAGGTGAGGTACACACGCCGCGGGTCCGGACCGACGTAGCGGCCGCGGTAGCGATCGAGCAACGCCGAGGCCGCTGCCGGCACCGCGGGCACCTGATGCTTCGCGTTCGGCGTGTAGTACCAGCTTCTGAGGCTGTTGTCTGCAGGCGCTGGACCGATCTCTGTGACAGACCCGTCCGGTTCCGGTGAGGGAGTGCGCTGTCGCGTGACGCCGCCGATCCCGGGCTGCTCGCTCGTGACGACCGCCGCGGGCTCCCCGGTCGCGTCCGGCAGCGGCTCGATGGGGGCGCGCCACGGCGCAGGCGAGCATGCCGCCGCGAGCAGCAACGCGATAAGGGTAAGCGCACCAAGAACGGTCCGGCCATGCTGCACGGCTACCTCCATCGGCTCGCTGGATACCATCGTACCCGCCACGAGAACGGATCTCCTCGCCGACCCGTATACTGTGCCCATGCCGACACCTGCGTCGATATCCCTGAGGATCTCCACGCTCACCGGCGCGCTCGCTTCGCTCGGGCGGCCGCTTGCTGTTCTTATCGGTGCGTGCGTCGTGCTCGTCGCGCTGACGATCGTCGTCCCAGCGCTCCGAAGCCGGCTTCGCGAGGCGGCCGCCGCGCTGCTTGCTGCGTTGACGCTCGGCGAGGCGGCGCTCGGCTGGTTCCACGTGCGCCTGGGCCAGACGTGCGTCGTGGTGGAGCCGCAGTCCGGGAAGGTGCTCGGCGGCTTCGCGCTGCCGTTGTGGATCGAGTCCGAGAAGCTCTACGCGCTTGCGCTCCTTATGGCGATCATCGCGGTGGTGGCGAGGAGGCACGGAGACGAGCTGCGCCCGCTGCTCGCTGGGGCCGCTGCCGCGCTGGCTGCCGGGGCGCTCGCGATCGGCCGTCCGTTCACGGCGCCGCTGCCGGACTTCCTCGCGCAGTACCAGGGCTACCTCGCCGCGTGGGGCTCAGGTGACGCGCGGGCCGCTGCGCAGGCGTTCGCTGCCATCGAAGGCTCGCGGCAGTACTTCTACAACGCGTGGTACATGTGGGTGCATCCGCCGCTGCTGTTCTTAAGCTACGGCGCCTTCGCCGTATCGTTCGCCGCGACCGTGCTCATGGTCGCGCACCGGCGCTCCTCGTATGAGCAGACCGCGTACCGCTGGGCGCGTCTTGGCTACCTCCCGCTGACAGCAGGCATGGTCGTTGGCATGCCCTGGGCGATCATCGCCTGGAAGGGCGAGGCATGGTGGTGGTCGGGCAAGGTCAACATGTCGCTCATGATGTGGGCGCTGTACACGGCCTACCTCCACGGACGGCTGTACCTGCGGCGACCTGGCATGTGGAAGATCGTAGCGGTGCTCTCTGCCGTGGCGTTCGTGGCGCTCGTGCTCACGTACCTCACGACGTACCTCGTGCCAGGCGTCCACTCGGTGGCGTGAGAGAGGAAGCACGATGCTGAAGCGGCAGCGCGTATCGTGGGACTTCGCGTTGACGGTCGCCACCGTCGCGCTGCTCGGCGCGCTCGGCGTGCAGTCGCTCGTCGGAACGCTGTACGCGTGGTGGGCGTATCGGACGCAGCCAGGGTGGGAGGCGAGCGGCTATCCGGTGTTCGTCTCGGCGATGAACGCCGTAGCAGCGCCGCTTGCGATCGCGCTTGTCGTCGTCATGGGCCTGTGCGTCCCGAAGCGGCTGTTCACCCGTAGCGCCCTTATCGCTGTCTCGCTTGGCGGGCTGGGGCTTGGTGCGGCTGCGTGGGCGCTCACGGGCTCGCTGCGCACCGGGCTTGCAGCGTATCTCGCCGTGTCGGCGCTCCTGCAGGTCGCGGTGGTGCTGCTCACGGTGACCGGCGCAGGAGGGCTTCGTTACCTCACGGAGAGCGGGACTGCGAAGGCCGGCTCGGGGTTGCTGCACCTCGGCTTCATCGTGTTCGCCTTGACGGTGGTGGCGCTGCAGTCATCGCCGCTGATGCTGCCGGCGTTCCTCGCTTCGGCGCTCCTGCTCACCGGCGGCTCGGCGCTGTCGTTCTATGCGCGGCGTGCGCCTTCCGAGGCGTCAGGCAGCTCCACGTAAGCGGGTGCCGGGCGCGGGTCGGGGAACCACTCGGCGTGCACGTCGCCTTTGGCGATGCGCTCGATCGGCAGCCGCACGTACCGGCCGGAGGCCTGCACTGCGACGTCGCCGTTCTCGAGCACGATCTCGCTGGACCCCTCGAAGATGCGGCCACGGTCGACGTCGATCCGCGCCACGAGGATCGCGGGCCTGCCGATCGGCACCGGCTTGCGGTATCGGACCGACAGGTCGACCGTCACGCCCCAGGCTTCGGCGTTGCGAATGGAGACCGCTCGGCCGATGGCCTCGTCCAGAAGCGCGCTCGCGACGCCTCCATGCAGGCGACCGGGGTAGCTTTGATGTTCGCGCGTGGGCGTGAAGAGCACGACGACCTCGTCGGCCTCGGTCTCGAGGAACTGCGCGTGCAGCCCGGCAGGGTTCTCGAGCCCGCAGCAGAAGCACGACGCGCTCACGTTCTGTGCGTGGCGGACGGCGTGCCGGATCACGGGCGATCCTCGACCGATCGACGCCGCTAGCCGCGGCCGATGCCGCGTCGTTCGACGGCAACGAAGCTGCCAGGCTGCTGCTTGGCGTACTCGAGCAGGTCATGTCCCTCGTCCATCAGCTCGATGACCGAGGTGGGGAATCGCTCGACGACAGGCACGACCGCTGCGGAGAGCGCAAGCGGCCCGAAGCGCTTCTTCTCGCCAGTACGGTCGGTGATGACGAAGCCGCCGCTCTCGCGGTCCTCGTCCTCGTAGAAGTCCAAGACGCTGCTGTCGAAGGCAGCGACGGCGTTGCGCGCGACCTCCTCGGCCTTCTCCGGGTCGCACGTCACCACGAAATCGTCCCCGCCGAGGTGGCCGACGAAGGCGTCCCCGCACTCCGCGAAGTTCACGGCCTCCAGCACGACCTCGGCGACGTGGCGGATCAAGAGATCGCCGCGCGCGTGCCCGTAGCGGACGTTGAACGCGCGGAAGTCGTCGATGTCGAAGAAGATGACAGCGAACGGTTTGCGGCGCGCAAGCAGGAATCCTAGCCGCTCTTCGGTGAGCGCGTTCGACGGCAGCCCCGTGAGCGCGTTCGCGAAGCGCTCGCGCCGCATCCGGCGGACCACCATCTCGATGCGCGCGTCCAGAACCAACGGGTCGATGGGTTTGGCGATGAAGTCGTCGGCGCCCGATTCGATCGACATGACCTCGAAGCCGGAGCGGCCGAGGCCGGTCGCCATGATCACGGGCACGTACCGTGTGCGCGGATCGGCCTTGACGCGCTTGCACACCTCGAAGCCGTCGATGTCGGGGAGGTTGATGTCGAGCACGATGATGTCCGGGATGGTCTCGGCGAGCGCCTGCAGCGCCCCCACGCCGTCGTTCGCGGTGAGCACGGTGTAGCCGCGCTCTTCGAGGGTCATCTGCGTCATCTGGCGCAGCGTCTGGGAGTCCTCCACGATCAGCACGGTGCCTTTGTGCGCTGCGGTGCGCTTCACGTTCTCACCCGTCCCGTTCCCGCGCAGCCGCGATGTCCCCCTTCAGCCATTCGCGACGAGCGTCCACCTCTTGCCACAGTAGCATTCTTCCCGCTCGTGGCAATCCCTGCACCTGGTGGTCTGTGCGGGTATGATAGCCGTGGCGACGGAAGGAGCGGCATGGACGGATCCCAAGTCGTGCGGGCGCGGCTGTTCGGCGCGCTCCGCACGTGGGCGCTCGAGCGAGGCAAGCCGGCGACCCTCGAGGTCGCAGTCCCGTCAGGCGGCATGATGGCGCGCGACATGGCTCGGCAGGCCGGCCTTCCGCTGGACCTCATCGAAGGCGTGTTCGTCGACGGCAGGGTCTACGGCGCTGATCGCGTGATCTTCCCGGGCCAACGGGTCGCCTTCGTGCCGAAGGGGACGCCGGGCCCGCACCGGGTGTTCCTCGGGCTGTACGACGCGGGCAAGCGGGAGAGCTGGACGTGACGGAGCGCGATCGCGTGCGTGTGCCGGCGGATCGGCTGCCTGCGTACCGCGTCATCGACTTCCACACGCACGTCTTCCCGGAAGACGTGGCGGGTCGGGCGCTCGCGGGCATGATCGACCGGACGCACATGCGAGCGTACTACGACGGCACTCTCGCAGGGCTGCTTGCTGAGATGGACCGTGCCGGCGTCGGCGTGTCGGTGCTGGCTCCGGTGGCCACGAAGCCATCCCAAGTACGGTCGATCAACGACTGGACGGCGTCGCGCACCTCGTGGCGGATTCGGGCGCTCGGCGCCATCCACCCAGGGCTCGAGAATGCCGTGGAGGAGCTGGAGCGCCTTGCCGCTCTCGGGCTCGTGGGCATCAAGCTGCATCCCGAGTTCCAGTCGTTCCACCCGGAAGACGAGCGCATGCGCAGCGTGTACGACGCGTGCGGGCGGCTCGGGCTCATCGTGCTCTTCCACGCCGGAGAGGATCCTAACTTCGAGACCGTTTCCGGCGAGCCGCAGACCTTCGCCAGGCTCGCCGAGCGCCATCCCGAAACCACCTTCGTGCTCGCGCACATGGGCGGCTACCGGATGTGGGACGAGGCCGTGCGGATCCTCGCTGGCGCGCCCGTGTACCTGGACACCTCGCACGCGACCGAGTTCTTCAAGCCGGCGGAGTTCCGCGACCTCGTCAAGGCGTACGGCGCCGATCGGGTGCTGTTCGCGAGCGATGGACCGTGGACCGACGCGGCGGCCGCGCTTCAGGCGGTGCGGTCCTGCGGGCTCGATCCGCAAGACGTCGAACGCATCGTGTGGAGCAACGCCGCGTCGCTGCTCGGTATGGACTGAAGAAAAAGCGTGCAATCTTCCAAGAAGTCGCGTATAGTGCGATGCGGGCCGGATGGAAGGCCCACGGATTCGCGGCGTGACACCCGCGTGTCGCGGGAAGCGTCACGTCGCTTTGTTTTGCCCTGCGGGGCGGAAGGAATGGTTTGCATGGCACAGGGAACGGTCAAGTGGTTCAACCCGGACAAGGGCTACGGCTTCATCTCGCATGAGGGCGGGGACGACGTGTTCGTCCACTTCAGCGCGATCCAGGGCGACGGCTTCAAGAGCCTCGACGAGGGTCAGGCTGTGGAGTTCGAGATCGCTGACGGCCAGAACGGCAAGAAGCAGGCGGCGAACGTCCGCAAGCTCTAAACAGAAACCGCGCAAGCGTGCGGAGGGGCGGTCCATCTGGGGCCGCCCCTCCGTTTTTCTGTCAGAGGCTCGGGATATGATGGAGAAGGACGGCCAGGAAGGAGGCGCGGTGCCGCTCACGGTGGCAGTCATCGGAGGCGCGAACACGGACATCTTCGGGCTGGCCGGCGCGCCGGTGATCCCCGGCGACTCCGCGCCAGGGACCGTGCGGATCAGTCCGGGAGGCGTGGGACGCAACGTCGCCGAGAACCTCGCCCGCCTCGGTTGCGACGTGCGGCTCGTCACGGCGGTCGGCGAAGGCGTGGAGTCGGAGGCGCTCGTGGCGGAGTGCCGTCGCCTCGGCATCGACGTCCGCGTCGCGCCCGCGCCGGGTCTGCCGTGCCCACGGTACGTCTGCATCGTGGACGAGGCAGGGCTTCCGGTCGGTGGCGTGTCGGACATGCGCGCGATCGAGCGCCTGGTGCCGGAGGCGGTCGAGCAGTTCAGGGCAGCCATCGAAGGGGCGGACGCGATCGTGCTCGACGCGAATCTTCCCGAGGCGACGATCGCCTGGTCGTGCGAGCAGTGGCGCGACAGGCCGGTGATGGCAGACGCGGTGTCCGTCACCAAGGCGTCGCGCATCGGCCGGTGTCTCGCCGGCATGCACACGCTCAAGGCGAATGCAGACGAAGCCGCGGCCATCACCGGCACGGCATCGAAAGACCTTGCGCGAGCAGCAGAAGAGCTGCAGTCCCGTGGGGTGCATCGCGCGATCCTGACCGAAGGCGCCAACGGCGGGTTGCTGGCCGAAGGCGGATCGAGGGTGCCCTTCAAGGCGATCCCTGTCCGAGCGGCGAACGCGACAGGCGCAGGCGATGCGTTCATGGCAGGCGTCGTGTACGGCACCGTGGCTGGCTTCGACCCTCCGCGGATGCTTGCGTTCGCAGCGGCGATGGCAGCATTCGCGCTCGAGAGCGAGCGGACTGTGAGCGAGGCCATCAGCCTCGAGTCGGTTATGCGGCGTGCTGAGGAGGCGCTCGCGTGAGCGAGATCATGCAGGTGGCTCCGGAGGTCCTTGAGGCGCTCGAGAAGCGCCTGCCGGTTGTCGCCCTGGAGTCGACGATCATCTCGCACGGATTCCCCTACCCGGCGAACCTCGAGTGCGCGCTCACGGCCGAGCGCGTCGCGCGCGAGGAAGGTGCCGTGCCTGCGACCATCGCGATCGTCGGCGGCGTCGTCAGGGTGGGGCTTTCGCGAAGCGACATCGAGCGGCTCGCGGCCGCGAAAGACGTCGCGAAGGCGAGCACGCGCGACATCGGCACGCTCGTCGCGCTCGGGCGCACAGGGGCGACGACGGTGGCCGCGACCATGGCGATCGCCCGGCGGGCCGGCATCCGCATCTTCGCGACAGGGGGGATCGGCGGCGTGCACCGAGGCGGCCAGTCGACGATGGACGTCTCGGCGGATCTCGAGGAGCTGGCGCGCACGCGCGTCGCGGTGGTGTGCGCAGGCGCGAAGTCGGTGCTCGACATCGGACGGACGCTGGAGTACCTCGAGACGCGCGGAGTGCCTGTTCTCGGCTACCAGACCGACGATTTCCCGGCCTTCTACACGCGGACCAGCGGTTTTCCGGTCGACGCGCGGCTTCAGGACCCGGGCGAAGCAGCCCGCGTGCTGCGCGTGCGCGACGAGCTCGACATGCCGGGAGGCGAGGTGATCGCGAACCCGATCGCCCCGCACGACGAGATCCCGCCCGCGGAGGTCGAAGCGGCAGTGGAGGCGGCGCTTCGCGATGCCGACCGTCAGCGCATATCCGGCAAGGCGGTCACACCGTTCTTGCTCGCTCGGATCCACGAGATGTCCGGAGGGCGGAGCGAGCAGGCGAACAAGGCGCTCGTGTACAGCAACGTGCGCCTGGCTGCGCGGATCGCGCATGCCTACCAGATGCGGTAGGCGCCGTTGCGCTCCTCCACCTCGAGCGGGCAGCCGAACAGGTCCGAGAGCCGAGCGCTCGTCAGGACGTCCCACTTCGGTCCGTCCGCCGCGACGCGGCCGCCCTTCATGAGCACGACGCGATCGATCTCGGGGACGATGTCTTCCACGTGGTGCGTGACGATCACGAGCGCGCGGTCCGCCCGAGCCAGCCGGCTCAGCACCTGCCGGAAGTGCCAGGCCGCGCCTGGGTCGAGCCCGTGGCAGGGCTCGTCGAGGACGAGCGCCGCCGGGTCGCTCACCAGCGCGCGGGCGATGAGCGTGCGCCGCGCCTCGCCGGTCGACAGGGTGTCGATCGTCCGGCGAGCGAGGTGGTCGACACCCATCTCCCGCATCGCGTGGATCGCAGCCTGCCGCATCTCGGCTGTGACGTCGTGTCCGCGGTACAGCCCGATGGAGCCGAAGAATCCCGATAGCACGACGTCTTCCACCCGCACCGCGCGGTCGTAGTCCGATTGCAGCACGTCGGACACGATGCCGAGCAGCGCCCGGACCTCGAACAGCGGCAGGCGCGGGTCGCCGTCGACGAGCACCGCCGATGTGGGCGTATGCACGGGGAGGACGTCGCGGGTGAGCAAGCGGACGAGCGTCGACTTGCCTGCACCGTTGGGGCCGAGTACGGCGATGCGCTCGCCTGTTGTGAGCGAGAAGCGCTCTACAGCAAGCAGCGGCCGGCCGTCCCGGACCACCGTCGCGTCGCGTATCTCGATGAGCGGTGCAGTCACGGGCACATGGTACGCTACGCGCACAGACGCGGACAGGGAGGGCGGCATGATCCGTATCGACATCCCGGGCAGGGGGCTCGCGACCATCCAGCACCTTGTGCTCGACGTCAATGGCACCATCGCATGCGATGGTGCGCTTCTCGAGGGCGTTGCGGAGCGGCTCGAGCGCCTACGCGAGCTCGTCACTGTCACGGCCATCACCGCCGACACGCACGGAACGGCCGCTGCGCTCCGCGACAGGACAGGGATCGAGATCCACGTCATCGAGCGCGGCAACGAGGCGCGCCAGAAGCTGGAGGTCGTGCGCGCGTTGGGTGCGGACGCTGTCGTGGCGGTCGGCAACGGAGCGAACGACGACGAGATGCTCGACGCTGCAGTCGTGGGCATCTGCGTGATCGGGCGCGAGGGGGCCGCCGTCGCGGCGCTCCGCTCGGCCGACGTGGCAGTGACAGACGTCCGAGACGCGCTCGACCTCGTGCTCGATCCGCGTCGTCTGGTCGCGACGCTCAGGCGGTAGGTCCTAGAGGGCGGCTACGGGGTCTTCTCGTCACGCGGCACGTCGCCGAGCGCCCGTCGCACCGCATCCACGGCGATCGCCTCCTGCACCTCGGGAGGGATCGCGGCTTGTGAGTCACCGCGCTGCCGCCCGTAGGAGCCCCATTGCGCATGGTTCGCGCCCTCCACAGTCGCCACGAGGCTGCTACGCGGCAGTCGGGAGCGAGCTGCCTCGAACGCGCCGGTGTCAAGAACGGTGTCGCGGTTGCCGGCAAGGGCGACCACGGCAATGCGGGTCTGGGACAGGTCGGTGGAGGAAGGCGGGTACGCCGCGAGAAGCACGAGCGCTGCATACCGGCCGGGCCTCTGGGCGACGTGCGCTGCTGCCATCGCTCCTCCGAGCGAGTGGCCGACAATCGCCCAGCGCTGGATCTTCGGGTGTGCTTCTATCGCGCAATCGGCCGCGTTGGGCGCGAGGACGGCGAGGTTCGCGGGCATCTTCACGATGATCGCGCGGTAGCCGGCCTGCGCAAGGCCCCGCGCGAGCGGCGCGTACGAGCGAGGATCGACGCGGCCTCCGGGGTAGATGACGACGCCGGTGGCGGGCTCAGAGCTCGAAGGCCAGAACTCCCAGCCCCAGTCCGTGTGGGCGACGGAGATGCCGTCTCCGGGCGCGAGGGCTTCGACCGCGCGGGCATCCGGGCCGAGCGGGGTGGCGAGCCACAGCCCGACGGCCAGAGCGGTCACGGCCACAACGGCCGCGAATGCGATACCGAGACGGCCAAGACGGATGCGCAGCACGGGCCCTCCCTTCACCGCAACGAGTATACCGCTCGTCAGGCACCCAGCGACGAACGACACAAAAGGTGGTACCCTGTATCCGCCGATGCAGCGAGGGAATCATGAAGCGCAAGGTCTTGCTCGTCGAGGACAATCCGCAGAACCGGTACCTCCTTACCTTCCTTCTTGAGAAGAGCGGATACGAGGTCGTCTCCGCCGAAGACGGGGAGGCGGCCGTCGAGGCCGTGCCGGTCCACAGTCCTGACGTCATCCTGATGGACGTGCAGCTGCCGAAGATCGACGGCTACGAGGCGACGCGCCGTATCAAGTCGGACGAGCGGTTCGCGTCGATTCCTGTGCTCGCGCTCACGGCGCACTCGATGAAGGGCGACCGCGCACGGGCGTTGGAGGCCGGCTGCGACGACTACATCACCAAGCCGGTCGACATCGATGTGCTGCTCCGCCGCATCGGCGAAGTCATCGGCCAGTAGGCTCGCTCGGAGATGTCGTAGCCCGCGGTATACTGCGGAGTGCAGCGCTCCCTCACGTCGCGTCCCGGGCGGCGGCACGTCGTGAACCTGGTCAGGTCCGGGAGGAAGCAGCCATAAGCGGCCTCTGCCGGGTGTCCGGGACGCGTCGTGAGGGCATGCGCTGCGCATCGAGAAGCGCAAACGCTGCAGGCATCGCTGCGGCGAGGAGCGGAAGGGCGTCTCGCGTGGCACACCAGTCCTGGTACCGCAAGTACCGGCCGCAGACGTTCGACGACGTCGTCGGCCAGGCACACATCGAGCGGACCCTCCGCAACGCTGTCGAAGAGGGCGCTGTGGCGCACGCGTACCTCTTCACCGGGCCCCGCGGTACCGGCAAGACGACGACGGCCCGGCTGCTCGCTAAGGCGCTCAACTGCCAGGCCGGTCCCACGGGCGAGCCGGACGACACCTGCGAGGACTGCCGCCAGATCGCCGAGGGCAGCCACCCGGACGTTTACGAGCTCGACGCCGCCTCCCGCACGGGCGTCGACGCCGTCAGGGAGGAGATCATCGGCCGCGTGAGCTACGCGCCGACGAGGGGCCGGTACAAGGTCTACATCATCGATGAGGCGCACATGCTGTCTGCAGCAGCGTTCAACGCGCTGCTGAAAACGCTCGAAGAACCCCCGCCCAACACGGTGTTCGTGCTGTGCACCACCCATCCGCAGAAGGTGCCGGAGACCATCCATTCGCGGTGTCAGCGCTTCGAGTTCCGGCGGCTGTCGGTCGAGGAGATCGCCGAGAGGCTGAAGCACATCGCCGGGGCCGAAGGCGTCGAGGTGGAAGACGCGGCGCTCTCGCTCATCGCCAGGCACGCCGCAGGCGGCATGCGCGACGCGATCACGACGCTCGAGCAGCTCGCGTCGTTCGCGTCAGGCCCGGTGACCCTTGAAGACGCAGAGGGGCTTCTGGGGGAGGTCGGCTCTGAAGAGCTCTTCGAGGTCGTCGACCTGCTTGCCGCGGGAGACCTCGGCGAGCTGTTCGGCTTCGTCGCGGGACTCTCGGAGCGCGGCGCAGACCTCGCTGAGTTCGCGCTCGCGCTCGCGCGGCACGCACGGGACCTGCTCGTGGCGCTCGTGCTCGACGACCCAGGTCTCGCGCTCGACGTTCCGGCAGACGATCTGCGCCGTCTGCGGCGCCAGGCGCGCGAGCTCGGCCAGGCGCGGGTGGTCCGCATGCTCGACGTGCTCGACGAGCTCATGAGCGCGATGCGCAACGCTGCCGACGTCCGTCTTGCGCTGGAGGTGGCGCTCACGCGCTTGGCGAGGCCGGAGTCCGACCTCACGCTCGAAGCGCTCGCCGAGCGCATCGAAGCGGTGGAAGACGCGTTGCGCTCCGGCGCTCCGGCGCCGGCCCCCGTTCCTGCGCGCAAGGCCAGGCCGGAGGCGAGCAGCGCGAAAGCGAAGCCCGAGAAGCCCGCTGCATCGCCACGCCCGGAACCACTGAGCCGGACGACGCAGCACGCAACCCCGGAGGCGGCGGCAGGGGCAGGTGCGCTCGACCCGCGCACGGTGAAGCGCTCGTGGCCGGCGATCATCGCGGAGGTCCGCAAGAAGAAGCCGGCGCGATCGCACCTATTCGACTCGACGGAGCCGGAAGTCGTCGGAGACGCCATCGTCGTCGAGTTCCCGCGCGACCGCGCGTTCTCGATGGACATGGCGCGCGAGCCCGAGACGCTGGCGCTTCTCAAGGCCGCGATCGAGCGCGTGCTCGGCACCGTAGCGCCGATCGAGTTCCGGCTCGGGCGCGAGGGCGCCTCGTCGCCTGCGGAGCGCGTGGACGAGCCGGTCGCGCGCGCCGAAGCGGCAGCTGCGAGCGCGGACGAGCCGGTCGCGCGCGCCGAAGAACCGGGCCAAAGCGCCCTTTCCGAAGACCGCGGCGCCGTCGAAGGCGTGGAGAAGGCCCCGGTGCCTGCAGCCGACCCTGCGACGACGACAGAGCGGGCGCCGAGCGCGGCATCTGGAGCTGTTGGAGCGGACGACATCGAGGCCCGCCTGATGGCGGAGCTCGGGGCGACTGTCGTGGAAGAACGAACGATCGGCGATGCGGACGACGGTTCGCAGAGCTAGAAGGAGACGCTGATGAGACCGGACATGGGAAGCCTCATGAAGCAGGCCCAGCGCATGCAGGCAGAACTGGCGCGCGTGCAGGAGGAGATCGCGAACGAGCGCATCGAGGTATCGGTCGGCGGCGGTGCGGTGAAGGCCGTGATGACCGGCGCGCTCGTCTTGGAGTCGCTCGACATCGATCCGGGCGCCATGGATCCCGACGACGTGGGCATGCTGGAGGACCTCGTCGTCGCTGCGGTCAACGAAGCGCTGAGGCAAGCGCAAGAGGCGGCCGCCAAGCGCATGGAGGCCGTCACCGGCGGGCTGAAGATCCCGGGGCTGCGGTAGCGATGTCTTTGTATGCGCCAGCGATCGCGCGCCTCATCGAGGAGTTCCAGCGTCTTCCGGGCATCGGTCCGAAGTCCGCGCAGCGGCTCGCGTTCTTCATCTTGCGCTCCGACGAGGAGCGGGCGCAGCGGCTCGCTGACGCGATCGTCGAGGTCAAGCGGACGGTGAAGCTCTGCTCGCAGTGCTTCAACCTCGCCGAAGGCGACCTCTGCGAGATCTGCGCGTCTGAGAAGCGCGACCGAAGCGTGCTGTGCGTCGTCGAGGAGCCACGCGACGTTGTGGCGATCGAGCGCTCGGGAGGCTTCTGCGGGCTGTACCACGTCTTGCACGGTGCCATCTCGCCCATGGATGGCATCGGACCGGAGCAGCTGAAGATGCGAGAGCTCGTCGAGCGTGTGGGGTCTGGCGCCGTCAAAGAAGTGATCGTTGCGACGAACCCGAACGTGGAGGGCGAGACGACGGCGCTGTACATCGCCCGGCTGCTGCGTCCGCTCGGCGTGCGTGTCACCCGCATCGCGTCGGGGCTGCCGGTCGGCGGCGACCTCGAGTATGCGGACGAGGTCACGCTCAGCCGGGCCCTTGAAGGCCGGCGAGACATCGGGGAATGACAGTTTTTGTTTACCGTTCACCGAAAGATGACGCCGCTGAGCTGCGGGAAACACCCGCTCGGAGGGTGCCCGCCCGTATCCTGGACTGACCCGGTCGCCTTCCCCCGAGCCGTTCGTCGCGAAGACCGGGCGTTGCCGCTGACGAGGAAGGGGATGCCATGCAGCAGCTGACGGAGATCCGTTGGCATGCGCGTGCCGGACAGGGCGCCGTGACGGCAGCCAAGCTTGTCGCTGAGACAGCGCTCGAGCTGGACCAGTACATGCAGGCCATGCCGGAGTACGGTCCTGAACGGATGGGCGCGCCGATCAAGGCGTTCACGCGCATCTCTCCCGAGCCCATCGAGATCCACTGCAACATCGACCATCCGAACGTCGTCATCGTCCTCGACGAGACGCTCCTCGCGATCGTCGACGTGACGGAGGGGCTTCAAGACGGCGGGATCATCATCGTGAACACCTGCAAGACGCCTGACGCCCTCCGAACCGAACTGAAGCTCGAGGGCAGAGACGTGAGAGTCGCGTCCGTCGACGCGTCCGGCATCTCGCTCGAGACGCTGAAGCGCGACATCCCCAACACGCCGATGGTCGGCGCGTTGGCGAAAGCCACGGGCCTGTTCTCGCTCGACGACGTCATCGCGCACCTCACCAAGACGTTCGGCAAGAAGTTCTCTCAGGACGTGATCGACGCGAACATCGCCTCGGTCAAGCGCGCATACGAGGAGGTGAGCGTCGGATGAAGTGGGACGTCTCGCGCATCAACGAGTGGACGAGCGAAGAGTTCCCGCTCGGGGCGGTCATTCCCGAGGCCGGCAACTCCGATGACTACGTCACTGGCGGGTGGCGCAGCCAGCGGCCGGAGCGTGACGACGCGAAGTGCACGCAGTGCCTGCTGTGCTGGATCGTCTGCCCCGATTCGGCGATCCGCGTCGAGAACGAGAAGGTGACGACCTTCGACCTCGCGCACTGCAAGGGCTGCGGGGTGTGCGCGAACGAGTGCCCGGTCGGCGCCATCACGATGGTGCCCGAGGGCTGCGATCTTCCGGAGGTGAAGTGACGTGGCGGAGCAGAAGGTCGTAGCCGCGACCGGCAACACCGTGGTCGCCGAGGCGATGCGGCAGTGCAGGCCCGACGTCGTCGCCGCGTACCCCATCACGCCGCAGACGACGATCGTCGAGGAGTTCGCCGCGTTCGTCGCCAAAGGCCGCGTCCACACCGAGTACGTCACGGTCGAGTCCGAGCACTCGGCCATGAGCGCCTGCATCGGTGCGTCTGCGGCCGGCGCGCGCGTGATGACCGCGACGTCTTCGCAGGGCCTCGCTCTCATGTGGGAGGAGCTCCACATCGCCAGCGGCATGCGGCTCCCGATCGTGATGGCCAACGCGAATCGCGCGCTCTCTGCGCCGATCAACATCCACTGCGATCACTCGGACGTCATGGGCGCCCGGGACGCGGGCTGGATCATGCTCTTTGCCGAGACGGCCCAGGAGGCGTACGACAACACCATCATGGCGGTGCGGATCGCTGAGGACCCGGACGTGCTGCTCCCCGTGATGAGCTGCCTCGACGGCTTCATCACGACGCACTCGATCGACAGGATCTCGCTCCTCGATGACGAGACGGTGGCTGCGTTCGTCGGCGAGCGGAAGGCCGACTGGGCGCTGCTCGACGTCGAGCGTCCCGTGACGCATGGCGCCTTCGCGGGCCTCGGCGGGCCGTACCCTGCGTTCAAGAAGGCGGAGCGCGACGCCATCGAACGCTCTCGCGCGGTGATCGCCCGGGTCGGCGAAGAGTACGCAAGAATCTCAGGCCGCCCCTTTGGCATGCTCGAGACATGGGGCATGGAAGACGCCGAGGTCGCGATCGTCGTCATCGGCTCGACGGCCGGCAACGTGCGTCACGTCGCCCGCTCGCTGCGCGAGGCCGGCTCGAAGGTCGGCGTGGTGAAGGTGCGGTGCTTCCGCCCGTTCCCGTACGCCGAGCTCGCCAAGACGCTGTCCGGCGTCAAGGCCGTCGCCGTCATGGACCGCGCAGAGTCGTTCGGCGCAGAAGGCGGCCCGCTGTTCTTGGAGACGCGCTCTGCTCTGTATGACGCTGCCGAGCGTCCGGCCGTTGTCGGGTACGTGTACGGGCTAGGCGGCAGCGACGTGAAGCTCGATCTGGTCGAGTCCGTGTACGGCGACCTCGCAGACATCGCCAGCGGATCGCCCGTTCCAGCAGGCCCCGTCTACCTCGGCGCACGATAGGAGGCGCAGATGGCGACACTGAAGGAGCTCACCCATCGCGAGGACAGGCTCGCTGGCGGACACAGGCTGTGTCCGGGCTGCGGCGCCTCCATCGCCGTTCGGCAGGTGCTGCTCGGCGCAGGGGAGGACCCGGTCGTGGCGGGGTGCGCCACGGGGTGCCTCGAAGTCTCGACGACGATCTACCCCTACACGTCGTGGCGGACCCCGTTCATCCACAACGCGTTCGAGAACGCGGCAGCGACCATCTCGGGCGTGGAGGCGGCGTTCCAGGGGCTCAAGCGCGCAGGGAAGATCCCTGCTGACAAGCGCGTGAAGTTCGTCGCGTTCGGCGGGGACGGCGGCACGTACGACATCGGCCTGCAGTCGCTTTCCGGAGCGATGGAGCGCGGGCACGACATGGTGTACGTGTGCTACGACAACGGCGCGTACATGAACACCGGCATCCAGCGCTCTTCTGCCACGCCAAAGGGCGCATGGGCGACGACGGCGCAGGTCGGGCCGGCGCAGCAGGGCAAGCAGCAGCGGCGCAAAGACCTGACGCAGATCATGGCGGCGCACGGCATCCCGTACGTTGCGCAGGCATCGGTCAGCCACTGGAAGGACCTGACGGAGAAAGCAGCCAAGGCCTTTGCCGTCGAGGGGCCCGCGTTCATCAACGTGTTCGCGCCTTGTCCGCGCGGATGGCGGATCCCCCACGACAAGACTATCGAGATCGCGAAACTCGCGGTCCAAACGGGCTTCTGGCCGTTGTACGAGGTCGAGGACGGTGTCTGGCGGCAGACCGTGAAGGTCGTCAACCGCAAGCCGATCGAGGAGTTCTTGCGCCCGCAGGGCAGGTTCAAGCACCTGTTCGCGCCTGGGAACGAGCACCTGCTGGCCGAGATCCAGGCGGACGTCGACCGCGCGTGGGAGCAGCTCCAGAAGCGCTTCGCAAAGGACTGAGAACCCTCGGCGTCCGCCGCCGTCCATGTCGCGCACTGCAAGGCCCCGGTCGCTCACGCGTCGGGGCCTTCGCGGTGCTAGAATCAGCACCGTCGGCTGCCCTATCGATTGGAGATGGATGTCGCGCATCGGCCGATCGTCGTTCTCGACCGCGGCGAGGACGAATCCGCGAAGATCGTCTTCAGAAGGCACGTGCTCGGCGCCTCGCTGGAGGTCACGACGAGCGCAGGCGTCCTGTCGTTGGAGCCCGACATGATCGACGCGGTGGCGTCCACCCCGGGGGCTATCGGCTACTGCTCCCTCGGCGCTGCGGTCGCCGAGGGGGCGCGAATACAGGTGCTCGATCTCGATGGCGTGAAGCCCACCGTCGAGAACGTGTCGACCGGCAGATACCCGATGGTCCGCCCGCTCGGCGTCGTGGCTCGGCCGGATGCTCCGGCGGCCGTGACGCGCTTCATCCAGTGGGCAGCGGGACCTGAGGGACGGGCCGTGATGGAACGTCACGGCTACGCGGCGGTGCGCTGAGGTTCCACGATGCCCACGAAGCGGAGCTCCCGACGTCGCCTGCACAACGAGATCGTCTATCCGCTTCTCGGGGCGTTGCTCACCGTCGGCGTCGTTGCAGTGATCCTCGGCGTGACGGTCGTCGGGAGCATCAGCGAGACCTGGGTCGACGAACAGGCCGCAAGCATCGCGGTAGAAGCGACGGGTTTCCTCACACAGCACGCCGTCGATTTGAGCAGGATGGCGGGTCTCGCTGCACGGGACCAGGTTCTGGAGTCTGCGGCCGAGTCCGGAGATGCGGGACGGGTCGCGGCGCGGCTCGCCGTGCTGCGAAGCGTGCTCGGCGGCGATGCGATGATCGTCTTGGGCGAGGAGGGGCGGACGATCGCCGCCGTCGGGGACGTGCATGCCCCTCTGGGCTCTCGACTGCTTCCAGAGGACGCTGTCGCGTACGCGCGCATCGACATGGCCTACGCGACGTTCGTGAAGATCGGCGACACCGCCTACCTCTGCTGCCTGAGCCCGGTCCGCACGCGCGACTACCGTACGGTGACTCTCGTGATGTGCCAAGCGCTCGATGACGCGATGCTCTCGGCCCTGCTGCCCGCGCGCGGCGGCGGCGTGGCGGTCTTCGGGCCTGAAGGGGCCGTGCCGGCGGTTCGGGTGTCGCCGCAGAGCAAGGACGCCAAGGAGCTCCGCCAGGCCCTGAGGTCGGTGACCGTGCGCGGCACTGCAACGGAGGCGCCCGCGTGGAGCATCGTGCTCTCCGCGAGCCGCTATCGCGCGAGTGCCGTGCGATTCCGGCTTCCAGGAGACCCGCGCCAAGCGGCGGTATGGGTGATCGGGGTGGCGCCGACCACGATCGTCGAGAGGGTCCGCACCTCCACGACGCTTCTGATCGTGCTCTGGACAGTGGTGGCGATCGGCTCGCTGTTCGGGCTCGGGTGGTATCTGGCGAACAGGGTCGGGACGCCGATCGCCCGGCTCTCGGAGGCCGTCGAGCGCGTCGCCTCCGGCGATTACGACGTCGACTTCCGTGCTGATGGCGACAACGAGATCGCGGTGCTTTCCGAGAACCTTGCGAAGATGACCGGGTCCTTGCGCGACCGCACCGACGGCCTGACGCGCAAAGTGCTCGAACTCGCGACGCTCTACGAGATGAGCAGGGTCCTCGGAGCGACGCTCGAGCTGGACGTGCTGCTCGACGCGGTGCTCGACTCCACGCTGCGCATATTCGGCGCCGACGTGGGGTTCGTGGCTCTTCTCGACAAAGACACGCGCGAGCTCGACGTGCGGGCGTGGCGAGGCATTCATGCGAACGAGATCCATCCGTCAGGCGGCGGCTCGATGGCTGAATGGGTCGTCAAGGAAGGCAGGCCGCTGCTGTACAACCCTCCTGCCGACGATGCGGACCGCGGGCCACGGCCAGAGCCGGCCACCGGCGCCCTCGCTGCCGTGTGCGTGCCCCTTCACACGGCAGAAGGTGTGATCGGCGCGCTGTATGTCGGGAGCTCCGATCCGGGCGCCCGGTTCACCAGCGAAGACGTGCGGCTGCTTTCGACCATCGCGAACCATGCGACCATCGCGATCGGCAACATCGATCTGTACGCATCGTTGCAGGAAGCGTACCTCTCGACGGTCCGCGCCCTGGCCGCTGCGATCGATGCGAAAGACCCCTACACGCGCGGCCATTCGGAGCGGGTGGCGACGTACGCGCTCATGATCGCAGAGCGCATGGGACTTGCGTCCGAGCAGAAAGACGCGCTCGAGATGGCGTCGTACCTGCACGACATCGGCAAGATCGGCATCTCGGAAGACATCCTTCTCAAACCAGGCAAGCTCTCGGACGAAGAAATGGGCCAGATGCGGCACCATCCGCTGATCGGCGCGAACATCCTCAAGCCCGTGTCGTTCCCGTGGCCGATCCTCCCGGTGGTCAGGCATCACCACGAGCACTACGACGGCGGCGGCTACCCCGCGGGGCTGCGCGGCGAGGAGATCCCGCTCCTTGCTCGCATCCTGACCGTAGCGGACTCGTACGAGGCGATGACCTCGGACCGGCCATACCGGCGCGGCCGCTCCACAGAGGAGGCCATCGCGGAGCTCAAGCGCTGCTCCGGCTCGCAGTTCGACCCGAAGATCGTCGAAGCGTTCGTGGAGGTGCTCGAGCTCGCTCAGCTGGAGCAGCAGCTTCCCGTCGAAGGAGCCGCTGTGCCTGCGGCAGAAGGAGAAGCGCTGCCCGAGCAAGAAGGCGCCGCACTGACGGCGCTGTGCGAGGGCGTGCTCACGGCCTTCCGCCGGCTGGGCGGCCCTCGGCTGTCCGCCAACGTCGAGCGCGAAGCGAACGCGCGCATGGCCGAGCAGGGCCTCCCGTATTCATTGCGCTCCGGTCGGCTCGTGGGAGCGGTCGAAGCTGGCGCCGACGCTGATGACTTGTCGCGCGCAGCAGAGACCGTCATCGCGGCCATCAAAGACGCCACCGGCGAGGGCCTGGCAGCGCAGTTCGTCGGCGAGGCGCTGCAGCAGCTGCCTCCGCGCATGCGCATCGTGGCCCAGGGCATCGCCGAACGCGTTCTCGGCCAGCCGAGCGCGTGAGGAACGGTGCTGGTACACTATCCCGCAACCTCACGTCAGCCAGATGCGCGTCCCGGGAGAGTGTGATGGCTCTCGTCGTCCAGAAGTATGGAGGCACGTCAGTCGGCACGCCGGAGCGGATCCGCGCGGTGGCACGCAGGATCATCGCGCGCAAGCGCGCCGGCGACGATGTCGTGGCGGTCGTCTCTGCCATGGGGCACGTCACCGACGAGCTCGTCGAGCTCGCGCACAGCGTGTCGGCAGAGCCGCCTGAGCGCGAGATGGACATGCTGCTCGCAACCGGCGAGCAGGTGTCGATCGCGCTGCTGGCCATGGCGATCCACGCCGAGGGGCACGATGCGGTGTCGTTCACGGGGCAGCAGGTCGGCATCGTCACCGACCCGGTGCACGGGAAGGCCAAGATCCAGAAGGTGCAGGCCGACCGCGTTCGCGAGGCGCTTGCCGACGGCAAGATCGTCATCGTCGCCGGCTTCCAGGGAGTGACCGAAGACGGGCAGATCACGACGCTGGGGCGCGGGGGTTCCGATACGACGGCAGTGGCCGTCGCCGCAGGCATCGGGGCGGACGTGTGCGAGATCTACACCGACGTGGACGGCGTGTTCACCGCGGATCCCCGCATCGTTCCTGAGGCCCGCAAGATCGACGTCATCTCCTACGAAGAGATGCTGGAGCTTGCGGCGAGCGGTGCGGGCGTCCTGCAGCTGCGCAGCGTCGAGTTCGCGCGCAACCACGGAGTCGTCATACACTGCCGGTCGTCGTTCAATGACGAGCCGGGCACCATCGTCAAGGAGGCCGATGAGACCATGGAGCAAGCCATCATCTCGGGCGTGGCGCACGACACCTCTGAGGCGAAGGTCACCATCCGCGATGTCCCGGACCGCCCTGGCGTTGCCGCAACCGTGTTCACCAAGATGGCCGAAGCGCACGTCAATGTCGACATGATCATCCAGAACGTCTCCGAGCAGGGGCTCACCGACATCTCATTCACCGTGCCGAAGACGGACCTGGTCCGTGCGCGGCGGGCCGTCGGAGAGGTCGTGCAGGAGCTCGGCGCCCGCACGTGGGCTCTCGACGAGTCGATCGCGAAGGTGTCGCTGGTGGGCGCCGGCATGAAGACGCATCCTGGCGTCGCAGCGAAGATGTTCAGCGTGCTCGCCGATGCCGGCGTGAACATCGACATGATCTCGACCTCGTCGATCCGCATCTCCTGCGTCATCGAGGCGGACAAGGTCGAGCAGGCGGTCCGGGCTCTGCACAGCGGGTTCGGTCTGGACGCCGAGATGATCACTACGGAAGTGTCGCCCGGTTGCGGTGAGGAGTCATAAGGTGGCGTGGACGAAGCAGATGCCCGCACGTCCGGTTGTCGCGGTCGCCGGAGCGACGGGCGCCGTGGGAGCCGAGATGCTCGCGGTGCTCGAGCAGCGCGATTTCCCGCTCTCCGGCATCCGCGCCCTCGCATCGGCGCGTTCGGCAGGCAAGCGCGTACGGTTCAGAGGAGAGGACGTCGTCGTCGAGGAGCTCACCGAAGGTTCCTTCGACGGGGTGGACATCGCGCTGTTCTCGGCAGGCGCCTCGGTGAGCAAGCAGTATCGTGAGGCAGTCACCTCCGCTGGCGCGGTGATGATCGACAACTCGTCCGCGTTCCGGATGGAGCCAGGCGTCCCGCTCGTGGTCCCTGAGGTGAACCCGGACGATGCGCTTTCGCACCAGGGCGTGATCGCGAACCCGAACTGCTCGACGATCCAGATGGTGGTGGCGCTCGCGCCGCTCGAGCGGCTTGCGCCGATCAAGAGGGTCGTGGTCGCGACGTACCAGGCCGCAAGCGGTGCCGGCCAGGCGGCGATGGACGAGCTGTATGCGCAGACAGCGGACTTCCTCGCAGGCAGGCCGGTCGAGCCCAAGCGGTTCGCTCACCGCATCGCTTTCAACTGCATCCCGCACATCGACGTCTTCTTGGAGGACGGCTCCACGAAAGAGGAGTGGAAGATGGTCGTGGAGACGCAGAAGATCATGCACCGGCCCGACCTCGTTGTCGCGGCGACGTGCGTGCGAGTCCCTGTGCTGCGGTGCCACTCCGAGGCCGTCGCTGTCGAGTTCGGCGCCCCGGTCGACCTCGCTGACGTGCGTGAAGCGCTCGCAGGAGCGCCGGGCGTGACGGTCCTCGACGAGGTCGCCAAGAACCGCTATCCCATGCCAGCGATGCTCGAAGGGACCGATGACGTCTACGTCGGCCGCATCCGGCGCGATCCGAGCGTCGAAAGCGGCATTCAGATGTGGGTGGTGGCGGACCAGCTGCGCAAGGGCGCCGCGCTGAACGCGGTGCAGATAGCCGAGATGCTCCTTCCGCGCTAGTATTAACGGGTGGCCGATCATCGCGAGGAGGGCGTCATGGCCGAATCCACCATCCTGATCGTCGAGGACGACCAGACCATCGCGCGGTTCGTGCAGCTCGAGCTGGAGCACGCCGGATACCAAGTGCTGCGGGCGGGCGATGGCTCGACGGCGATGGACCTTCTGGCCGAGAACGACGTGGACCTCGTGATCCTCGACCTCATGCTGCCGGGCGTGGACGGCTTGGACGTGGCGCGCTTCATCCGCAAGAAGGGCATGGACGTGCCGATTCTCATGCTGACTGCGCGCTCTGAGACGCACGACGTCGTCATGGGGTTCGAGGCCGGCGCAGACGACTACCTGCGCAAGCCGTTCGAGATACCGGAGCTCCTGTCCCGCGTCCGGGCGTTACTGAAACGGACGAAGGCAAAAGCAGGGGTCCGCTACGAGGCGTCCGGCGTGTCGATCGACCTCGAGAAGCGTGAAGCGACGCGCAACGGGCAGCCGCTGAACCTGACGAGCAAAGAGTTCGACCTGCTCGCATACCTCGTCGCGAACGCTGGCAGGGTCGTGTCCCGCGACGAGATATTCGAAGCGGTATGGGGCGGCCAACCGGCCTCCGAGAGCAACGTCATCGAAGTGTTCGTCTGCCATCTGCGCACGAAGATCGGCGACAAGGAAGCGAAGATCATCCAGACCATCCGCGGGGTGGGCTACTTCTTCGCCCGGGGATAGATGCGCCTGAAGTCCATACGCGCGAGAGTCCTGTACCTTGCTGCCGTCTTCGCGGCGCTTCTCGTCGGAAGCGTCACGCTCGCGACGTACTTCGTCGTGTCACAGAGCATGGACGCATCGGCCCGGGAGACGTGCTCGCACATCGCGTCGTTCGCAGCGGCAGCGGCGCAGCGGCTGGAGGGCTCCTCCGATGCAGGAGCCGGTGCCGCTGGCACGGAGGCCGGAGCGCTGCAGCGAGCGCTTGAGCCGGTGACCGCGCTCTTCGACGGGACCCAGGTGACGCTGTGGGCCGCGCCGGGTGCAGGCGGAGGCTTCCGGGAGGCGTGGTCGAACGCCCCGGGCGCGCGTTTGCGCTCACCGGCGGACGCAGACCGTGCGCTTGCAAGCGGCAAGACGGTCCAGGTCAAGGTCGGAGGTGGTCGGTTCCTGGCAGGATTCTTGAGCCGGGCCGATCTCGGTCTTTGGATCGCGTACGTGCCAGTGCAAGCATCCGACGGCGGCAGAGCGATCATCGAGATCGTGCACGACCCCGTGTGCCAGGAGAGCGTGCTTGACGGTGCCCGCGCCCCGATGGTGGCCGTCGGGCTCCTGGCGACCGCGATCGCTATCCTGATGATGCAAATCGTGATGGGCTGGGTGCTCTCGCTCGTCGACCAGGTCCGTCGCGCCGCGGACTCGATCGACGCCGGCCAGCTCGACGTCCGGCTTCCAGAGGAAGGCGAGCATGAGATCGCCGAGCTCGCGAAGTCGCTCAATGCGCTCATCGATCGCCTGAGGAAGCGGGCGGAGGCGCAGACGCGGTTCGTGGCGGATGCGTCGCACGAACTGGCGACGCCGGTCGCGGGCATCAGGGGCTACGTGAACATCCTGCGCGCGTGGGGAGCGGAGGATCCTGAGATGCGCGACGAGGCGATCGCGGCGATCGACCGCGAATCGCGGCGCATGGCGAAACTGTGCTCGGACCTCCTGTCGATGATCAGGAGCGAGGAGATCTTGGAGTTCAAGCACGTCCGCTACGACATCAACGCCGTGGCCCGCGAGGTGCTTGCGAACGCAGCCACACGCTACATCGACAAGCATCTCGAGTTCTTGGGACCAGAAGAGGGGCCTCTCGCGCTGTGGGGCGACCCAGACCGCATCGAGGAGGCGCTCGGCATCCTGGTGGACAACGCGTGCAAGTACACGCCGGCCGGCGGCCGCGTACAGGTCAGCACGCGCCGCCACAAGGACCGCATCATCGTCGAGGTGAGCGACACCGGCATCGGGATACCTGAAGAGGACCTCCCGAACATCTTCGAGCGCTTCTACCGGAGCGACGCCTCCCGCTCGAAGGAGACGGGAGGGTTCGGTCTCGGGCTTTCCATCGCGAAGCACATCGTCGACGCGAGCGGCGGCATGATCTGGGCCCGCAGCAAGCTCGGGTCGGGCACGACGTTCATCATCTCGCTTCCGCGCAACAAGCAGAAAGGCGCCAACGAATGACAGGGTCTTCCAAGGAACAGCGACAGGAGTCGCCGGGAAGCGGTGTCGGCTCGCCGACGCATCGGCGTTCGCGCTACATCGCGCAGGCCGGACTGATTGCTGCGCTCTACGCGGCGGCCACGCTGCCGATGATCCAGAACCCGCTCGCCTACGGACCCGTGCAGGTACGGTTGTCCGAGGCGCTCACGGTGCTCGCGCTGTTCACGCCCGCGGCCGTTCCCGGGCTCGCCATCGGGTGCGCCGTCGCCAACGGCGCGATGGTGGCCCAGTTCGGGCCGACCGCTCTGCTGGACGTGGTCTTCGGCTCGCTCGCCACCTTGCTCGGCGCCGCGTGGACGTACCGTCTCCGCAGACGGCCCGCCGTAGCGCTCCTCGGTCCCGTCGTCGCCAATGCAGTCATCGTGGCGGCGTACCTCCCCATCGTCTTGGCGGCAACGGGGCTGTACGACACCCCGTTGCTCGGAGTGCACGTGAGCGACTCGTGGCTGTGGATGTACCTGTTCGGCGTCGTCACGATCGCGGCCGGCGAGTTCGTCGCCGTCTATCTCGTGGGCGGCCTGCTCGCCGTGGCGTTGCGGCTCTCAGGGGCTGCGCGTATCGTCGGCGAGTAGGGGCGGACGGCAAGGGGGGCGTTCGGTGGGCGAGGAGAGCACAGCAGGACGGACAGGGCAACGCGCGGAGGCGCGCGGCCCGCTCATCTTCCATGAGAAGTCGTCGTGCACCGAGTGCTGGGGGTGCGTCAGAGTCTGTCCGGTGAAGGCGATCCGTGTCCTCGATGGGCGTTCGGAGGTCATCCAGGAGAAGTGCATCGCCTGCGGGCTGTGCGTCGGCGAGTGCGGCGCTAAGGCGCACCAGGTCCGTGACGACACGCCTGGCGTGTGGGAGCTCCTGCGCTCCCGCAGAACGGTGGTCGCGCTGCTCGCATCCGAGTTCATCGCAGCGCTGCATCCGATGACGCCGCTTGCGGTAGAGCGCGCGCTCGCTGGCCTCGGATTCGCCTCGGTCGAGACGACCGCGCTCGGCGAGGAGATCGTCGCTCTCGAGTACGAGCGCGCGGCCGCACGCGAGGCGTCGCTGTTCACCATCCGGTCGACGTGTCCTGTGGTCGTCGACTTCGTCCGCAAGTACCATCCGGCCCTGGCTCCTGCGCTTGCCCCGATCGTGCCGCCGTACGTCGCGCAGGCGAGGCTCATCAGGTCGATGTACGGCACAGACGTGGCGATCGTGTACGTGGGCCCCTGCTACGCTCGCAAGGACGAGGCATTCGATCCGGAGCTTGGCGGACCGGTGGATGCGGCGATCGACTTCTTGGAGCTCAAGGAGATGATCGCGTCCAAGGAGCGCACGGGCGGCCACCGGGCGGTCCACGCGAACGCGCCTGCGCGGCCGAGGATCCTCAAGCAGGTCTCGCTCACCGACGGGTTCCCCCGCGAGGTGCTCGCGAGCCGCTCGCCTACCGACGGGCTGGTCCACGTGGTCCGCGGGATCCCCGACCTGGATCGGTTGCTGAAGGCCATCGAGGCCGGCGAGACGGCGCCTGCGGTGATCGACGCGCTCAACTGCGAGGGCTGCATCGATGGCCCGGCGGTCAATCCGGGCATGTCGTTGTACGCGAAACGCAACGTGGACCGGGCGTCGCGTTCCGCCGCGGGCATCGCGGCGGTGAGCACGCGCACGATCGTCGAGGTGCTTCCGAGCATCGATCTTGTGCGGTCGTTCCGTCCGGCTCCGGTGCGCGTGCCGCGACCGAGCGAGGAGGTCATCGACGCGCTCCTTGCGGAGGGCGGCTTCTTGTCGAGGGCCGAGGTCCTTGACTGTGGGGCGTGCGGACACTCGACGTGCGTCGAGCACGCCGAGGCGATCTTCCGGGGCGAATCCACCTGGGAGATGTGCTTCCCGCTCCAGCGACGCCGCTTGCAGGAGGCGAGCACCGCGCTGCAAGCGCTCGTCACGATCGACGAGCTCACGGGGGTCTGGAACGGCCGGGCCTTGGACGAACGGCTCGAGCTGGAACTGGCGCGCTTCGCGCGCTATGGGACCCCGCTCTCGCTCGTCGTGCTCGACGTCGACGGCTTCGGAGCCGTGAACGACCTCGTGGGAGAGGCGGGAGCGGACGACGTGCTCAAGCGCATCGCAGAAGCGCTCGCTTCCAGCGTTCGCACCACGGACATGGTGGCCCGCGTCGGCGGCGATCAGTTCGCGGTCCTGCTGCCGGGCGTTGGGAAGACCGCGGCGTTCGCGGTGGCCGAGAAGCTGCGATCGCTCGTGCGCGAGCTCAGCATCCAGGTCGGCGGCGGGTATACAGGTGATGTGCGGGTCACGCTCTCTGCGGGAGTCGCTTCGGCGCATACGGGCACGCTCGAAGGCGACGACCTTGTCGAAGCGGCGGAATCGGCGCTCGCCGAGGCCGCCAGACAGGGCCCCGATCAGGTCAGGATAGCGGCGTCAGGATAGGAGGGCTGCATGCGGCAGGCCGACCTCTGGGAGAGCATCGAGGGCGGCGCTGTGCACTGCCTGCTCTGTCCGCACTCGTGTCGCATCCCTGAGGGCTCGTCCGGTATCTGCGGCGCGCGCCGCAACGTCGGCGGGCGGCTTTTCGCAGCGACGTACGGCGAGGTCTCGTCGCTCGCCGTCGACCCGATCGAGAAGAAGCCGGTGTTCCACTACAGGCCGGGGACCCGAGCGCTCTCGCTCGGCAGCGTCGGGTGCAGCATGCGCTGTCTGCACTGCCAGAACTGGAGCATCAGCAGGGCGCGCCTTGAAGACGGCGGGGTGCGACGCCTTACGCCCGAGGAGGTCGTGACCATCGCGCGAGCCGAATCGTGCGAAGGGGTGGCTTTCACGTACAACGAGCCGGTCATCTGGGCGGAGTTCGTGAAGGACACCGCCGTACTGGCGCGCGAAGCCGGGCTGTACACCGTCATGGTGACCAATGGGTACGTCACCGAGGCCGGGCTCGACTACCTCGGCCCCGTGATCGACGTCTGGCGCGTGGACGTCAAAGCGTTCGACGACGCGACCTATCGGCGGCTGTGCAAGGTTCGCTCGATGCAGCCGGTGCTCGATGCCGCCGTGAGGGCCAAGGAGCGGTGGGGGATGCACGTGGAAGCAGTCACCAACGTCATCCCTTCGATCAACGACTCCGACGCGACGGCCCGCGGCATCGCTCGTTGGATACATGACGCGCTCGGCCCGAAGACGCCGTGGCACGTGACGAGGTTCTTCCCATACCTGGAGCTCTCGCACCTTCCCCCGACGCCCCTCGAGACGCTGCGACGTTTCCGCGAGATCGGCCTCGAAGAAGGGCTCGCGTTCGTGTACCTCGGGAACGTGGCCGAGCCTGGTGGCGAGGACACCGTGTGTCCACGCTGCGGTACTATCGCCATCGCGCGGGACGGCTACCGCATCGTGCAGCACCGGACGCGCGACGGCGCGTGCGCATCGTGCGGTGAGCCGCTCGGCCTGGTCGAGTGAAAAGGAGGATCGCCGTGGAGGTAGCGTCCGAACAGGTCGTACCCCGCATCCTCGTCTTCTACGACTACGCTTGACCGTTCTGCTTCGTGGACCAGTTCCGGTTCCTCGCGCTTCGTGACGAGATGCACGTCGATCTCATGGGCGTTCCGTTCGAGCTCAGGCCCGACATGCCAAACGAGGGGTTGTCCGCCTCGCGGGACGGTCTGTCGCACTCCCCGCGCGTGGAGAAGCGGCTCATCGAGCTTGCCGCGAAAGAGGGCGAGCGGATGGTGCTTCCCGACCTGGTGCCCAAGACCCACAACGCGATGGTGCTTGCGGAGCTAGGCCGCGACCGTGGCGAGGACGTCTTCTGGCCGCTTCACCTGGACATCTTCCGCGAGTACTTCGTCGCGGGCCGCGACATCGGAAACCGCGCCGTGCTCATTCCTGTCGGTCTTCGGCACGGGATACCGGAGTCTGAGATGGTCGAGGCCTGGGACTCAGGCCGCTACGACGAGCGTCTGCACGAGTTCCGGCACCTTGCGCTGCACCTCGGCATCAAAGAGACGCCGTCGGCGCTCATCTGCAACGAGCTGCTCATCGGGTCTCGGCCGTACGAGATCCTGCGCGCGGCCGTGCAACGCTGCCTCGTGCGGCCTTCGACCATCGACCACGCGGAGTAGATTGCGAGCGGTCCGCTCCGTCGAGCGGTATCATTGTGGGCGCCTGTACGCGCTGTGCCTGGAGATGGAAGGTGTCCCATTGGAGCCGTGCGTCATCATCCCCACGTTCTGGACCCGCAAGCGGTCGCGTCCGGCAGGCGAGGGTCCGTTCCAGTACGACCACCCCACGCCTATCGACGAGGACGGAACGCTGCCTGAGTGCTTGCGGTCGCTGGAGTCTGTCGAGGGGCTTGAGCGCGTGGTGCTCATCGTTGCGGCCACGCACGAGTCTGTCGAGTACGCGGCTGAAGATCGGGTCCGTGAGATACTCGCCGACTTCCCCGGGCTCGACGCCCTCGTGGTCGGTCCGGCCGAGATGGGCTCGCTGCACCGGCGCATGGAGCAGCTCGAGTTCGCCGACGTCCTCGATGCAGTGACGCTGGGAAGCTACGGCGCGGTACGGAACGTCGGGCTCATGGTGGCTGCAACGCTCGGGTGCGACCTCGTCGTGTTCGTCGACGACGACCAGGTGATCACGGACCCGAGCTTCCTTGCGCGCGCGCAGGAGGGGATCGGCGAGCAGACCGGCAAGGGCAAGCGAGTGCTCGCCAAGAGCGGCTACTACACCGACGAGGAAGGGCGCTACCAGTTCGTCACGGATGCGCCGTGGTACGACATGCTGTGGCGACAGGACGAGGCGTTCACCGAGGCGCTCGGCGCGGTGGCCCGTCCTCCGCGCATCACGCCGAGCACGGTGGCCATGGGCGGCTGCCTGGCCATCCACAAGGACCTGTACGCCAGCGTGCCGTTCGATCCGTGGGTCGCCCGGGGCGAAGACGTCGACTACGTCATCAACGTGCGGATGCACGGCGGCGACGTGTTCTTGGACGGGGAGTGGTCGGTCATCCACCAGCCGCCGAAGCTGCCGAGCGAGGCCGCAGCGTTCCGGCAAGATGTCTTCCGCTTCGTGTACGAGCATCGCAAGCTGGAGTTCTCGAAGTCGCAAGTTGACCTCAGACAGGTGGCGCCGGAATCGCTGATGCCGTACCCAGGGCCGTTCGTCGAAGGCTCGGTGGTGTGGCGGGCGCGCGCGACCGCTCTCATGCGGGCGCTCGCGGGCAAGGAGCCTGGAGAGTACCTGCGCATCGCGCGCCGAGGCGTGAAGCAGGCGAACGAGTACGCGCGCGACAACTGCGAACGGTACTTCGCCTTCCAGCGGCGGTGGCCGATGCTCATGGACCGGCTGTGGGAGGACGTCGCGCTCAAGACGCTGTTCACCGGAGAGCGGCGCATCGACAGGAGCGCGATCACGGGCCGGTTCCCGGTGGTGCCGCCGGAGCGATGAGCCTGGCTGCCACTGTCCAGGCGTTCGTGATCGGGGCGGTCTCCGGCGTCCTCTCGGGCGCGTTCGGCATCGGGGGCGGCATCGTCACCACGCCTGCGATCCGCCTCATCCTGAAGGCGCCGGCGCTCGTGGCGGTCGGCACGCCGCTGCCCGTGATCGTGCCTGGGGCGCTCACCGGTGCGTGGACGTACGCCCGCAGCGGGCTTGCTGACGTACGCGCCGCAGTGACGATCGGGGCGGTCGGTTCGGCCGCGTCGATCGCCGGGGCGTTCGCGAGCAAAGCGGCGGGAGGATCCGCCGTGATGGTCGCAACGGCCGCGCTCCTCGTGTACGTGGCGCTTGACACCGCAGTATGGGCGGCCAGGGCAGGCCGCGCCGACAGCGCCCGGCCAGCGGCTCGACCGACGGGCGGGAGGCTGGCGGCAGTCGGTCTCGCGGCCGGTCTGTACTCGGGCTTCCTCGGACTCGGGGGCGGATTCGTGATCGTGCCGTTGCTCGCGCGGTGGCTCGGCTTCGACATGAAGAGGGCCGTCGGCACGAGCCTGCTCGCGGTCGCGATCCTTGCAGTGCCGGGGAGCGTGACGCACTACCTTCTCGGCCACGTGGACCTTGCGATCGCGGCAGGGCTCGTGCTCGGCGTCGTCCCGGGCGCCGCGCTCGGGTCGCGGCTCACGGTGCTTGCGCGGGAGGCCGTCGTGCGCTACGCGTTCGCAGCCATGCTGGTGTGCGTGGCGGTGTGGCTTGCGGTGGGGGAGCTGACGGCGGTATGAGCTCCCGTTCCCATGCGCTCCGCATGGCGGAGGAGCGCGACCTGGCACGAGTCTTCGCACTCGCTCGCCAGGACGGCGTGTTCGCCTCGATGGAGGAGCTGCGTGATGCCTGGGCGCGTGCGCCGTGGACGGTGCAGGTGAGCGACGCTGGCGACGTCGCGCTGCTCGACCGCTGGCGCGAACACCTGCCGCTCGTGGCGGTGAACGCGCTGTGGAGCCCGGAGCGGAGCGTGCCTTCCCACATGACGGCCCTTCGTGCCGTCGCTCGCGCCCACGGATTCGACGACGTCCTCAGCCCGTTCGTTCCCGAAGAGCTCCTGGACCCGTACGTGCGTGCAGGCATGCGCGTGGTGCATACCGGGGTCACGATGGCGCTGCGGCAGCACGCCTTCATCGCGTCCGCCCCCGTGCGCGGCGTCGAGCTGGAGCTCGCCGATGAGAGCGTGCTCGAGCAGCTGCTCGCGCTCGACATCGAATGCTTCAGCGACTTTTGGCGGTACGACGTCCGACTCATGCGGGAGTACCTCGGAAGCGACCGCACCGTGATCGCGCGGCACGAGGGCGCCATCGTAGGGTACGCTATGTGCCGGATCGACCGAGGGCACGGCGTCATCGGGCGATTGGCGGTCGCACCCGCTCACCGCGGGCACGGCATCGGCGGCCTGCTTCTCGGAGATGCGCTGGGCTACCTCGAACGGCAGGGGACACAGCGGACGGTGCTGTACACGCAAGCAGACAACGAGCAAGCGCAGCGGCTGTACGCCCGGTTCGGGTTCGAGCAGACCGGGTCGCGCAAGCACCTGCTTGCGTTCGGTGAGGTCGACACGGAGAAGAGCGTGGTGCCGTGGAGTCACGTCGTGCGCTGATCATCGATGCGGCGCTCTTCCTCGCGACGAGCGCGATCGGGGTCGTTGCGGTCGCATCGGTGCTCGGCGGTTCGCCGCGTCTGGTGCCTATCGTCGCGGTGGCCGGGCTCGTCGTGATCGCGGCGGGCTCCGTGGTCGCGCGCGTGCTGACGCGGCCCGACCACATCCGCGCGATGCAGTCCCACCAGATCCTCGAGATCGCGTCTCGGACGCTGGCGTACATGCGGCGGGGCCTCGATCCCGAGACGGCGCAGGCCGTGTGCCGGTTGGCGCTCGAACAGAGCGATGCTGCTGCAGTCGCCATCACCGACCGAGAGACGGTCTTGGGCTTCGCAGGCCTCGGAGAGGACCACCACCATCCCGGCGGACCCATCATGACGAAGGCGACGCGTGAGGCGATCGAGTCAGACGAGCACCGTATCCTCGCGACGCGCGAGGACATCGGGTGCCCGGTGAAAGGTTGCTACCTCCGTGCGGCGATCGTCGTGCCTCTGCACGTCCGTGGCGAGGTCGTGGGCACGCTGAAGTTCTACTACACCACGCCGCGGCTGCTGAACGAGACCCAGGTGACGATGGTCGAAGGGCTCGCGCACCTCTTGTCGACACAGCTCGAGCTCTCGGAGCTGGAGCGCCAGACCGAGCTCGCGTGCCGCATGGAGCTCAAGGCGTTGCAGGCGCAGATCAGCCCGCACTTCCTGTTCAACACCATCAATACCATCGCGGCGCTCATCCGCACCGATCCGGCTCAGGCGCGTGAGCTGCTGCGCGAGTTCGCCCGATTCTACCGACGGACATTGGAGGAGAACGAGGACCTCGTGCCGCTCGAGCGGGAGCTGGAGTACGCTCGGAGCTACATGCGCTTCGAGCAGGCCCGTTTCGGCGATAGGATCCGCATGGTCGAGGAGATCGATGAGGAGCTGGAGGGCGTCATGGTCCCGGCCTTCATCATCCAGCCGCTCGTCGAGAACTGCGTGCAGCACGCGCTTCTGCCCGACCGGCCGCTCACCATCCGGCTGAGGGTCGGGCGAGACGAAGACGGGCTTGCCATCACCGTGCAAGACGACGGCGCGGGCATCCCGGCCGATGAGCTTCCGCGCGTGCTCGAAACCGGTGTCGGCCGAGGTCTTGGCATCGCGCTGAAGAACGTGCACGATAGGGTGCGCGGTCATTTCGGGCCGGGCAGCGGGCTGACGATCGAAAGCCGCGAGGGCGTCGGCACGACCGTCACCGCGCGTCTCGTGCCGAGGAGCGGAGGGTAGGCATGGGTCTCATCAAGGCGCTCGTTGTCGACGATGAGGCGCCAGCGCGTTCTGAGCTCCGGTATCTGCTCGAGGAAGCAGGCGGCGTCGAAGTGATCGGCGAGGCGTCGAATGCGCAAGAGGCCTTCCAGCTGATCAGGGCGATTCCCTACGACGTCGTCTTCCTCGATATCGACATGCCCGGCATGTCCGGCATGCAGCTCGCCGAGGCGCTCGGCCAGGCAGAGCATCCGCCAGCGGTGATCTTCGTGACGGCCCATAGCGAGCACGCGGTCAAGGCCTTCGAGGTCGCCGCGACGGACTACCTCGTCAAGCCCGTCGAGCTGAAGCGGCTCCAGGCTGCCATCGCCCGGCTCCGTCCTACCGAAGAGGCGCCCGTGCGCGTGGAGCGCGTCCCTGTGGAAAAAGCAGGCCGGAAGCTGCTCATCCAGGTGCAGGACATCTACTACGTGATGGCCAAGGACGACTACTCATACATCTTCACTGCGAGCGAGCGGTTCTTGTCGACGATGTCTCTCGCGCAGCTGGAGTCGCGTCTCGAGTCACAAGGTTTCTTCCGCGTGCACCGGCGGTTCCTCGTGAATCTCGCGCAGGTGGGCGAGGTCGTGCCGATGTACGGCGGAACCATGCTGCTCACTCTCAAGGACACCGCGGCGACCCAGGTGCCCGCGTCACGCCGGCGGGTGCCTGCGCTGAAGAAAGCGCTCGGGCTGTAAGGATGCTCGTCGGTCTGATCTCAGACACACACGGCACGCTCCCTGCGGCGGTTGCGCGCGCCTTCACAGGATGCGAGCGCATCCTGCATGCGGGAGACGTCGGATCGCCCGAGGTGCTCCACGAGCTGGAGGCCATCGCGCCGACGACGGCGGTCGCTGGCAACACGGACGGCTGGGCGCTCGCGGGCGTCCTCGACCACGTCGTCCGCGTGACGCTCGCCGAGACAGCAGTGCTTGTCGCGCACAGGATCGAGGACGCCCTTCGCGCTCATCGCGCAAAGCCGGCCTCCGTGATCGTCGTCGGCCACACGCACGTGCCGTTCGTCGATCGCCGCGAGGGAGCGCTCGTCGTGAACCCCGGGTCAGCGTCGCGGCCGCGTTCTGAGTCAGGTGCAACCGTCGGCCTGCTGACGATCGCCGGTCACCGGCCGAGCGCGCGGATCGTTACGCTGTAGCGGCCGCGTCCTGCTCAGCCTCCCGTCCGGTCGGCGGCGTGTCTTGCCGGGCGAGCGGAGGCGCCTGCTGCGGGCGTACGGTCGGCGGCCGTTCACCCGCTGCTTCCGCCCTTCCGCCGACGCTGTCTCGCCGTACGCCTCCCACGAGAGTCCCCGCCTGCGGTCGCGCGCTACCGTTCGCCTCAGGATCGCGCATCGTGCGCGATCGGAAGGAGGAGGTGAACCGGATGAAGGTCTGCATCAAGGGGTCCGCTGAGGACATCAAGCTCGGCGACATCCAGGAGGTCTGCCACGAGATCGACAAGATCCTGCTGCCGACCGACGGTTCGGAGCCTGCAGTCGCAGCCACCGAGTACGCCGTCATCCTCGCGAAGACCTTCGGCGCGAAGGTCAAGGCGATCTTCGTGGACACCGGCCTCGAGGCGCTCGAGTACCCCGAGGAGGTCATGGACGAGGAGGTCTTCGAGGGCGTCCATCCGTCGGTGAAGGGACTCGTCGTCGCGAAGGCGATGTGCGAGCGCAACGGAGTCGAGTGCGAGGTCGAGATCGTCAAGGGCGGCGTCGCGAAGCGCATCGTCGCGACGGCCATCGAATGGGGGGCCGACATGATCGTCTGCGGCGACACCGGGCGCACCGGTCTCAAGCGCATCGCGCTGGGTAGCGTTGCAGAGACGGTCGTGAAGGGATCCCCGATCCCCGTGCTCGTCGTCAAGGCCGAATAGGGCTGCAACAGAGAAGGAGGTGCACACGATGACGGACACAACGGCGCACGCTGCCGGGAAGGCCCCGGCCGTCGCTCACGTCAGGCATGGCGAACACGTCGACACGATCGAGAGCGTGGACGCGGTCTTCCGCGAGCAGCGCAAGCTCTCGTTCACGTACGGCGCGATCTTCTTCGCCGTGACGCTCGCGATACCGGCCGCATCGGTGTGGTGGGAGGACTGGTACGCGAAGCCAATCTGGGGCGGATTCACGGCGAACTACCTGTTCGTCTCGCTCTTCTACTACGTCTTCCTGTGGGTGATGGCCTGGACGTATTCGAAGCAGGCCGACAAGCTCGACGAGAAGCTGGCGCGCATGGCAGAAGAGATCGCCGCGCGGTCTCTGGGCGAGAAGGAGGCGTAGGGGATGAACACGCTCGCAATCGTCCTGGTCGTCGTCCTCATCCTGTTCACGATCGCGCTCTCGATCTTCTCGAGACGCTTCACGCGCACGACGGCCGACTTCTACCTCGCTGGCCGCAAGGTCGGGTCGTTTTCGAACGCCTCGGCGATCTCAGGCGACTACCTGTCCGCAGCATCGTTCCTGGGCGTGGCAGGTGCCGTCTATGCCTCCGGTCTCGACGGCGTCTGGTACGCTGCCGGGTTCGCAGGGGGATTCATGGTGGTCGTGCTCTTCATCGCTTCTGCGCTCCGTCGCTTCGGCGAGTACACGGTGGCCGACTTTGCGTACGGTCGGTTCGGAAGCGACCGCATCCGCCTGATCACGGTGCTCGCGGTGCTCTTGACGTCGCTCTTCTACATGGCGCCGCAGATGTTCGGCGCTGGCACGACCTGGCAGGTGCTCGTGGGTAAGGGCATCTTGGGTATGGATCCGTACACGTCAGGCGTCGTGGTGGTCGCGGCGATCATGGCTCTCTATGTCGGCTTGGGCGGCATGAAGGGCACGACGCTCAACCAGATCTTCCAGTTCTGGTGGCTCTTCTTCGCGATGTTCATGGTCGTCGCGTTCGCGTTCGGCCATGGATTCAGCTATCCGAAGGCGCTCGCGGACGCTTCGAAGGAGCCGATCGTCGACACGAAGGCGCTCACTGTCGCGGAACTCACCACACCGAACCCTGCTACTGGAAAGACTCCGCTTGAAGCGGCGAAGACAGTGATGACGCCGGAGGAGTACGCCAAAGTCGAGGAGTTCGTCGCGTCGAAAAAGGAGGGCAAGATCCCCGTTGCGCTGCCCTCGAAGAACAAGCTGCACGAGCTGAGGGCGATGCTCTTCCGCGAACCTGGCCATCGCTACAACGCGTTCGACCAGTTCTCGATGGTGCTGGCATTGGTGTTGGGCACTGCCGGCCTGCCGCACATCTTGAACCGCTACTACACCAACCCGTCGGGGTCTGCTGCTCGCCGCTCCACGTTCTGGGTCCTCGTGTTCATCGGCCTGTTCTACATCATGGCGCCGATCGCCGGTCTCGCAGGGCTCGGCTACATCAAGGAGCACCTTGCCAACGGTGGCACGATCGCGGCAGCGAACGTGCACGGCCATCTCGTCAAGCCAGACCAGGTGATGCCGACGCTCGCGAACCTGCTGGGCGGCCAGGCGCTGCTCGGTGTCGTGTCGGCAGGCGCGTTCGCGGCCATGTTCTCCACCATCGGCGGGCTGCTGATCGCCTCAGCGTCAGCCGTTGGCCACGACGTGTACGAGAAGTACATCAACCCGAACGCGAGCGAGGCCAAGCGCGTGCTCGTCGGTCGTATCGCGGTCCTCGTGTTCTCAGGCCTTGCGCTCACGATCGGCTTGGCGATCCCGAAGTTCGGTCTGGATCAGGCGTATCCGGCCCTCATCGCGATGATGGTGACGTGGGCGTTCTCTGTGGGCGCGTCGGCGTTCGTGCCGATGCTGCTGACGGGCATCTGGTGGAAGGGCACGACCGAGCGCGGCGCCACGGCAGGCATCTTCGTGGGCCTGGGCAGCTCCATCGCATTCATCTTCTTGAACATCTTGCAAACGCTTGGGAAAATCCCTAAGGAAGGGGCGATCGGATTCCTCGGTTCACTGACGTTCCCGGTGCTGTTCACCTTCCCGCTTGCGCTTTTGACGATCATCGTCGTGAGCAAACTGGATGGGCAGTTGCCGAAGAACGTGGACGAGATCTGGATGCGCATCCATGGCACGGCGCACGAGCGGCACGAACGCGACCTCGGGCTCGACAAGGTCGGCGGGCTGCTCGGCACCAAGAGCCACTAGCGAGCGGACGCGCGGGCCTCACCCCCAGGAGACCCGCTTCAGTCCAGGCGCCGGCTCCTCGATGAGCATCGAGGGGCCGGCGCTCTTACGCTCTGGCTGCAGCGATGATGTCGTCGGCAAGAGACGCAAGCGCATCTGAGGCACCTGACGGCAGGTCGAGCCGCATGACCCGCCGCCCGTGACGCGCGAGCGTGGCGAGGTCCCCCTCGGCCTGGGCGCGGTGGAGGGCCGCCAAGGTGAAGCGCTGACCAGGGACGATGAAGTCGGTGCGATCGCGCGTGGTCACGATGAGGAACACGCCTGAGTTCGGCCCGCCCTTGTGCAGCTGGCCCGTGGAGTGCAGGTAGCGAGGGCCGATCTCCACGCACACGGGGAGTCCCGTCGCGTCGCCGAGCGCCGAGGCCGCGCGCTCCAGCGGCTCGAGGTAGGCGGGGTCGTCAGGCACGTAGGCGAGGATCGCAAGGTAGTCGCCCGGTCGCGATGCGGCCAGCCAGTGCCGGACGACGTCGGGTCGCGACGGCAGCGCCGCTTCGGGAGGCGCGAGCGCTCCGGCGAAGGTCACCCACGTCCCATCGAGGTCGCAGCACGCCCTGGGCGCGGACGCTTGTCCCGAGAGGATGTCGTTGGTCGCCGCCTTCGCTTCAGCGACGTTCGGCTCGTCGAACGGGTTGACGCCGATAAGGAAGCCGGCGAGCGCGGTCGCGAACTCCCAGCGGACGAACTCCGCCCCGAGATCGAGGCCGTCTTCGAGCACGAGCTCGATGACGTCGTGCGAGGCCCTGGCGCGCTCCGCCCAATCAGCGAGCGATCCATCGGCGGCCAGGCGCACGACCGTAAGCACCCGGTCAGGTCCGTACGAGACCGGGTCGCGGAGGGCCGTCTCGATCACGGGCACGACGCCTCGGCCCTCCTTGCCGAGCGACTCGGCGATCAGCTGCTCGACCCACAGGCCGAACGGGCGGAGCGCGGGCGAGGTCAGAAGGGTGAGCTTGTCGCGCCCCTGTGCGTTGCCGTCGGCGATCCCCGCGGCGAGCCGCGCCGCCGGGTTCTCGTCGGGCCGGTTCTTGCAGGCGGACTCCATCACGGCCGCTCGTGCGACGAGAGCCTCGACGTCGATGCCGGTGAGCGCAGCCGGTGCGAGCCCGAAGAGCGACAGAGCCGAGTACCGTCCACCCACGGTGGGCGGCGCCGAGAGCGTGAGGCGCATGACCTCCTTCTGGCGCAGCTTCTCGAGCGGCGAGCCCGGGTCGGTGATGACGATGCACCTGCGGCCGGCCGCCGGCCGTCCGAGGGCGTCGTCGAGCCAGGCCCGCACGATCGCGTACAGCGACAGCGGCTCGACGGTCGTGCCCGACTTGCTCGCGATGATGACGAAGACACCGGCAGGGTCGAGCGTCTGCAGGAGCTTCGAGAGCGCGATAGGCGAGGTCGTGTCGAGCACGTGCAACCGCGGGTAGCCCGGCGCAGTGCCGATCACGCGCGACATCACCAGCGGCGCGAGCGAGGACCCGCCCATGCCCAACAGCAGCAGGTCAGTCGCGCCTTCGTCTCGCACGGCGTCCGCCAGGTTCCGCAAGAGCGGGAACCGCGCGGACGCCTTGCTCGCGAGGTCCAACCACCCCAGGCGCTGGCCGACGGCGATGCGGGTGTCGACGTCGTCGGTGAACAAGCTCGCATCGCGGGCGAGCAGCCGCTCGATGGCGTTCGCCTCGACGAGGCGTTCGATCGAGCCCATCACGCCTCCTTGTCTTCAGGTGCTCTCGACGACGGCCTCCGGCGCCTCGATCGCCGGCTGCGGCTCCATCCGTGCCACAGCCACGCCGCTTGAGACGACCAAGGCCGCGCCGAGCGCCGTCCATGCTGTTATCGGCTCGCCGAGGAACGCTGCTGAGAACGCGACGGCGCTCACCGGCTCGGCGTAGGTGAGCATCGCAGCGTGGTCGGCACGCACGAGCCGAAGTCCAGACAAGAAGAGCATTCCCGTAAGACCGGTGTCTACCACGCCCAAGGCAGCGACGCCGAGCCAGTCGGTGGGGGTGGCGGGACCCTTCAGCGTGAGCACGGCGGGCAGGAGCACCGCTGCCGCCCCCGCGTACTCGCCGAGCATGTACACGCCCGTCGGGATGCCGGCAAGAAGCCGCTTCGCGTTCAGCACGAGGCCGGCGTAGGTGAAGGCGGACGCGAGCGCCATCGCGGCGCCGATGATCTCGCGGCTGCTGCGGATCCCGAGGTCGCGTGGCCCGACGATGGCGACGACGCCAGCGAGCGCGAGCGCCATCGGGAGCACGAGCCGCCGATCGAAGCGCTCGGAACCGAGGACGGGCGTGAGGACCGCGACCAACACCGGGCCGAGGTACGCGAGCAGCACGGCGACGGCGACCGTCGTCAACTGCAGCGCTCCCAGGTAGAGCCCCCAGTTGAGCGCGAGCAGGCAGCCCATCGCGAGCAACGCCGCATACCGCCTCGGCGTCAGCGCGAAGAGCGCCTTGGCTTGCCCGGTGAGCGTGAGAGCGACCGCCGCCACCGATGCGGCGAAGACGACGCGCCAAAAGACGATGACGGCCGGGTGCGCGTCGACCATGCGGACGAAGATCGGGATGGTGCCCCACGTGGTGGCGGCCAGTGCGACGCGAGCAAGCCCGCCGAGGGTCTCCCGGCGCGTAGCTGTGCCAGCGAGGCGGTCCGGTGTGTCCATCAGCAGATGCGCGGAAGCTGTTCCCCGACGAGCATGTCCATGACGCGCGTGGCGCCGAAGGGCGTCTTGACGTGCACGCGCCCAGCCGGCGCCTCGACGACCTCGCCGATGATCGCAGCGTTCTCGCCGTACGGCGCGCTTCGCATCGCGTCCAAAGCGGCTTCGGCCTGATCGCGGGGCACCACCGCCACCATCTTGCCTTCGTTCGCCACCTGGTAGACGTCGTAGCCGAGCATCTCGCACGCGCCGCGCACCTGTTCGCGCACGGGCACGGCGGCCTCGTCGACGACGATCCCGACCGACGACGCGCTCGCGATCTCGTTCAGCGTCGACGCGAGCCCGCCGCGCGTCGGGTCGCGGAAGCACCGCGTGCCAGGGGCCGCGTCGAGCACGGCGTGCACGAGCGCGGCGAGCGGTGCGGCGTCCGAGACGATCTCGGTGGAGAACGCGAGCCCCTCGCGCACCGACACGACCGCGATGCCGTGGTCGCCGAGGGTGCCCGAGAGCAGGACGACGTCGCCTGGCTTGCAGTGCGAGCCGGACAGGTCGAAGCCGTCGCGCACGACGCCGATGCCGGCCGTGTTCACGTACATGCCGTCGCCGTGCCCCTTCTCCACCACCTTGGTGTCGCCGGTGACGATGCGGACGCCCGCCTCCTCGGCCGCCGCGCGCATTGATGCGAGCACGCGCCGCACCACCTCGACCTCGAGCCCCTCTTCCAAGACGAAGCCGACGGAGAGGTAGAGCGGCACGGCGCCTGCCGTGGCGATGTCGTTGACGGTGCCGCAGACGGCCAAGCGGCCGATGTCGCCGCCGGGGAAGATGAGCGGCGAGACCACGTACGTGTCGGTGGAGATGGCGAGGCGTCCTGCCGGCACGTCCACCACGCCCGCGTCGTCGAGGCGCGAGAGCGTCTCATCAGCGAAGCTCGGGACGAAGACCTCCTCGATGAGGTCGCGCATCATCGTGCCGCCGCTTCCGTGAGCGAGGAGTATGCGGTCCTGCTGCATGTGCAGAGCCCCTTCCAGCGTGTCTCCGGCCGCCGTCAGGCGCGGCCGTGGTCCGTGTAGCGGTAGTATGCCGCGCACGAGCCCTCCGAGGAGACCATGCACGGTCCCACGGGATGCTCGGGCGTGCACGCACGGCCGAAGAGCCGGCACTCGTACGGCAGCACCGCGCCGCGCAGGACGTCGCCGCACTGGCAGCCCTTGTGCTCGCGCGCGTCGGGCGGCTGCACTGGGAAGCGGCGAGCGGCGTCGAACGCCGAGTAGCTCTCGCGGATCGCGAGCCCGGTTCCCGGGATCACGCCCAGCCCCCGCCACTCGGCGTCACAAGGCTCGAACACGTCGTCGATGGCCTCGATCGCGTGCGGGTTGCCGTCGCGCGCAACGACGCGGGTGTACGCGACCTCGATCTCCGCTCGCCCATCGCGGAGCTGCTCGGCGAGCATCATGATGCCCTGCAGCACGTCGATGGGCTCGAAACCGGTGACGACGCCGGGCACGCCGTAGCGGGCGGCGAGGAACTCGTAGGGCCGCGTGCCGATGACCACCGACACGTGCCCGGGCAAGATGAACCCGTCGATCTCGACGAGCGGATCGTTCACGAGCGCCTCGAGCGCGAGCGGCACGGTCTTGTGCAACGAGAGCACCGAGAAGTTGCGGACGCCGCGCTTCGCGGCCTGCTGGATGGTGATGGCGATCGTCGGCGCGGTGGTCTCGAAGCCGACGCCGAGGAACACCACCTCCCGGTCCGGCTCCCGCTCTGCGAGCTCCAGGGCGTCGAGCGGCGAGTAGACGACGCGGACGTCCCGCCCGTCTGCCTTCTCGCGCGCAAGCGAGGAGTACGAGCCCGGGACCTTCATCATGTCGCCGAACGTCGCAAGCACGACTCCCGGCTGCCGGGCGAGCTCGATCGCGAGGTCGATGTCGGCGTTGCCGGTGACGCACACCGGGCAGCCTGGTCCGGAAAGCAGGGTGATCGCCTCAGGCATCAGCCCGCGGATGCCGTTCTTGGCGATGGCCATGGTGTGCGTGCCGCACACCTCCATCAGCTTCATCGGGCGGACCGCAGCGGCACGGATGCGCCGGACGAGCCCTTCCGCGAGCGCCGGGTCGCGGAACGCTGCAGAGACGTCGGTGCTCACGAAGCCGGCTCCGCCTGAAGCTCGCTCGTCTCGTCGTCGAACAGGCCGCCTTCGCGCAAGAGGTCGAGCGTCTCTCTCGCGAACTCCTCGGAGATGATCTCCAGCGCGAATCCCGCATGCACGAGCACGTGGTCGCCGAGTTTCGCGGTGGGCACCATGTGCAGGCTCACCCAGCGCGTGACCCCGAGGATCTCCACCTGCGCCATGCCGTTCTCGTTCGGCTCACTGACGATCTTGGCCGGTATGCCCAGGCACATCCGCTCCTCCTTGTTCCGCCGCCTGGTGCCGGGCCCAGGCGACGATCGCTTGGCCGAATGAGACTCCGCCGTCGTTGACGGGCAGAGCCCTGTGCGTCAGCACGCGGAACCTGCGCTCGTCGAGCGCTTCGAGCACGAGGCTCGTCAGAATCCGGTTCATGAACACGCCGCCCGAGATGGCCACGGTCGACAGGCCGGTGAGGCGGCGGGCTCGCTCGCACGCGTCCACTATAGCCACGGCAAGCCCCCGATGGAAGCGCATCGAGACGACGGATGCGCTGACGCCCGCCGCGAGGTCCTCCAGCAGCGCTCGGACGGCCGGCTCGGTCCTGATCGTGGCGGTCTCCCAGCCGAAGGGGTACGCGCCCGGCTCGTCGCGGTCGGCGATGGCCTCCAGCTCGATCGCGGCCTGGCCTTCGTAGAGCGCGTCGTCCCGCACTCCCGCGAGCGCTGCGACCGCGTCGAACAGACGCCCGGCCGAGGAGGTGAGCGGCGTGTTCAGCCGACGCTCCACCATCGTGCGCACGATCGCTTCCTCGCCCGGGGCGAGTCGCTGCCTAAGAAACGCCGCCCCCGGGTGGTCGAGCAGACCGAACGCGGCGAGCGCGCCGATCGCCATGCGCGCAGGCCGGCGGATCGCGGCCTCGCCGCCGGGAAGCGGCAGGTACTCGAGGTGCGCGAACCGCTCGAAGCCCGTGCAGCTCGCGAGCAGGACCTCTCCGCCCCAGATCGCGCCGTCCGTGCCGTAGCCGGTCCCGTCGAAGGCCACGCCGATCACCGGTCCTGGCTCCGCGTGCTCTCCCAGCACGCTCGCGACGTGCGCGTGGTGGTGCTGCACGCCCTCTGCCGGCAGGCCGAGCGAGCGCGCGTGCTTGGTGGGCAGGTACTCGGGGTGCAGGTCGTACGCGACGAGCCTCGGCGCGATGCGGAACAACCGCTCGTAGTCGGCGATCGCGCGCTCGAACGCCGCGAACGTCTCGGCGTTCTCCATGTCGCCGATGTGCTGGGTGATGAACGCGTGGTCGCCCGAGAGCAGCGTCACGGTGTTCTTCTGTTCGGGTCCGCACGCGAGCACGTCGACGTCGGCGTGCTCGGGGGCGCTCAGCGGGAAGGGCGCGTAGCCGCGTGCGCGGCGGACCAGCTCGACGCCACGCGGACCGACGCGAGCGACCGAATCGTCGTAGCGCGCCACGATGTCGCGGTCGTGCAGCAGAAACGCGTCGGCGATGCCTGCGAGCCGCTCCAACGCTTCTGCGTTGCCGGTGCAGATCGGCTCCTCACTCACGTTGCCCGACGTCATCACCAGCGGCACGCCGGCTTCTTCGAGCAGCAGGTGGTGCAGCGGCGTGTACGGCAGCATCACGCCGATCTCCCGCAAGCGCGGCGCGAGCGACGGCGCTGGCGGGGCGACGCGCGGGTCGGACGCGCTTCGCTTGGCGAGCAGCACGATCGGCGCAGCGGGCGAGGCGAGCAGGTCTGCCTCGCTCTCGGTGACCTCGCACCACGCGCGCGCGTCGTCGAGGGTGCGCACCATCACTGCGAGCGGCTTTCCGTACCGACGCTTGCGCTCCCGCAACCGCGCGACAGCGTCCTCGTTCGTGGCATCGCACGCGAGCTGGAAGCCGCCGAGGCCCTTCACGGCCAGGATGGCGCCCGAGCGCAGGAGCGACCCGGCATGCGCGAGGATCGCGTCGGAGCGGGCGCGCTCGGCATCGCGGTCGCGGTGCGGTCGCGGCTCCGTCTCGACGGCGGGGCTCCACTGCCAGCCGGGATCCACGGGCACCTGGCCGGGTGCCAGGTTCAGGTACAGCCTCGGACCGCACACGAAGCACGCGTCAGGCTGGGCGTGGAAGCGCCGGTCGGCGGGGTCGGCGTACTCGGCGGCGCACTCGGGACACATCTCGAAGGCGCGCATCGAGGTGAGCGGCCGGTCGTACGGGATGTCCGCGATGATGGTGAAGCGAGGGCCGCAGTTCGTGCAGTTGATGAACGGGTACCGGTAGCGCCGGTCGGCGGGGTCGAACAGCTCGGAGATGCACGCAGGGCAGGTGGCGATGTCTGGCGAGATGAGCGTCCGGGCGCCTGCCTCTGCGCGCGACGGGACGATCGAGAAGCTCTCGAAGCCTTCCACGGCGACGGCTCTCGACGACGCTCCCGCGATGCGCGCCATCGGCGGCGCCTCGGCGACGAGCGCGCGCTCGAATGCGGCGAGCGCGTCCGCGTCGGCCTCGGCGTGGACCCACACGCCGTCGGACGCGTTGCGGACCCACCCGAACACGCCCGTTCGCCGAGCAAGGTTGTAGACGAACGGCCGGAACCCGACGCCTTGGACGATGCCGGTCAGGTGGATCAGCCGTGCATGGCGATCGTGCTCACTCACCGTGCAGACCGTCTGCCACGAACCGGTTGTTCATCAGCACGAACAGGCGGTACGCCTGGTCGAGGAGCATCATGGCCTCGTCAGCAGCGCGCTGATCGAGGTGCTCTTGCGGCCCCGTGAACGGCGAGTCGTGGATGAACGCGTTGCGAGCCTCCCTGAGCCGCCGCCACCGCTTCGGGAAGTCCGCGTAGCCGAGCTCGGAGGCCGCGTCCTCGAACTCCTCGCCCGCGAGCGCGGGGAACAGCTTGCCGAGCCGGATGCCGATGGCGCGCTGCGTGTCCATCACCATGCGTCGCACCTTCAGGTCGGCGCCGTGCGCCGCGAGCATCCGGTCGAGCAGGTCTTCGAGGATGGTCTCGAGCAGCGTCATCGCGAGGATGACGACGACCTCGGACTCGCCGTCGGCCTGGTAGTGCCGGATCCGTGCGTCGAGCCGTCGGATCCGGTCCGCAGGCCAGGTACGCCGTTCCGCGCCCGTCGCACCGCAGAGAGGGCACGGCGTCTTTGGGGACGCGAACGCAGGGTCGCCCGAGAGAAAGCCGCACGCCGGGCACTCGAAGTACTCAGGCGCGGTGCCGTTCACGGGGGCGAACACGGTCTTGTGCTTCTTTGGCGGGCGTGACCGTCTCATCGCGCTGATTGTATCAGGAGCGCTCGCACGCTGCGTGCGGCATCTCCAGACCGTGCGCCTCGAGCAGCGCAGCGTCGCGCAGCACCTCTCGTGCAGGGCCGTCCGCGACCACGCGGCCGCCGTCCAGCACGACCGCCCGTTCGGCGAGCGTCCACGCGAGGTCCATGTCGTGCGTCGCGACGAGCAGCGTGGCGTCGAGCGAGGCCATGAGCTCGATCATGTGGCGCCGCGATCGCGGATCGAGGTTCGAGGTCGGTTCGTCGAGCACGAGCACGTCCGGCTGCATCGATAGCACCGTGGCGAGCGCGACGCGCTTCTTCTGTCCGAAGCTCAGGCGGTGGCTTCCTTTGCTCGCGAGGTCCGCCAGTCCGACGGCATGGAGCGCGTCGTGCACCCGGTGCTCGACCTCGTGCGGTTCCAGGCCGTTCATCTGCGGCCCGAACGCCACGTCGTCGAACACGCTCGTCATGAACAGCTGGTCGTCCGGGTCCTGGAAGACCAGGCCGACACGCCGCCGCGCTTCGCGCACGGTCGCGTCCGTGATCGGCGTGCCGCCGACGAGCACCTCGCCGGAGCGTGCGCGCAACACGCCGTTGGCGTGCAGCATGAGCGTGGACTTGCCGGCGCCGTTGGGGCCGAGCAAGGCGACGCGCTCGCCAGGTGCGATCGACAGGTGGACGTCGTCGAGCGCTCGCGTGCCGTCAGGGTACTCGTAGCTCACGTGCACGAACGCGAGGGCGGGTCCCGGTTCCATCGCCTTCCTTCCTGTCAGTACAACGCGATCGTGGCCGCCGCCAGCACCGCGCACAGCACGAGCAGCGCCTCAGGGGCCCCCAGGCGCGTCTTCCTGCGAACCGGCAGCGAGCCGTCGAACCCACGGCACAGCATCGCGGCGTGTATCCGCTCTCCGCGTTCGAGCGCCCGCAACACCATCGCGCCCGCGAGGTGGCCGTACAGCCGTGCGAGCTGCCGGCGGCTCATCCGAGGCGCGCGGCTCGCGAGCGCGACGCGCATCGAGCGCACCTCCTCAACAAGCGCAGAGGAGTATCGTGCCACGAACGCGAGCACGGTGGTCATCACCTCCGGCACGCCGAGGCGCTTGAGCCCCGCGAGCAGCTCGGGCGTCTCCGTCGTCGCCACGGCAAGCGTCACCGCGCACGCCGACAGCCACGCTTTGCTCACGATGCCATAGGCTGCGACCCAGCCGCTCGCCGCTTCGGGGCCGAAAAGCCCGCCAGCGTTGAGCGAGCCTCCCGCGGCCTGCAGGGGCGCGATCAGCGCGAGCGGGAGCGCGAACGGCAGGACAGCCGCAGAGCGTGCGAGCACGCGACGGAGCGGCAGCCGTGCCAGCAGCAGGTACGCGCCGAGGCAGGCAAGCACGAACGCTGCCTCGGCGAAGCGGAGCGGCGGCGACACGACGATCGCCACGACGAGCACGAGCGCGGCTATGAGCTTCGCTCGCGCGTCCATGCGCGAGAGCGGCGAAGATATGTGCGTGAGCGCCTCGAACGCGTCCGGGTGCGCATGCTCGTGCACGCGGAAGGCGGGGTCGTACCCGCGCGCGTGGTGGTGCTCATGCGCGTGGACCGTCCCGTCCGCATGCTCGTGCTCGTGTTCGTGCAGTCCTTGCGTATCGTGCATCCGCCGCTCCGTCAACCCCGTCAGGCCGCGTGCCGGCGAGCGGCAAGGCCCTTCACGGCGCCGTACAGCAGTGCGCCGGTGATGATCACGCCGACGATGCCTGCCAGCACGCCTGCGAGCGTCTGGTTCGACACACCGGGCATCACGTAGTCCGGCATCGGGCTTCTCAACAGCACGTGCTCGGCGAACTCCTTGCCGATGCCCTGCTCGAAGTAGACGTACTCCAGGCCGTCCGGGCTCGATGACGCCAGGAACGAGAGCCCCGCCGCCCCGAGCGCAACGACGCCGAGCGTCACCGCCACGGGTCGCACGGCCGTTGTCGATGCCGGGGCGTCCTCGCCCAGCAGCTCAGGCCGGGTGCGCGCGAGGTAGGTGACGAGACCCGCGGTGATCAGCCCTTCGCCGATGCCGATGAGCGCGTGCCAGAACCCCATGGCGCCCATGACTGCTCCGAGAGGCGCGCGTCCCGAGATCCACAGCTCCAGCGCAGCTGCGAGCGCAGCCAAGAAGCACCCAGCCCACGCTGCGACGAAGGCAGCGGCGCTGCGCCGGGACACGGAAGGGTTGCGGCCTGCGATTGCGCGATAGACGGACCATCCCACGAACACGCCCACGATGCCCATGTTCACCACGTTCGCGCCGAAGGCGGTGATGCCGCCATCAGCGAAGAAGAGCGCTTGGACGCCGAGGACTCCTGCCATCACGAGGAGGGCCTGCCAAGGCCCGAGCAGGATCGCCGCGGCCGCGCCGCCCGCGAAGTGCCCAGAGGTGCCCCCTGCGACGGGGAAGTTCAGCATCTGCAACGCGAAGATCAGCGCGGCGAGGACCGCCATGAGCACGATCTTCGAGTCCGTCAGGGTCTTGCGCGCCTGCCGCGCCGCGTATCCGAGCGCGCCGGCGGAGCCGGCCCATGCCGTCACCCAGGTCTTGGTGTCGAGCATGCCGTCAGGGATGTGCACGATGACCACTCCTTCACAGTCAGACAGTCGTCGTGCGACCCTTCGTGGCTCGCAGCGCCTCCTTCGTGGAGGCGGTTGGAGCGAAGCGCCGGTCTACAGGCGCTCCACGGTGACGTCGCCGTCCACGACGCCGAGCTTGTCGACCGCGTCCTCGAGCTTCTGCCGGGCCTCTCCGAGCGCCACCGACACCTGCGCGAGCTCGGTGCTCGTCGCATGACGGTGCCCCTGGTCTGCCAGGTTGTGCAGCTGCTCGAGCCACTTCTGAGCCAAGGCGAGGGAGTCGTCGACCATCGCGACGGCCATCTTCACCTGGCCGGTATTGATGCCACCTTCACACATGGGTTCCACCTCCTTCCTTCGGGCCTCGCGGTCTTACTCGGTCGCCGTCAGGATGACGGTGTGGTCGAGCAAGCGGACCTCTTTGAACGCCGCCGGCACCACGCGGTGCCCGCCGTACAGGTCGTAAAGCTTCAGCCCATCGCCTTCCGGCACGATCGTCGTGACATCTTCGATCGCCTCGATCTCCTCGCCGGCCGGGCCTTGGATGACCACGCGCGCTTCACACATCGTCGACCTCCTTCCCGAGCATGGACGAGACGGCCTTGATCGCCTCGTCGAGCAAGTGCGGAAGCGGGGCCTTCGTGACCCCAACCAGGTCGATCCTGGGATTCGTCAGGGGCAACATCACTTTGCGAGCAGCCGAGGACGCCAGCGCTTGCGCCATTCCAGGCGTCACCTCGCCCATCATCGAGTCGGGCACCATGAGTGAGAGCGGGCCGATCACGACGTCTGCTTCGCGCACCGTGACCCGCATGGCGTTCTCGCCGGTGGCGCCCCGGTTCGCGCCGGCCTTGAGCATCATGGTCGTCGCGGTCGAGTTCGTGCCGACGGCGAGGATCTCGACTCGCTCGCCGAACGCGTGCCGCAGGCGTGACACGACCTCCTGGCCGATGCGCCCGCCCATGCCGTCGACGACGAGGATCCGCACGGCGACCCCGACGCCTAGAGCCAGGCCGACAGCTCGTCGACGAGCCGCTTCTTCGGCATCGCTCCGACGAGCTTCTTCACGACCTCGCCGTTCTTGAAGACGAGCAGCGTGGGAATCGAGAGGATGTCAAAGCGCTGTGCGGTCTTCGGGTTGTCGTCGACGTTGAGCTTCGCGACCTGGATCTTGTCGGCCGCCTCGGCCGCGAGCTCCTCGAGCACGGGCTCCATCATGCGACACGGGCCGCACCACGGCGCCCAGAAGTCGAGGACCACCGGCTTCGCGCTGGATAGCACGTCGGTCTCGAACGATTCGTCGGTCACGTGCTTGATCAGGTCGCTCATCGCGCCTCTCCTCTCCCTACGAGACCCGGCACAGCCGCTCGTCGATCCACTTCACCGCTTCGAACGCCGCGGACGCGCCCTTCGCGGCCGCCGTGATCACCTGCTTGAGCTCGGAGTCGGTGACGTCGCCTGCTGCGTACAGGCCAGGATACGATGTGAGCCCGTTGTGGTCTACCTTCACGTAGCCATGTTCATCCAAGTCGCACAGGTCTTTGACGAGCGCGCTTTGCGGTTCGACGCCGACGAACTCGAACACGCCGTCGACGGGCAGCACCTCTTCAGGCTCACCCTTCGTGGAAGCGAGCCTGATGGCGGCTACCTTGCCATCCTCGCCGATTATCTCGGTCACGACCCTGCTCCAGCGCATCTCGATCTTCTCGTTAGCGAAGCACTGCTCCTGGATGCACTTCGTCGCGCGCAGCTCGTCGCGACGGTGCACGAGGTACACCTTCGAGGCGAACTTCGTGAGGAACATCGCCTCTTCGACCGCCGCATCCCCGCCGCCGATCACCGCGACGACCTTGTCGCGGAAGAACGCGCCGTCGCAGGTGGCGCACCACGAGACGCCGCGGCCGGTGTACTCGGCCTCGCCGGGCACGTCGAGCCGCTTCGGGACGGCGCCCGTGGCGAGGATGACCGCGTGCGCGAGCACCTTGTCGCCCTCGGCAGTGGTCAGCACGAAATCGAGGTCGCTCGGTTCGATGCGCTCGATCGGCGTGAAGGTACGGAACTCAGCTCCGAAGCGCTCGGCTTGCCGATGCATGAGCTCGCCGATCTCGGGCCCTGTGATCCCCTCAGGGAATCCGGGGTAGTTCTCGACCCGTTCAGTGGTGACGATCTGCCCGCCTGGCAGGCCGCTTTCGAACACGACGGTGCGGGTGCGGGCGCGCGCCGCGTACAGCGCGGCGGTCAGTCCCGCAGGACCGCCGCCGATGATCGCGATGTCTACGGTCTCCATCTCGCTCACGACGTGGTGCCTCCGTTCGTCTGGATGCCGAGCGCCTTCAAATCGAGCGGCTGCCCGGCCGCCTCGGCCTCTTTGATGATGCTCTGAAGGTTCGCTTCCGCTTGCTGCCTGATGAGCGCTGCGTGGGCGTCTCCGCTTGAAGTCGTGAGGTCGACCACCTTCTTGAACTGCAGCGCGGCCGCCTTGTAGTCGGCCCTGCCGCGCCAGTAGAAGATACCCAGGTTGAAGTTGGCTTGGATGTGGTCGGGCTTCTTCTCCAAGACGCGTGTCGCTTCTTGGATCGCCTCGTCGGTGGATCCGGAGTAGAAGAGCATGGCCGCGAGGTCGGTGCGCGCGTCCACGTCGTCAGGCCGGAGGCGCAAGTAGCGCTGGTAGTAGTCGATGGCTTTGCGTGCGAACTGCACGTTACCGGTCTGGTCGCGCAGGTTGTAGTACGCGTTAGCGACGGACTTCATCGCTTCTGCGTCGTTCGGCTCGGACTGCAAGCGCGTGAGCCCGTCGAGCAGCGTCCGCTGGTCTGCCGACAGCAAGTCGCGGAACTCGGTGGGCACGTCTGCTGTTCCGGGGCGGTTCGTCAGGTTCGTCGTGTAGAACGCGAGGGCCAGCACGCCGGCGAACACGCCGATCGCGACCGCGAGTATCGTGAGCGGCACACGGTACCGTTGGAACGGCCTGATGATGTACGTGCGCGCGAACCCTCCCTCGAGCTCGGGACGCCGCTCGACCTTGATGCCGAGGGTCTGCGCCTTGATGAGCATGTTGAGGTCGTTCGTGACGAGCGTGAGGTCCTCGCAGCCTTGGCTGCACACCTGCAATGCGACAGCAAGGATGCGGTCGTCAGCGTTCTTGGGGCTCAGCCCGTCCGGGATCGGCCTGTCTGGGTCGAGTCCGACGACGCGGATGCGTCCTCCGTGCGGCGTCTCCACGCCTTCCGTGAGACTGCCTCCCTCTGACATCTCGAAGAGCATCCGGCTGACCTCACGGCCTTTGTAGCGGAGGTCGGGATCGACGCGCTGCGTCTTGAGCTTGTCGATCTCGCCGAGCACGACGTCGGGCACGATGACATCGGCATCCGGGAACGCGAGCAGCGTTTCCGGGTCGCTCAGCAGCACGTTCGTATCCAGGACGATAGTTCGCATTCCGATCACGATCCATTCGTGGGCGGGGACGCGTCCGAAGCGTCGCCAGAGGCAATGGTACCACCCGCTTCTGCGCGCATCGCTCGCCTGCGGATGTAGGCGAGCAGCGCGAGCAAGAACAGCAGCACGCCAGCGATGGTGACGATGCGGTCCAGGTACGACGCGCGCACGAGGATCTCGCTCGAAGCGAGCGTGACGTCGCCGGACGCAAGCGAGATCCGGACGCGATCGGAGATCTCGCCTTTCATGTCCACGGCGACCGTCACGACGTTCTCTCCTGGCTGGACGGTCACGGGTTTCGGTACGCCGCGGACCGAAGCGCGCACGGCGCTGGCATCGAGGGAAAGGCGCATCGGTTTGCCGGTGGTGTTGACGATCGATACGGGGACGTCTCCTGTGACGCCGGGAAGTGTGACGTCCTTCGCATCGATCGCGATGCCGTCGAAGAAGCGCTGCGCCGTCTCGTACGCAGAACGAGCGAACGAAAGAGCCCGCTCCCTGAACGCATAGGTGCCGTCCGCGCCTGCCCACAGAGCGCTCTCGGCGATCAGGGCGTGCCGCATTGCGTTTCGGGCGTCGTCGTCTTCGGCACCGAGCGCCTCTGAGAGTGCGACCGTCGCGAAGCGAGCCCGAGCGACCTCTGGCCAGTACGGCGGGAGCGGCGGTTCTTTCGGTGCCTCGGCATTCGGAGCAGCGTCGCGTCGGGCACCCGCGCGGGCGGCTTCGCTCGCGCCCACCGCCCACGCCCAGGGTGCGGCCTCGATCCAACCGAGCGCCCGCTCGACGTCCGCGGCGGTATGCGGAGCGCCCGGACCGAGCTCGAATAGAGCGATCACCGGCGAGGTCGGCTCCTCGGACGTCGCGCGGTCGAACAGGACGTCGTAGAAGGCGTCTGGGTCGTCCGCGCGCGCTGCTTCAGCGAGGGTTGGCGAGGGGACGAGCCCGACGAGGCCCTGGCCGATCCGATACGCACCAGGCGAGGCCGTGGCGTTGCCGGATGCGAGCGCGCCGGGAGCGAGCACGATGAAGCGGGCCCCATGGGCCTGCGCTTGTACGAGGGCTGATCGCGGCACGGGTGTGGCGAAGAACGCGGTGCCGCTTGCAGGAGAGGAGCCTGTGGCGCGCGCGAACACCGACGTCGAGAGCGCCCAGTGGTCGCCGAGGTCCTTCGCGGCCCCCGCCGCATCCAGTGCGCGGACATCGGGCTCGGCGTACGGGACGTCCAGCAGCTCGAGGCGCCGCGCCTGGACGGAGTCCCTGAGACGCCGGACAAGCGACGCAGATGCGATGGCGATGGGATCTTCTGGCGGGACTTCGCGGGTGCCTCCCGGCTCGATCACCTTGTAGCCGTCAGATGCACGCAGCCACTCCTCGACGAGCGCTGGTGGCGCCGACAGCACGATGACCGACGATGGATGACGGCCGGCCGCGTCCAGAAGGCGTTCGGCGTCCGAACGTGGGCGCGGGTACAACGACGGGTCGGTCGCGAAGACGCCGTCCGGGTCGAGGGCAGGAGGGCCGACGAGACGCGCGACGAGGACGACCGGCACCGGTGGTCGAGCCAGGTCATCGAGCACGAGGATGCGGCTCCGAACGGTGACCGGATCGCCCCCAGTCGCGAGCACGCGCACCTCGAGAGGGTAGCGGCCCTGCCGTACACCGAGCCCCGCGAACGGTCGGGAGAACGTGACGGTGAGGCGTCCGGCAGTGGCGTTGTGCCGCACCTCTGTCTTCTGGTAAAGAAGGCGCCCGGTGGGCGAGCTGAGCCTCAGGCGGACCTCGAAGTACTCCGCCGGCTGCGCAAGGTCTGCTGCGACGTCCACGGTGAACGTGGCATCGGGCGTATAGGCGGGCTGCGCATGGCGGACGCGCACCGTCACGTTCTGGCGCGCGGGCGCGGCCTCGGCGCGAGGTGTGGCAGGCACGCTGCCTGCGACAACAGCGGCAGCCAGCGCGACGACAAGCGCACGCGCGCCGAGCGGTCGACCATCGGTGCGAAGAACGGGCATACGAACCTCATCGGTGCAGGCGCCAGGTGTTTGACGCAGAAGTTCTGGGAAAGGATTATCTCACGACGCAAGAGGGCTGACGAAAGGACGGACGGCATGTCGGAGAAAGACGAGCAGCGAGCCATCCCCGAAGTGCTCCCACTGATACCGCTTCGCGACCTCGTGCTCTTCCCGAACCTGGTCGTGCCGCTCTTCGTTGGCCGCGAACGGTCCGTGAACGCCCTCGAGCAGGCGATGCGCGCGGACCATCTGGTGGCGCTGGCGACGCAGCGCGAGGCCGAGACGCAGGAGCCCGACCCCGACGACATCCATTCGATCGGGTGCGTCGTGAGCATCCTGCAAGAGCTCAAGCTGCCTGATGGCACAGCCAAGGCGCTCGTCGAAGGAATCAAACGGGTACGCATCGTCGAGTACCTCCGGACAGATCCGTACATGGAGGTCCGGATCGAGCCCATCGAGGAGGCCGCCGAGGCAGACCTCGAGACCGAGGCGCTCATGCGCAACCTCGTTGCTGACTTCGAGCGCGCCGCGCAGCTGGGGAAGCCGATACCGCAAGAGGTGCTGATCGCCGCCAACGGCATCGAGGAGCCAGGACGGCTCGCCGACTTCGTCGCGTTCCATCTGAGCCTCAAGACCGAGGAGAAGCAGCAGATCCTGGAGGCGATCGATCCGAAGCAGCGCCTGTCGATCGCCAGCGAGTTCCTGCGCAAGGAGCTTGAGATCCTCGAGCTCGGCTCGCGCATCCAGAGCCGCGTCAAGGAGTCGATGACGAAGACCCAGCGCGAGTACTTCCTGCGCGAGCAGTTGAAAGCCATCCAGCAGGAGCTCGGCCAGTACGACGAGATGCAGGCAGAGATCGAGGAGTACAAGCAGAAGATCGAGGCCGCTGGCATGCCTGAGGCCGTCAAGGAGAAGGCGCTCAAGGAGCTCGGCAGGCTTGAGAAGATGCCGCAAGCGGCGGCGGAAACTGCGGTGATCCGATCGTACCTCGACTGGCTGGTGGGGCTTCCCTGGCAGGTCGTGGACGAGGAGAAGCTCGATCTGAACGAGGCGCAGAAGATCCTCGACGAGGACCACTACGGCCTGGAGAAGGTCAAGGAGCGCGTGCTCGAGTACCTCGCGGTGCACAAGCTCACCGACCACATGCGCGGCCCGATCCTGTGCTTCGTGGGGCCGCCGGGCGTCGGCAAGACCTCCATCGGAAAGTCGATCGCGCGCGCCCTCAACCGCAAGTTCGTCCGCATGTCGCTCGGCGGCGTACGGGACGAAGCGGAGATCCGAGGCCACCGCCGTACCTACGTGGGCGCGTTGCCGGGCCGCATCATCCAGTCGATCAGCCAGGCCGGGACACGCAACCCGGTGTTCATGATGGACGAGATCGACAAGGTCGGCGTGGACTTCCGAGGCGATCCGACGGCGGCGCTGCTCGAGGTGCTCGACCCCGAGCAGAACAACGCCTTCCAGGACCACTACCTCGAAGCGCCGTTCGACCTGTCGGACGTCATGTTCATCACGACCGCCAACCTCCTCGACACGATCCCGCCGGCGCTTCGAGACCGCATGGAAGTCATCCACTTCCCGGGATACACCGAGGAGGAGAAGCTGCAGATCGCGAAGCGCTACCTGATCCCGAGGCAGGTCAAGGAGCACGGGCTCAACAGGAAGCTCATCTCGATCTCGGACCCGGCGGTGCGTGAGATCATCCGCCGGTACACCCGCGAGGCCGGCGTGCGCAACCTCGAGCGGTCGATAGCGGCCATCTGTCGGCAGGTCGCGCGCAATGTCGTCGAAGGTCGCACCGAGAAGACCTCGGTGACGGTCAAGAACGTTCATGAGTTCCTCGGCCCCGCGAAGTTCAGCTTCGGTCTGGCCGAGAAGCGCGACGAAGTCGGTGTCGCCACAGGGCTGGTGTGGACCGAGGTCGGCGGCGATGTGATCTTCGTCGAGGCCACGACGATGAAGGGCAGCGGCAAGCTCATCCTTACCGGTCAGCTCGGCGAGGTGATGCGGGAGTCCGCGCAGGCCGCTGTGAGCTACATCCGAAGCAAAGCGAGCGAGCTGGGCATCGATCCAGAGTTCAACGAGAAGCTGGACATCCACATCCACGTCCCCGCGGCCGCGATTCCCAAGGACGGTCCGTCTGCTGGCATCACGATGGCCACTGCGCTCGTCTCGGTCCTCACCGGCCGTCCGGCGCGGCGGGAGGTCGCTATGACCGGCGAGATCACGCTGAGAGGCCACGTGCTGCCCATCGGCGGGCTCAAGGAGAAGCTGCTCGCCGCGCACCGGGCAGGCATCAAGAAGGTCATCATCCCTAAGGAGAACCTGCGCGACCTGGAGCTCGTGCCGGAACACGCGCGGACAGAGATGGAGGTCGTGCCTGTCGAGCGCATGAGCGAGGTGTTGGAGCACGCGCTCAAGCCGGGCTCGAGAGCAACAAGAACTTAACGCCCCGCCGTTTGGCAACGATTGTGACGGGGAACACAGTTCACGTACTGCGCATGTCTTGAAAGACGCAGAGGGAAGTACCGAGGGAGACGTCTGAGCGCTCGCCGGCCACACGGTCACCATGTGGCGAGCACGAGTCAATGGTGAGACCGGCCCTGTTATGGGGCCGGTCTTTGCTTTCTGTGAACCATCTGTTGCTTTCGATCCAGCGGCACAGGAGGGAAGGGGTGGTTGCTGTGATGCACTGGAGAAAGGACAGCGGAGGTATCGGCCGGGTGTTCTCGGCGCTCCTGGCCGTCCTGCTGGCGGTCGCGATGGTGAGCCCCGCGATCGCCGTGTATGCCGACGTAGGGAGCGAACCGTCATCGTCAGACTCGACGCCTCCGCCTGCCGCTGCAGAGCCAGCTGCGCCGGACACGCCTGAGGCGGCGATCGCCGAGCTCGACGAGCCTGCGGTCACTGAAGTCGTCGCGCCGGTGGCGCCTGAACGAGTCGCTGCACCAAGCGAGTCGGACGCGATTACCGAACCGGTGCCACCGCCCGCTCCGAAGCAGAACGCCGCTCCGCCGGTTCCGGCGGCTGAAGCCATCGGGCCGACGGCAGATTATGCCGAAGTCGGCTCGGTCGAATTCGAGGGCTGGGACAGAGATCCGCATCCCAAGTGGACCAACGGGCAAGTGAGCGGGTACGTCGAAGGCGAATGGATCCCCTTCCGGCTGACCATCGATAACAAGCAGGGCAGCGGCGCGGTCCAGGTCCCGCCGATGGTCTACAAGGTCGACCACAAGTCAGGCTCAGCGGTAGCTATTGACGCTACGAAGGGCTGGCGCTGGGAGGTTGAGGGGGGTGCCTCGGGCGTCTACACGCCGACCATCAAGGACGATGATTCCGATCCGGCCTATCTCCGGACGGTCCTTCCCGAGGCGAGCGGCTTCGAGATCCCCAAGGGCAAGCAGGGCTACATATACTTCGAAGGGCATCTCGCGATCAGCCATGACTGGGCTCCGCTTGTTGGAGCCTCCGGCTACCCGGGTGCGAGCGCTCAGGCACGTCTCGTCGAGTGGAACGGCGAGAACATCGGCGATAAGACCGTGCCGTTCAAAGTGGGGCCGTCGCTGATCCCGCCGTACAAGATCTGCGGGCTCAAGTTCGAGGACAAGAACGGGAACGGCATCCAGGACGCGGGCGAAGGTCCGCTTGCGGGGTTCGTCTTCCGCCTGCGCTACCTTGGGCCAGGCTTCGAGTTCAGCCTCGATGCCATGTCTGGTGCGGACGGGACATTCTGCTTCTCGGAGCTTCCCCCCGGCGGATACGAGCTCACAGAGGAGCCGAAACCGGGCTATCACCTCACGACCACGATTCCGAACCCCATCACCGTGGGAAGCAGCTCGACGCTGCCGAACCCGCTGAAGATCGGGAACCGTCGAAACGACGTCACCAAGACCTTCTCGCTTTCCGTGGGCGAGGGCATGCCTGCCGCCGACGGCTACTTCGTGCGCTACACGGCAGGCGCGTCCACCTCCGACCTCGCGCTTTCCCCGAGCGCCGAGGGCGGCTACGCGGCCGACGTCGTCCTGCCCTGGGGCACGACCATCTCCTCCTGGCAGTTCTTCGCCTCGCTCGGCGACGAGGAGGTGCCGCTTTCCGGCTCGCTCGGCCCCGAGACCCTCACCGGTCCCATGACCAACAGCTGGGAGCACGGCCCCGGCTCGATCTCGGGCCACAAGTACATCGACGCCGACGGGGACGGCCAAGGCGACGTCCCGGGCGCGGGCTGGCTCATCAAGCTCTTCCGCGAAGGCCTCTTCTACGATCAGGCCACCACGGGCGAGGACGGCTCGTACTCGTTCACCGGGCTGCTCCCTGGCTCCTACACCGTGGAGGAGGCCGAGCAGGACGAGTACCTGAGGATCTGGCCTGAAGGGCCGGCGCTCGGGCCGTTCCAGATCGGATCGGGCACCGCCATCGAAGGCGCGGACTTCGTGAACCAGCAGCGCCCCGGCGCGATCGAGGTCGACAAGTCCGTCTCGCCTGAGGCCGCGCATCCGGGCGACACGCTCGCCTACACGATCGATGTGCGCAACACAGGCCAGATCGCGGTCCTGCTCACGACGGTGACCGACCCGGCCTTCTACGGCGGCGCGAACCTGCTTCCCGCCCCGGTGTCGCTCGCCCCGGGCCAGGCGCTTTCGGACCTCGGGATGCAGATCGTGCTTTCCATGGAGGCGCCTGAGGCCGATTCGCTCGACAACACGGCGTACGCAGAGGGGCTGACCTCCTTCGGCACCGTCTCGGACTCGGACGACGCGCACGTGGACGTCCTCATGCCCGCGCTCTCGGTGACCAAGACGGCCGAGCCTGGCCGCGTCACCGACTCGGGCGAGGTCGCCTACCGCGTCACGGTTCTCAACACCGGCAACACCACGCTCACCGTCGACGTCGTGGACTGGGTGGACGGCGCGGTGCGGCGCACGCTCGCCACCGACCTCGTCCTCGGCCCCGACGAGTCCCATGCCTTCGAGTGGACCGAGACCGTGAGCGAGCCGACCGTGGACACGGCGGTCGCGACCGGCACCGACGCGCTTCAGCGCGAGGTCACCGCCTCTGACGACGCGAGCGTGGCGGTCGACGTCACCAAGACCTTCTCGCTTTCCGTGGGCGAGGGCATGCCTGCCGCCGACGGCTACTTCGTGCGCTACACGGCAGGCGCGTCCACCTCCGACCTCGCGCTTTCCCCGAGCGCCGAGGGCGGCTACGCGGCCGACGTCGTCCTGCCCTGGGGCACGACCATCTCCTCCTGGCAGTTCTTCGCCTCGCTCGACGGCGAGGAGGTGCCGCTTTCCGGCGTCCTCGGTCCCGAGACCCTCACCGGCCCCATGACCAACAGCTGGGAGCACGGCCCCGGCTCGATCTCGGGCCACAAGTACGAAGACCTCAATGCCAACGGCTCGTGGGAGGAGAGCGAGGACGGGCTTGCTGGTTGGACCATCAAGCTCTACCGGCGCTCGACGATGCCGCCGGTCGACGGCGTGCAGCCGCTCGTGCTTCCGTACACGTGGACTCCTGTCGCTGAGACGGTGACCGGCGAAGGCGGCTGGTACTCCTTCACCGGCCTGCTGCCGGGCACGTACCGGGTCGAGGAAGTCGGACAGCCGGGATGGCAGATGACGGACGCGCCTGATGGCGACCTCGTCATCGAGAACGGCACCGTCGTAGAGGACGCCGATTTCGGCAACCACAAGGTGCTGTACACCAAGACTTTCGAGCTCACGTTCGATTCGGCTCCAGCGGGCGTCACGTTCTTCGTGGAATTCACGCTCAACGGTGAGTCCATGCGGATCGACCTCACCGGATCCGGGCCGTACGCGGCGTCGGTCGAGGTCGCGTATCCGTACGAGATCGGCAACGTGTCGTGGTACGCCGCTCAGGACGGGGAAGAGGTGCTTCTGGGCGTCACCGAAGGCGAAGTCCTCGACGGCGACACCACGAACTCCTTCACATACACCGCGAGCGTGTCCGGCCACAAGTTCTCTGACGACGACGGCAACGGCGTGTGGGACAAACCCGATGAGGTCGGTCTCCCCGGCTGGACGATCGGTCTGTACCGCGAGTCGCCCAACGGCGGTATGGAGCCTGTCTCGCTGCCGGATGCGGCGCCTGGGTTCGTGCTGTACGACGTCGCAGTGACCGGCGAGGACGGTTCCTACTCGTTCGACGGCCTGCTTCCCGGCACGTACTACGTGGCGGAGGAGCAGCAGGACGGCTGGACGCAGACGGCAGCTCCTGAGGGAACCTTCGTGGTGAGCAACGGCGCTGCGGTCTCGGACCTCGACTTCGGCAACCAAGAGGAGTTCCTGCCGTTCACCGACACCGAGATCGTGAAGCGCGCGGACAGGTCCGTCGCCGACGCCGGCGACCTTGTCACGTACACGCTGACGTACTCGAACATAGGCGGCGGCGTGATCGACTCCGTGCGGATCGTCGATGACTACGACGAGCGGTACCTCACGCCCGTCGACACCGCTGGCGGCGCCGTCGTCGATGGGACGCTCGTGTGGATCGACACCGTTCCGCTGGGCCCCGGTGAGACCAGGACCATCACCTACACGATGCGCATCTCGACCGAGTTGTCTGAAGGGACGACGAACATCCGCAACGTCGCCGTGATCAACCCCGGCGACCACGAGTCATCCTGGACGGTGCGGGTCACCACCGAAGAGCCGTTCCTGCCATTCACCGGCGGCGGCATCACGTTGCTCGTCATCGCAGCGACGCTTGCAGCGGTGTTCGGCATCGCGATCCGCAGGCGGGCTCAGGAGTAGGGGCAGGCGCGTCAGCGCCACGAAAGCGGGGGCCGCATCCGCGGCCCCCGCTTTCGTGGCGCTGCGCTTTCGGTGCTCGACTCACCGCGGCGGCACGTTCTCGCCCCAGTCGATGCGACCGTTGTCCCGCCAGTCGATGATGTGCCACACCTCGTGGTTGAGGATGCGGGACAGGCTCGCAGTGTGGTTGGGGTTGATGACGATGCGTCCGGACTTGTAGTAGCAGATCGCCTGGTAGCCCTTCGTATCGCCGAAGCTCACCGTCGTCCCCTTGAGGATCGGGTACTTCGCGATCAGCCCGGCCAGGATCCGCCGCGCCTCGGAGAGCTCGTCACCCGAGGAGGTCGCTGGCCGCGTGCTGACGGTCTTCGGCTTCGACGCGGTGGACGCCGTACCAGCGGGCTTGGGCACCGCGCCGCTCGGCTCAGCGACTGCCACAGGCGTCGGCTGCTTCCACGCGGCGGCCGGCACGAGCGCGACGTCCTCGAACGTCACCGCTGGGATCGCCGGTTGCGCGGCCTCGATAGTCGTCCCGATCGCCAGACGTGCCGATGCGCTGTCGCTCGGCAGGACGGCCACTGCGCTCGCCGCGATGGCGACCGCGGCGACCACCGCGAGGGTCATGAGCCTGGTGCGGCTCTTCGTTGCCTGCTTCATCTCGAACGCCCCTTTTCGAGCCAGAGCGCGAAACCGGCCCGAACCCCCCGAGAAGGCCTCTTGAGGGTTCGGGCCGGCGTTCGTGCCAGCGCTCTGCCTCGGCAGCCCGGCTGTCCTGGGAGGGTGGCCTCCTGTAGACCCGTGGCTTTGCGTCGTCCGCCTTTCAGCGGAGGTGCCTTTTTCGGGGTTCGCCCGGTATTCGCTTCTCAATCGCCGTACACTTGCAGTATCGGCAGCGGCGATGTCCCGCTTTAGCGAGGATGACGATGGCGCGGACAGTATTCGAAGGTACGAGCGAGAACGCGGCAGAGACACCGCAGCGATCCGCTCGCGCCGTTTCGCGCACGCGCCTCATGAGCAACTGGTTCTTCGGCGTGGCCCTCGGCATCCTGGCCTACTACGGCGTGACGGATTTGCTCGCGGAACGCGCGCAGCAGGTGCTTCGTGCGGAGTCCCCGGCCCTGTCAGCTTTGGCCATCTCTCATGAGGTGACGACCACGCTCGACTTCAGTGCGTGGAAGAACGATGCGGCCTACTGGGCAGCGCTTCGTGAAGGGGAGGCGTTCGCGCGTCTCGTTTGTGACGCGATGGGACTTGACGCTGTGGTCGTAAGAGGAGTCGCTCCGCGCGACCTGACGCGGGGCCCCGGATGGGCGCCGTACACGGACGTCCCCGGGCCGACGGGCAACTGCGGGATCTCGGGCCACCGGACCACGTACGGTGCCCCGTTCCGGCGGATCGACCGCGTCAAGCCGGGGGACGCGATCGTGCTCGTCGCGCCGTACACGACCTACCGGTACGTGGTCGAGCGCGTCTTCGTCGTGCGCCCCGACCAGGTGGAGGTCTTCGACACGACGGACACTCCGTCGCTCACGCTGACCGCGTGCCATCCGCCGTACAGCGCCCGGTACAGGATCGTGGTTCGTGCGAAGATGGTGGGCGCTTCAGTGAATGACACGACCGGCGAGTGAGGAGATGCAGATGCGCGTGCTTGTGACCGGCGGGGCCGGGTTCGTAGGGTCGAATCTCGTGTGGACGCTTCTCGGTGGGGGCCACGAGGTGCACGTGATCGACGACCTTTCTACCGGGCGGTTCGAGAACCTCCACCCGGCGGCGATGATGCGGACGCTCGACATCACGAGCGACGGGTTCGCCGACGCTGTGGTCGCGATCCGTCCCGAGGCGATCGTCCACCTCGCCGCGCAGACGAGCGTTCCTGCATCGATCCACGACCCCGCGCGCGACCGGCGCATCAACGTCGATGGGACGCGGGCGGTCGCGCAGACAGCGAAGGCGTGCGGCGCGTCGCGGGTGATCTCGGCGTCGTCTGCCGCCGTGTACGGCGAGCCGGCGGAGCTGCCGCTGCGCGAGACGGCAGCGAAGCGGCCGGCGAACCCGTACGGCGCATCGAAGCTCGAGGCGGAGCGCGTGCTCGCAGAGGAGCTCCGCGGCAGCGGCGTGGACTTCGCATCGCTGCGGTTCTCGAACGTGTACGGGCCGCGGCAGGACTGGCGCGGCGAAGGCGGAGTGGTGGCGATCTTCTCGGCGGCGATGTCGGCGAGACGCGCACCGATCGTCTTCGGGAACGGCTCCCAGACCCGCGACTTCATCTACGTGGGAGACGTGGTGAGCGCCATCCTCGCTGCGCTCGAATCGCCGGAACCGCTCGCGGGCGAGGGTGAAGACGGTCCAGCCTACAACATCTCGACCGGATCCGAGACGTCGCTCGACACGCTGGTCGCGCACCTGCGCGCGGCGACGCGCTACGCAGGGCCGGTCGAGCATGCGCCTGCGCGGGAGGGCGACATCGCTAGGAGCGCTCTCGATCCGGTCAAGGCGCGGTCCGTCTTCGGTTGGGAGGCGCGCGTCCCTCTGGAAACCGGGCTTGCGATGACCGTGCAGTGGTTCGCCAGGAGCGTGTGATGCCGGCTGAGGAGGAGCACGTCGGCGCCGCCCACCTCTGGCAGGCCAAGCTCGCGGCCGAGGTGAAGCGTGCGGAGTCGCTCGTGCCGGGGCGTCGGCGCGCGGCGTCGTCTGCTCCGGCGTACAGCGCGGTGCTGGCCGTGAAGGGCCATCCGACCGAGGCCGACGCTGTCGCCGGGCGCGTGTTCGGGGGAAAGGACGGCGAGGCCCTCCGGAAGGCGCTCGCAGCGCTCGGCGTCGAGGGCGACCCGTTCTGCATGGCGAGCAGGCCCTCGGCGGAGGCCGAGGAGCACCCGGACGCAGTGGCGAGGCGGGTCCGCGAGCTGGCCGAGGCCGTGGAGGCTGAGCTCGTGCTCGCGCTCGACGCGGTCGCCGCCGGCGATGTCGCCGCCGCTTTCGGCACAGAGGCGCTCAAGCCAGGCGTGCCCGTCCACCTGCCCGGGCACATCCTGCTTGCAACGGACGACTTCTCGGCAGCGCTCGTTGACGAAGCGGCCAAGCGCGTCGTGTGGCGTCAGATGAAGGCGCTCGTCAGAAGCTGAGGACCCGGAAAATAGCACTGGGCGCCGTGCGATGGCGCCCAGTGCTCGGAACACGATGCTGCGAGGTCTCAGTCCTCTTCGATCTCCACGATCGCGCCCATCGGGCATTCCTCCATGCAGGTCGCGCACCCCGTGCAGTCGTCCTCGTTCACCGGTTCGGCAACGTCGTCCACGAGCTCAAGGACGCCTTCAGGGCATGCGTCCACGCAGATCCCGCAGCCCGAGCACTCTTCAGGATCGATGATGGGTCGAGGCATGTGCTCCTCCTTCGTCGTAGACGCCCCCCGAACGCAGATGACGTGGGCGGGCCAAACCGCGACGTACAGTATCCGACGCGCCAGTGCGTGTAAAGAGGCGGAAGACAGGAATCATCGAGACATCTTGCTGGCCCTCGTCGTTCCCGCGCGTGCCAACGATTAGACGGAGGGCGAGCTGGGTATCATAAGCCAGGTCGTTTTAGAAAACTTGACACTAATGCACTTAGATTGTAGAGTCGCAGGAGCGAAAAGCGGGTATGATGCCCGTTGCGAGGAGACAGACAACGACCGCGCACGCGCGGACTCGGAAGGAGAGGCAGGACATGGGCAAGATAATCGGCATCGATCTCGGGACGACGAACTCGGCGATGGCGGTGCTGGAAGGTGGCGAGCCGACCATCATCGTGAACGCTGAGGGCGACCGCACGACGCCGTCGGTCGTCGCGTTCCGCAAGAACGGCGAGCGCATCGTCGGCAAGGCGGCGAAGAACCAGGCGATCACGAACCCCGAGAACACCATCAAGAGCATCAAGCGGTTCATCGGACGGCGCTTCGAGGAGGTCGAGTCGGAGCGCAAGACGGTGGCGTACAAAGTCGTCAAGGGCAAAGACGGCCGCGCCGTCGTCGAAGTCGAGGGCAAGCAGTACACGCCGGAGGAGATCTCAGCGATGATCCTCCAGAAGCTGAAGGCCGACGCGGAGGCGTACCTTGGCGAGCCGGTCACTGAGGCCGTCATCACGGTGCCGGCGTACTTCAACGACATGCAGCGCCAGGCGACCAAGGACGCTGGCAAGATCGCCGGCCTCGAGGTGAAGCGCATCATCAACGAGCCGACCGCAGCTGCGCTCGCGTACGGTCTCGACAAGAAGGGCCAGGACCAGACCATCCTCGTGTTCGACCTCGGTGGCGGCACTTTCGACGTGTCGATCCTCGAGATCGGCGAGGGCGTCTTCGAGGTGAAGTCGACCTCTGGCGACAACCACCTCGGCGGCGATGACTGGGACCAGCGGATCATCGACTGGCTCGCAGACAAGTTCAAGGCCGACCACGGGATCGACCTGCATCAGGACAAGATGGCGCTCCAGCGGCTCAAGGAGCACGCCGAGAAGGCGAAGATGGAGCTGTCGTCGATGCAGTCGACGCAGATCAACATCCCGTTCATCACGGCTGACCAGACCGGCCCGAAGCATCTGGACTACACGCTCACGCGCGCGGAGTTCCAGAAGATCACATCGGACCTGCTGGACAGGTGCCGCAAACCGGTCGAGCAGGCCATCAAAGACGCCGGTCTGTCGAAGTCTGACATTGACCACGTCATCCTCGTGGGCGGTTCGACGCGCATGCCGGCGGTCCAGGAGCTCGTGAAGCAGCTCACCGGCAAGGATCCGCACATGGGCGTGAACCCGGACGAGGTCGTGGCGCTCGGCGCAGCCATCCAGGGCGGCGTGCTTGCGGGCGACGTCAAGGACATCCTGCTGCTCGACGTGACGCCTCTCTCGCTCGGCGTCGAGACGCTCGGCGGCGTCATGACGAAGCTGATCGAGCGCAACACGACGATCCCGACCCGCAAGAGCGAGATCTTCACTACCGCGGCGGATGGCCAGACGAGCGTGGAGATCCACGTCCTTCAGGGCGAGCGTGAGATGGCGGCCGACAACAAGACGCTCGGCCGGTTCCACCTCACGAACATCCCGCCTGCGCCGCGCGGCGTGCCGCAGATCGAGGTCACGTTCGACATCGACGCGAACGGCATCGTGAACGTCAGCGCGAAGGACCTGGGCACCGGCCAGGAACAGAAGATCACCATCACCGGCACGACTGCGCTGTCGGATGAAGAGGTCGAGCGGATGGTTCGCGAGGCCGAGGCGCACGCCGAAGAAGACCGTCGCAAGCGCGAAGAGGTCGAAGTCCGCAACAACGCCGACACGCTCGTGTACGCGACTGAGAAGTCGCTCAAGGACCTGGGCGACAAGGTGCCGGCCGAGACCAAGAGCGCGTGCGAGGAGGCCATCGCGGAGGTGAAGAAGGCGCTCGAGGGAAGCGATCTGGACGCCATCCGCAAGGCCACCGAACGTCTGCAGCAGACGTCGTTCAAGCTGGCAGAGATCGCGTACCACCAGGCTCCGCCCAGCGGCGAGGCCGGCAGCGCCGAGACTGCGTCTGAGCAGGGCGAGGAAGAGGTCGCTGACTTCGAGGTCGTGGACGAGGAGAAGTAGCCATGGCCGAGCGGAAGCACACGGGCTCCGGCGGCGGGCCGGTTTCGGAGCACGAACGGCGCGACGATCGCGCTGCGGAGGCGGTCCGCGAGGACGTCTCCGCAGCGTCCGCTCCGCTCGACCCCGAGCTCGAGGCGGACCTTGGGGCGGAGCTCGACTTGCGCGGCGATCAGCTGCAAGCGGAGTTGGAGGCGGCGCGCCAGGAGGCCGCCGAGCACCTTGAGACGGCGCAGCGCGTGCGTGCGGAGTTCGAGAACTACCGCAAGCGCGTCGCGCGCGACCAGGCCGAGATGGCCGCTCGCGCCGGTGAGCGGATCATCGTCGAGCTCCTGCCCGTGCTCGACAACCTCGAGCGCGCCATCGACCATGTGACGGCAGGCGGCGACCTCAAGCAGCTGCTGCAAGGCGTGGAGATGGTGCACAAGCAGATGCTCGGCGTGCTCGCCAAAGAAGGTGTCGAGGCGATCGACCCCTTCGGCCAGCCGTTCGACCCTGCGCGGCACCAGGCGGTCGGGCAGCGCGAGGATGCAAGCGTGCCCGAAGGAACGGTGTTGGAGGTCTATCAGAAGGGCTATTCGCTTGCGGGCAGGATCATTCGGCCCGCGATGGTCGTCGTGAGCGTCGGAGGCCAGGCGGCGAAGGAGTAGGCCATGGCTGCCGCCAAGGACTACTACGACATACTCGGCGTGAGCAAGAACGCCACGCAAGAGGAGATCAAGAAGGCCTTCCGGAAGCAGGCGCGGAAGCACCATCCCGACGCGGGCGGCAGCGAAGAGCGCTTCAAGGAGATCAACGAGGCGTACGAGGTCTTGTCGGACCCCGAGAAGCGCAAGCAGTACGACCAGTTCGGCCAATACTTCGGCGGCAACGTCCCGCCTGGAGCTGGGGCTTCGGCGGGCGGCGCAGGCGCCTGGCCGGGCGGGTTCACCTATACGCACGTCGGCGACGTCGGAGACCTCGGCGACCTGTTCGGGGACCTGTTCTCCGGATTCGGGGCGAGCACGGGTCGCGCTCGGACAGCGACGGCTCGGCGAGGCGCAGACCTGCAGTACGACGTGACGCTTTCGTTCGACGAGGCGCTTCGCGGCATCTCGACGAAGGTCGACGTGCGGCGTGACGAGACGTGCTCGACGTGCCACGGCACGGGCGCGAGGCCGGGAACGGGCCGAACGACGTGCCCGACCTGCAAGGGCTCCGGGCACGTCACGCAGGGGCAGGGGCTGTTCGCGTTCTCGCGGCCCTGTCCTCGATGCGGTGGTGAGGGCACGATCGTCGAGCAGCCGTGCAGCACCTGCAAAGGTCGCGGAACGGTCACGCGCGTGAAGCCAGTGACCGTGAACATCCCCGCCGGTGTCACGGACGGAAGCAAGCTGCGTTTCAAGGGCAAGGGCGAACCCGGCGCCGCCGGCGGCCCTCCAGGCGATCTGTACGTGGTGACGCACGTCAAGCCGCACCCCTACTTCACGCGTGACGGCGCTGACGTGGTGATCGAGCTGCCCGTGACGATCGCGGAAGCGGCTCTCGGCACCGAGGTCACGGTCCCTACGCCGGCAGGCGAGCGGGTGAAGCTCAAGATCCCGGCAGGCACGCAGGACGGCAAGGTGCTGAGGATTCCCAAGAAAGGAGCGCCGCGGCTCAAGGGCAAAGGGGCGGGCGACTTGAAGGTCAGGGTTCGCGTGAGAGTGCCGACGAAACTGACGGCGCGTCAACGCGAGCTCCTGGAGGAGTTCGCGCGGGTCTACACCGAAGACGTCCGTTCGCACATCCGGTGAATGACGAAGGAGGCAAGCGATGAGGAGCCAACGGGGCCACAAGGAGCGGCCGCTGTACATGATCAGCGTGGCGGCCCAGCTTGCAGGCATGCACCCGCAGACGCTTCGCATCTACGAGCGCAAGTGCCTGATCAAGCCGAAGCGCTCGGCTGGCAACACGCGCTTGTACTCCGACGCGGACATCGAGCGTCTCCGGCTGATCCAGCGCCTGACGCAAGACGAGGGCGTCAACCTCGCAGGCGTGGTGCGGATCTTGGAGCTCGAGGACCGGATCGAGCGGCTGCAGGCAGAGCTCGAGCAGGCTCGCGCTGAGGTCAGCCAGGCGGAGCGGCGGCTCGCCATCGAGATCCAGCGTGTCCGCCAGAGCATGCGAGCGGACATCGTGCACGTCCCACGGGGCGGCATCGTCCGGAGGGACGGATGATGGGCGATCGTCGAAGCGGATTCATCCGCTGGCTCGAAGGCGTCCGGGCCGGGGAAATACCCGGTGGGCCGGTATGACGGCTCCTGGCGTGGGCGTGGTCACGCCTGCTGAAGGGGCGCGCGGCGCCGGCTTGAACGCTGCGGTGACGGCCGGTGCGGCCGAGACGGAATGGAACGCGGGCGCTTGGGCGCTCGAAGGAGCTGATGAGACATGAGGTTGGACAAACTGACAGTGAAAGCGCAAGAGGCGCTCCAGGCGGCGCAGGGCATCGCCGACGAGGCCTCTTCGCAGGTGATAGAGCCAGAGCATCTGCTCAAGGCGTTGCTTGACGCCGCCGAGGGCATCGTGCGGCCGATCGTGCAGAAGGTCGGTGCGGACCCCGACCTCGTGGAGGCCGAGGTCGCATCGGCCATCGCCAAGATGCCGAAGGTTTCCGGTCCCGGCGCCGCCGGGCCGGCAGGCATCGGGCCGCGCCTTAACACGGTTCTGAACAGCGCCTTCAAGCACGCCGAGAAGCTGAAAGACGCGTACGTGTCGACAGAACACCTGCTGCTCGGCATCGTCGAGGAGGGCGGAGAAGCCAGCCGCATCCTGAGCGTGCACGGCGTCACGGCTCCGCGGCTTGCGGCCGCCATCGAAGAGCTTCGGGCCGGCGCGCGCGTGACCGATCAGAATCCCGAGGCGCAGTTCCAAGCGCTCGAGCGGTTCGGCCGGAATCTCACGGCGGCGGCGCGCGAGGGCAAGCTCGACCCGGTGATCGGTCGCGACGCGGAGATCCGGCGGGTCATCCAGGTGCTTTCGCGGCGGACGAAGAACAACCCAGTCCTCATCGGCGAGCCGGGCACCGGCAAGACCGCTATCGTCGAGGGTCTCGCGCAGCGCATCGTCGCTGGAGACGTCCCGGCGACGTTGAAGGACAAGGAGATCATCGCGCTCGACTTAGGCGCGATGGTGGCGGGCGCGAAGTACCGCGGCGAGTTCGAGGACCGGCTGAAGGCCGTCTTGCGCGAAGTGCAGAACGCCGAAGGCCGCATCATCCTGTTCATCGACGAGCTGCACACCCTCGTCGGCGCCGGTGCGGCCGAAGGCGCGATGGACGCATCGAACATGCTCAAGCCGGCGCTCGCCCGCGGCGAGCTGCACGCGATCGGCGCGACGACGCTCGACGAGTACCGGGAGCACATCGAGAAGGACGCTGCGCTCGAGCGACGCTTCCAGCCGGTGTTCGTGGGTGAGCCGAGCGTCGAGGACACCATCGCGATCCTCCGCGGACTGAAAGAGAAGTACGAGGTGCACCACGGCGTGCGCATCACCGACGGCGCCATCGTGGCGGCTGCGATGCTTTCGGACCGCTACATCACCGATCGCTTCTTGCCGGACAAGGCCATCGACCTCATCGACGAGGCCGCCAGCCGCTTGCGCATGGAGATCGACTCGATGCCCACCGAGATCGACGAGCTCGATCGCAAGCTGCGCCAGCTCCAGATCGAGGAGCAGGCGCTCATGAAGGAGAAGGACGAGGCGAGCAAGGAGCGGCTGGAGGCGCTGCGCGCGGAGATGGCCGAGCTCACTGAGAAGCTCACGGGCCTCAAGGCGCGTTGGGAGAGCGAGAAGTCCGTGATCGCCGAGGTCCAGCGCCTGAAGGCCGAGCTAGACGAAGCGAAGATCGAGTCCGAGCGGGCCGAGCGTGACGGCGACCTGCAGCGGGCCGCCGAGATCCGCTACGGCCGCATCCCTGAGATCGAGCGCAAGCTTGCCGAGGCCGACGAACGGCTCAAACAGCTGCAGTCCGGCGAGGCCATGCTCAAAGAGGAGGTCACCGAAAGCGAGATCGCCGAGGTGGTGAGCTCCTGGACCGGCATTCCCGTCTCGAAGCTCCTCGAAGGCGAGATGGAGAAGCTCGTGCACCTCGAAGAGCTGCTGCACAAGCGGGTGGTCGGCCAGGACGAGGCCGTCGCGGCCGTTGCCAACGCCATCCGGCGAGCGCGGGCGGGGCTGTCAGACCCGAACCGTCCGCTGGGCTCGTTCCTCTTTCTCGGCCCGACCGGCGTCGGCAAGACCGAGCTCGCGCGCGCGCTCGCGGAGTTCCTCTTCGACGACGAGCGCAACATGGTGCGCATCGACATGAGCGAGTACATGGAGAAGTTCAGCGTGCAGCGGCTGATCGGTGCGCCGCCTGGCTATGTCGGCTACGAGGAGGGCGGCCAGCTCACCGAGGCGGTGCGCCGTCGTCCGTACAGCGTCGTGCTGCTCGATGAGATCGAAAAGGCGCACCCGGAGGTCTTCAACGTGCTGCTCCAGGTGCTCGACGACGGGCGCCTCACCGACGGTCAGGGCCGCACCGTGAGCTTCCGCAATACGATCATCATCATGACGAGCAACGTCGGCAGCCAGTACGTCACCGAGCTCGCCAAGAGCGGCGATTACGAGCAGATGAAGGCCGCGGTGGAAGAGGTGCTCCGCCAGACATTCAGGCCGGAGTTTTTGAACCGCATCGACGACATCGTGGTCTTCCACCCGCTGACGATGGAGCAGGTGGCGGAGATCGCGCAGCTGCAGCTGGAGCGCGTCACGCTCAGGCTCGCCGAGCGCCGTATCACGCTCCAGATCGAGCCGGCGGCCCTCGAGCGCATCGCTATCGACGGGTTCGACCCGGTGTACGGAGCGCGGCCGCTCAAGCGTGTCATCCAGCGGGAGGTCGTCGACCGAATCGCCAAAGCCCTCGTCGCAGGCGAGGTGCGCGAAGGCGACACGGTCATCATAGACGTGATCGGAGACGAGATTGGGATCCGCGCCGTCAGGCACGAGTCCCGGTAGGACCGCGGCAGGCCATGGTCGCGGGCCGAAGCGCAGGAGGTGATACGCATGGCGATAGCGAAGTGGGATCCGTTCGGCGAGATGCTGAGGATGCAGCGCGAGATGGAGCAGATCCTTGCGCGGCTCGGAAGCGCGCCGCGTGAGAGCGAGGCGCGGGTCGAGGCCGTGGCGTGGATGCCGAAGATCGACGTCAAGGCGAGCGGCGACGACATCGTGGTGCTCGCTGAGCTGCCGGGGGTGTCTCCCGACGACGTCGAGGTCGAGGTCACTGACAACGTGCTGACGATCAAAGGCGAGCGCAAAGCGTCGCTCGAGGAGAAGGACGAGAGCTGGCTTCTGTGCGAGACCTGCTACGGCGCGTTCGAGCGCACGATCGCTCTGCCCGAGGGCGTCGATCCCAGCTCCATCGAAGCCGGCTTCGAGAACGGCGTGCTTGCGATTCGCGTGCCGAAAGCTCTTGCGAGCGCAAAGCCGAAGACCACGAAGGTAGAGATCGGAAAGAAGTGACGCCCTCGTAGCTCGGATGGCAGGCGGCTCCGGGATTCCCGGAGCCGCCTTCGTTGACAGTCGCTCACGCAAAAGATAGTATGCTAACGGTTAGCATGCTAACGAAAGGAATCGCTGTGCCGTGTTCGCGCATCGACGATCCAGAAGGCTCCCCGCCGTTCGATGACGAGTGGGAGGTCGCGCAGGCGGCAGGCGTCGATCCGCACTTGTACGCCGCCTTCCGTTCGCTCAAGCGCGTCATGACGCTCTATCGCCAGTTGGCGTTCACGGTCTTCGAGGGCGCGGGTGTCCATCCGGGCCAGGCGGCGTGCCTGTTCATAGTCGCGTCGACGCCGGGTCTCAGCCAGCGCGAGCTTGCCGACCGGTTGCACGTCTCGCCGCCGACCGTGACGGCCATGCTGCAGAAGATGGAGCGCGCAGGATTCGTCGAACGACGGCCGGACGCCGCCGATCAGCGCTTGATGAGGATCTGGCCGACGGACCAAGGCCGTGAGGCCGCCCGGGCGCTCGGAGAGGTGTTCGCCGACCACATGAAGACGATGTTCGACGGGTTCACCGAAGAGGAGATGACGACGTTCGTGGAGCTCATGGAGCGGCTTGGAGAAAACGTCGCTCAGTGGTTGCCGCTGTGGCGGGCAGAGAAGCGTTCCGCGGGAAACGAGGAGTGAGATGCGCAAGCTTTTCCGGTTCTTGCGACCGTACTGGAAGCAGATAGCCCTGGTCGTGCTGCTGCTGGTGATCCAGGCGATCGCCAACTTGTACCTTCCCGACCTCAACGCCGAGATCATCAACAAGGGAATCGCCAAGGGAGATGTCGACTTCATACTGCGCACGGGCGGCATCATGGTCGGCGTGACCCTCGTGCTCGGCATCGTCTCCGTCGTGGCCGTCTACCTTGGCGCAAGAACCGCCATGGCCTTCGGTCGAGATCTGCGGAGCGCGGTCTTCCGCGCGGTGGAGAGCTTCTCTGCGGCCGAGCTCAACCGGTTCGGCACGGCGTCGCTCATCACGCGCAACACCAACGACGTGCAGCAGGTGCAGATGCTCGCGGTTCTCGGGCTGAACATCATGATCCTCGCGCCCGTGATGGCGATAGGCGGCATCATCATGGCGTTGCGGCAGGACGTGCCCTTGTCAGGGCTGCTCCTTGTGGTCATCCCCCTCATGGGTCTCGTCGTCGGCCTTGCGATGAGCAAGGCGCTCCCGCTCTTCCGGAAGGTCCAGGTCAAGACAGACCGCATCAACCAGGTCGTGCGCGAGTACCTGGCAGGCGTGCGCGTGATCCGCGCATTCGTGCGGACCGAGCACGAGCGCCGACGGTTCCAGGAGGTCAACGCGGATCTCACACAGACCACGGTGCGCGTGCAGCGGCTGTTCGCGACGGTCATGCCGGCGATGATGACCATCTTCAACATGACCGTCGTGGCGATCCTCCTCTTCGGCGCCAAGCGGGTCGATGCCGGAGCGATGCAGGTCGGCAACCTCACCGCGTTCATCGCCTACATGATGCAGATCCTCATCTCGGTGATGATGGCGGTCATCATGTTCGCGATGGTGCCGCGTGCGGCCGCGTCGGCCGAGCGCATCGTCGAGGTGCTGGAGACCGAGCCTTCGATCAAAGACCCCGAGAATCCAGCGCCGGAGTCCGGAGAGTGCGGCTTCGTCGCATTCGAGCACGTCGGCTTCCGGTATCCTGGCGCTGAGCATTCCGTGCTGTGCGACGTCTCGTTCGCGGCTGCGCCAGGGGAAGTGACGGCGATCGTCGGCTCGACCGGAAGCGGGAAGTCCACGCTCATCAACCTGATTCCTCGCTTCTACGACGCCACAGAAGGGCGCGTCCTCGTCGACTGCGTCGATGTGCGCGAGATGCCACGGGAACAGCTGTGGACCAAGATCGGCTTCGTGCCGCAGAAGGCGTTCCTGTTCTCAGGAACGGTCGCGGACAACCTGCGCTTCGGCAAGCCTGACGCGACTGACGAAGAGCTGTGGCACGCGCTGGAGGTCGCTCAGGCCCGCGAGTTCGTTGAGGCAATGCCGCAGGGCCTTGAGACCCCGGTCGCGCAAGGCGGCGTCTCGGTCTCCGGCGGCCAGCGCCAGCGCCTTGCGATCGCGAGGGCCCTCGTCAAGCGGCCGGACGTGTACATCTTCGACGACAGCTTCTCGGCGCTCGACTTCAAGACGGACGCGAAGCTCAGGCGCGCGCTCCGTCACGAGACCAAGGGCGCGACCGTGATCATCGTGGCGCAGCGCGTGAGCACGATCATGGACGCGGACCGCATCGTCGTGCTCGATCAGGGCCGCGTGGTCGGCATCGGCGTGCACAAGGAACTGCTCGATTCGTGCGAGACCTACCGCGAGATCGTCGAGTCTCAACTGACGCTTGAGGAGATAGCATGACCGAGAACGCTCGTGACGACGTGAAGATCGCTCCGCGCCCCGGAGCGGGGCCTGGTCCTGGGCGCGGTTTCGGGCCGGGCGGGCACATGGGGATGGCTCCGGTCGCCAAGCCGAAAGACTTCCGCAGCTCGCTGAAGCGTCTTGCGGTGCTGCTGCGGCCGCAGGCGCTCACGATCGGCCTCGTGGTCCTCTTGGCCGCAGCGAGCGTCGCGCTCAGCGTCGCCGCTCCCAAGGTCATCGGCAAGGCGACGAACGTCATCTTCGAGGGCGTCATCGGCAAGAAGATGCCTGCTGGGGTCACCAAGGCGCAGGTCGTGGAGATGATGCGCCAGAAGGGCCAGGACCGCCTCGTGGACATGCTCGCGAACATGAACGTGAAGCCGGGCCATGGCATCGACTTCGACAAGCTGCAGGGCATCCTCACGACGATCGCAGCGCTGTACCTGCTCTCTGCGCTCTTCCAGTGGGCGCAGGGCTACCTCATGGCAGGCGTGTCGCAGCGGGTCGTCTACGACATGCGCGCACGGGTGGACGAGAAGCTCGCCAGGCTCCCGCTCAAGTACTTCGACAACCACCCGCGCGGAGACGTCCTGAGCCGCGTGACGAACGACATCGACAACATCGCGCAGACGCTGCAACAGGCGATGACGCAGCTCATCACGGCGCTGCTGACGATCATCGGCGTGCTGGCGATGATGTTCTCGATCAGCTGGATATTGGCGCTGATATCGCTCGTCACCGTTCCGCTGTCCGTCCTGGTGACGATCATGATCGCGAAGCGCTCGCAGGTGCAGTTCTCCCGCCAGTGGGAGCGCATCGGTGCGCTCAACGGCCACGTCGAGGAGATGCACACCGGCCACGCGATCGTGAAGGTCTTCGGGCGGCAGAAGGAGGCCATCGAGCGGTTCGACGAGCTCAACGCGCAGGTCTACGACGCAAGCTTCAAGGCGCAGTTCATCTCGGGCATCATCCAGCCGTCGATGAACTTCATCAACAAACTGAACTACGTGGCGATCTGCGTCATCGGTGGCGTCCGCGTCGCGCACGGCACGCTGAGCTTCGGCGACGTGCAGGCGTTCATCCAGTACTCGCAGCAGTTCACACAGCCGATCGTCCAAACGGCGAGCATCGCCAACGTGCTGCAGTCGACCGTCGCGTCGGCCGAGCGCGTGTTCGAACTCCTGGACGAGCCTGAGGAAACGCCCGATCCTGTACAGCCCGTGAAGCTTCCCGAAGTGCATGGGCGCGTGGAGTTCGACCACGTCTCGTTCCGGTACGTTCCCGACAAGCCGCTCATCGAGGACCTGAACCTCGTCGTCGAGCCGGGTCATACCGTGGCGATCGTCGGGCCGACCGGCGCCGGCAAGACGACCCTCGTGAACCTTTTGATGCGCTTCTACGACGTGGACGAGGGCGCGATCCGCATCGACGGCGTGGATGTCCGCGATATGGCGCGCGATGACCTGAGGCGCTTGTTCGGCATGGTCCTGCAAGACACGTGGCTCTTCGGCGGCACCATCCGCGAGAACATCGCGTACGGCAAGGAAGGCGCCACAGAAGAGGAGATCATCGCGGCGGCCGAAGCGGCGCACGTCGACCACTTCGTGCGGACGCTTCCCGAGGGGTACGACACGCGCATCGACGATGACGCCGCCAACATCTCGCAGGGCGAGCGACAGCTGCTCACCATCGCCCGCGCGTTTCTTGCGGATCCGGAGATCCTCATCCTGGACGAGGCCACGAGCTCGGTCGACACGCGAACCGAGGTGCTCATCCAGCGCGCGATGGCCACACTCATGAAGGGCCGCACAAGCTTCGTGATCGCGCACCGCCTGTCAACGGTACGCAACGCCGAGACGATCATCGTCATGGACAACGGTCGCATCGTCGAGCAGGGGAACCACGCGGAGCTGATGGCTCGAGGCGGCTTCTACTACGACCTGTACACGAGCCAGTTCGAGCGTGCGTTCGAAGAGGCCGTGTAAGCGCACGGCACGCGAGGCCTGTCGCCGAGCTCCGGCGCGGGCCTCGCTTACGGCGTGCTTCCGTTGGCGCCGTGCGGGTGCGCCTTGATGTAGGCGATGGCGTCGTCGACCACATCGGTGAGGTAGATGTAGTCGAGGTCCTCAGGCAGGATCGTTCCGTTCGCTACGAGCGTGTCGCGGAAGAACAGCATGAGCGGCCGCCAGTAGTGCGAACCCATGACGACGACCGGGAACGAGGCCATCTTGCCGGTCTGGATGAGCGTGATGGCTTCGAAAAGCTCGTCGAGTGTTCCGAAACCGCCCGGCATGATGACGAACGCGCGCGAGTACTTCACCATCATCACCTTGCGCACGAAGAAGTGCTCGAAGGTCATGACCCGGTCGAGGTACGGGTTCGGCTTCTGTTCGTGCGGCAGGTGGATGTTGGCGCCGATCGACAGCCCGCCCGCCTCCTTGCAGCCGCGGTTCGCCGCTTCCATGATGCCGGGACCGCCGCCGGTCATCACGGCGTAGCCGTTCTCAGCGAGCGCACGGCCCATCGAGCGCGCGAGCTGGTAGTGCTCGTGGTCTTCGCCGAATCGCGCAGAGCCGAAGACGGTCACCATCGGTCGGTTGATGGTGAAGAACTCGAATCCTCGCAAGAACTCGAGGAAGATGCGGACCGCAGAGACGGTGTTCTCCTCGTGGCCGTGCCCGCCGGCCAGGAACTCGGCCTCTGCGCCGATGACCTGCTCGAGCAGGCTCGGCGGGTACGCGTCGCGGTCGTCTCGTTCTAGGTCGCTCATCGTCTCTCCTTCGGACAGAAGCAGGTGCGCCGATTGTACTATCGGCGCACCTGGTCGCGTGCGATCGCTGCCGGCCTACGGGAGGAGCTTGACCGGTATCGTCACCACGTCGATGCGCGAGCCGTCCCGCGGCGACTCCGCGAACACGACGAGCGAGCCCATCTGGACGCGGGTCACCGTGAACGGCACGGTGTCTGCGAACGTGCCGCGCGTGCCTGTCCCGGACGAGGCCATGATGGTCTTCGAGCCGACGACGGTGCCGGCGGCATCACGGACCTCCGCCTTGAAGACGGCCTCGAAGACGTTCGCCGTTCCGCTGATCCGAAGCGGGCTTCGTGCCGACTCGCCTGGCCTCGGGGACTCCACGAAGATGGCAGGCAGCATGTCTTCGAAGTCTTTGCGCTGCATGGGGTGGTCGATGACGATGCCTTCACCGCTGAAGACGTCCACGGGCCTGCCATCGAGCTTCAGCGTGACCGCATCGACCGTGTCGAACTGCGTGGCCGTGAACACGAGCTGCGCGAGCCGCATGAACATCGAGAGCGAGCCGCCGCCATCGTCGAACTCGCCCGTGAGGTCGACCGTCGCCACGCGGTCGCGGATCGACACCGAGCGCAAGCGGGTACCGGCGGGTATCTCGGTGTGGAAGCCGTAGGCCGCATCGGTGCTCGACGGCCCCTTGAGCAGCTCGTTCAGCGCGGCGGTCGCGACTGCTTTGGTGTACGGCACCTGGCGCACGACGACGCCGAGCTTCTCGCCGCGCGGATAGTACACCGACAGCGCGAGCGTCTTGCTGGTGGAGGAGCCGCTGCCGCCCGCTGGCGGCGCGGTCGTTTCGCTCGAGCCGTCTTCTGGCGGAAGCGGCTGCGCAGTCGGCTCTTCGGTCGCCGGCCGTGAGCCCGTCGCGTCTTCTGTCGACGTGACGGGCTTCCGTGCACAGCCCCACGCCGTGACAGCGAGCGCCAGGATGGCAAGCACCGTGCAGAATGCGATGAGCCTTCGTGCCATGACGATCATCTCCCTCGGTAGAGCCATACTCTTCTTGTATCCCCTGCGCCGTTCGGCACGTTCGTCTTGAGCGGACACGTCATCAAGCCGATACATGCTGCGTAGGTTCCCCTTCGAGGAGACCGACACGAGCGAGCGCATCGACATAGGGCCGCGATCGCGTGCGTGCGACCGCCAGCGCGCCGCTGTCGCTGAGATGCTCGAAGGAGCGTCGTTCCCGGCAGCCATCTGGTCAGGGGCGGAGATGCGCTTCGTGTGGATGAACCGCGCATTCAAAGACGTGCTCGATGACGTGAGGCCGCAGTGGGACCTTCTCGGCATGCCGGTCCGCGGCTTCCTTTCCGACACACGGTCTGCCGTGCGTTTCATCGACGCCGCATACACCGGTCAAGCTCTCACCGTCCCCGAATACGAGCACTCCCCGTCTTGGGGCGAGACCACATACTGGCAGCTCGAGTACCTGCCCATCCCTGGTCGGCTGGACGGACCGTACGACGTGCTGTTCACGGCCATCGACGTGACCCAGACCGTTCTTGCGCGCAAGCGGGCCGAGGCCGAGCTGGACGAGATCCGCAGGGCGATGGGCCTCATCGACGCGACGATCCTCTCCACGCTGGACGCCGAGGAGGCGATGCAGCGCGTGCTCGTCGAGGCCACGGAGGTGTTCGGCGCGGACTGGAGCTGGATCGCCGAGCGCCGGCCTGCGGGGTGGGTGTTCCGCAACGTGCACGGTTGGCCCGAGGAGATGATCGGCCTTCGCTTCTCGGACGACGGTCCGTCGCTGCCCCGGCTTGCGGCCGAGCGCATGCGCGTCGTCGCCGTCGGCTCGGTGGAGGACGCCGATCCCGTCGAACGGCTGCTCATGGAGCGGCACGACATCGGAGCCATGCTGCTGGTGCCAGTGCTGCACAGGGGAGAGGCCGCCGCAGTGCTCGGCTTCTGCTGGGACGCCGAGGCCGCATTCAGCGCAGCGGTGCTCGACGCCTCCGAGAAGCTGTCGGTGTCGCTCTCGCTCGCTGTCGAGAACGCTCGGGCGTACGAGGCCGAGCGTTCGATGCGGCGCACGCTGCAATCGGCGTTCTTCACCGCGCCTGAAGCCGTGCCCGGTCTGGAGGTAGGCCACCTGTTCCACTCCGCTTCGGGCGGGGCGACGCTCGGCCGCGACTTCTACGATATCGTGCAGCTGAGCGAGGGTCGGGCCGGTGTCGCGATCGGAAGCGTCGTCGAGCGGCGCGACGACTCGCCGGCGTTCGCGGCGCTGCTGAAGAGCGCGATGCGCTCGGAGGCGTATCGTCTGCCGGCGCCTGCGAGCGTGCTTGCTCACGCCAGCGACATCGTGGCGAGGCACGCGGAACCGGGTCTTGGCGCAACCGCGTTCTTCTGCTCGATCGACCTGGCCACCGGCACGATGGCGTACGCCAACGCGGGGCACCCGGGGCCTGTGCTCGTTCGTGATGGCGAAGAACCACTCATGCTCGCAGACGATGGACCGGGTCTCGGCGCAAGCGCAGCGGGAAGGTTCGTCTCCCGCAGCGCGGAGCTCAGGGTCGGCGACCTGCTCGTGCTGTATACGAACGGCGCGATCGCTGGGAGACGGCGGGATGCAGAGCCGTTCGGAGCGCGGCGGCTCGTGAGCGCATGCGCGGCGTGCGCAGACGCTCCCGCCCGCGAGGTTCCTCAGGAGATCTTCCTGGATCTGTTCTCGTACGCCGACGGGCGGCTGACCGAGGACGTCGCCATCCTCGCGCTGCGCCGCACCGGCGAGACCGATTCTGGCCAGCAACGCCTCGAGCTGGCTGCGCTCTGAAGCGGACCACGAGCCGATTGCGCTACCATAACGCGAGCACGTTTGATGTTCGTCAGCGCCCGGAGCGCCTAGAAAGCCTCGTGAGGAGCGCCATGTCAGAGATCAGCCCGTTCCAAAGCCCGTACAAGCACTGGAGAAGCGGCCTGCTCCTGGAGATGCTCACTGCCGCTGGCTTCATCTCAGCTCTGGTCGTGCTGGCGTACGTGCTGGCTGCCGTCATCTAGGGAGACTGCCGAGCATGTGGGTCCACCGCACGCGTGACGACGTCAGGGTGATCGCCCGCTACCTCGGGATGCTTGTCGTCGGCATCGGCTTGCTCATGGCAGTGCCCCTGGTGACGGCGCTTGCGCTCGGGGAGTGGGGACCCGCGCTCGACTACTTCGCTGGAGCGGGCCTGGCGATCGGCTTCGGGTCGGTCCTGATGCTTGCCGCTCCCCGACGCGCGTCGCTGAACGCTTCGAACGGCTTGATCGTCACGGCGCTGGGATGGCTGTTCGCCGCGCTGTGCGCTGCAGTGCCGTTGGTTCTCTCGGGGCACTACGGCTCATACCTGGACGCGCTGTTCGAATCCATGTCATCGCTCACCACCTCAGGTCTCACTCTCGTGCAAGACCTCGATCACCTCGCGAACGCACACAACATGTGGCGGCACCTGATGCACCTGGTCGGAGGCCAGGGTATCGTGGTGGCGGTTCTCTCATTCGCGCTCGCGCACGGGGGCGGCGCGGTATCGCTGTACCTCGCGGAGGCGAGAGACGAGCGGATCATGCCGAACGTCATCCACACCGTGCGGTTCATATGGTTCGTGACTGCGGTCTACGTGCTCTTGGGCACCACGGCACTGAGCATTCTCAACCTCATTCGAGGCATGGACGCGGTGCGCGCCACGCTCCATGCGTTCTGGGTGACGGTCGCGACGTTCGACACCGGCGGATTCGGGCCGCAGTCGCAGAACGCGCTGTACTATCACAGCGCATGGTTCGAGTGGGTGACCGTGATGCTCATGCTCGCGGGGACCTTCAACTTCAACCTCCACGCCGACATCTGGCGGGGCGACCGTCGGGAGCTGTTCAAGAACACCGAGGTCCGGACGCTCGCCCTCAACATCTTCGTGCTGAGCGTGCTCGTGTCTGGCGGCCTTGCTTCCACGCAGGCGTTCGGCTCCGGCTTCGAGGTCGTGCGCAAAGGCATCTATCACATCTTGTCGGCCAACACGGGAACGGGACACCAGACCCTGTACGCCGCACAGTGGATGCGGGACTACGGAGGCCTTGGGTTCGTGGCGGTCGTTCTTGCGATGGCGTTCGGCGGCATGGCCTCCTCCACCGCGGGCGGCATCAAGTCGCTTCGCGTCGGCTTGATCGTCAAAGGCGTCGTTCGCTGGGTGAAAGCAGCGCTTGCGCCTCCAAGCGCCATCGTGACGGCTCGCTTCCACCACATGAAGCAGCGCGTCTTGCAGCCAGAGATGCTGGCGTCCGCCCTCATGATCGCGACGCTGTACGTGTTCACCTACGTGACAGGCGCAGTCGTGGGCGTCGCCTGCGGATACGGGGTCCCCGAATCGGTGTTCGAGTCTGTTTCAGCTGCTGCGAACGTCGGGCTTTCGACGGGCATCACCTCGCCGTCGATGCCGAGCATCCTGAAGATCACCTACATCCTGCAGATGTGGGCGGGCCGCCTCGAGTTCATCGCTTTGTTCGTGCTTGTGGCGACGCTGCTGCAGCCGGTTCTAGGATGGAGGCGACGGTGATGCGGTTCTGGGCGGCCGTTCTTCTCGTCCTGGCGGCGGCGATGTGGTCCGTGTGCCCTTCGCCGACGTTCGCGAGCGACGCGCCAGTGCTCCGCGTTCCGGAGATCGTCGCACGCGCCGCCGAGCTTGATGGACACGAAGTGACGTTCGAGGGGGAGGCTATCGGGGAGGCGCTTCGTGCCGACGACGCGACGGTGTGGGTGAATGTCCTCGATGGGGGCAAGGCGATCGGCGTCTGGATGCCGGAGGAGATGGCATCGCAGATCGTGCGGTATGGCGCCTACAGCCAGACCGGCGATACGGTGCGGATCACGGGCACCGTCAACCTTGCGTGCGACCAGCATGGCGGAGACCTCGACGTCCACGCCGCAAGCCTTGAGGTGGTGGCGGACGGGAAGCCCCGGAGCGAGCGGGTGCGGCCGCTCGAGGCCCTCGTCGGGGCAGCGGGGTTCGCGATCGCGGGCATGGCGGCGCTCCTCGCACGGTCACGTGAGCGGCGTCGGTTCGAGGAGCGGCAATGAGCGCGGCGCGGCGGATGTTTGCAAGCGACAACGCGTCTGGTGCGCATCCTGCGGTCTTGGATGCGCTCCGTGCGGCGAACGAGGGACACGCATACGCGTACGGCGATGACGAGTGGACGCGTGCCGCCGAAGCCGTCATCCGGCGACATCTCGGGGACGCGGCGCGCGCGTTCTTCGTCTTCAACGGGACGGGAGCGAACGCGACGGCGCTGGCGGCCGTGATGCGGCCGTACGAGGCGGTCATCTGTCCCGCCACTGCCCACATCAACGTCGATGAGTGCGGGGCGCCGGAGCGGTTCACCGGCGGCAAGCTGCTCCCCGTCGACACGCCCGACGGCAAGCTCACACCTGAGCTCGTCGAGCGAGCGATCTTCGGCGTCGGCGTCGAGCACCACTCGCAGGCGCGCGTCGTCTCCATCTCGCAGAGCACCGAGTACGGCACCGTCTACCGGCCCGACGAGATCGCGGCGCTTGCCGCGACGGCGCACGACCACGGGATGCTCCTGCACGTCGACGGTGCTCGCATCTCGAACGCGGCGGCGTCGCTTGACTGCTCGCTTTCGCAGATGCTGACAGATACGGGCGTGGACGTGGTGTCCCTCGGGGGCACGAAGAACGGCATGCTGTTCGGCGAGGCGGTCGTCTTCTTGCGCGAGAGCATCGGCGACGACTTCCGGTTCGTCCGCAAGCAAGGGGCGCAGCTCGCCTCGAAGATGCGCTACATCGGCGCGCAGTTCGTGGCGCTGTTCGGCAGCGGGCTTTGGCTCGAGAACGCACGACACGCGAACGAGATGGCGCGGCTGCTCGCAGACGGGATGCGCGGCGTTCCCGGCGTGCGGATCACGCAGCCGGTCGAGGCCAACGAGGTGTTCGCGACCCTGCCCCGCGAGGCGATCGAGCCGCTGCAACGGGAGTTCGGCTTCTACGTCTGGGACGAGCGGACGGCCGAGGTCCGGTGGGTGACGTCATGGGACACGACCCCAGAAGACGTCGCTGCATTCGTCGAAGGCGCGAAGCGGATCGTCGCAGACATCTAGGCGACGGCCCGCACGGGTAAGTTCATGGCGTCGGATCCGCGAAGGAGGACGCCATACTTCGACTCAAGCCTGCAGCCCTGATAGCCTAGCTGGCGGTGGTGTGCGCAGGGTTCGCATGCGCTCCGCAGCTGAAGAGACACGCAGCGTTGCGCCAGAGGCCGCACCTGCCGCTTCCACGCCTGCAGTGAGGCTGCTCGCTCGGGCGATGGCGGAGGCTCAGGGGATCCCCTGGGCAACGGCCAGAAGACGGACGCCGTGCTCGGAAAGATGCTCAGGATCGACGTCGAGTCGGGGCCTTGCCGTACCGTGTGCCGAGCGACAACCCGTTCGTCGGCAGAGCCGGGTACCTGCCGTTCCCTCCTGGTTCTGCTCCCAGGCCGACCACTGGTCTCACGTTCCCCGTGTACGAGTACTCGCATGACCAGGGCGATGATTCGATGATTGCATCACGGGCGGGTTCGCGTACCGCGGCTCCACATGCCCCACGTGGCAAGGGAGCTACTTCTTCGCAGATTTCGAGTCCGGCTGCATCTGGAGCATGTCCACGACATCGCACACGGTTTCGCTTGCGCTCGATACGCTGCTGCCGATCACGACGTTCGGGGAAGGCCAAGACGGCGCTCTCTATGTCGCGGAGATCATGGACGGCACGGTCTACGAGCTCAAAGACGCTGCCTCGCCTCCAGCGGTCTCGCTCGCACGCACCGGTGGCGCCGCGCAGGCGCGCTCGCGCGCAATCGCTGAGGGATGGAGCGACGGCCGGAGCATCGGCGTCGCTTCGGGCATGGCGTTTCCGGACGGCCTTGCCGGCGCTGCACTTCTCGGTGCGTACGCGGCTTCGTGCTCCTGACTCGACAACTCGACAGGACGTGCTTCCCGGTGCGACGCGTCAGGCGCTTATCGACTCGCAATCGAGCGCGCCATCGGGAGCGGTGTTCGGAGGTGCTGGAGCTGTGAGATCCGGCGTCGAACAGCTTATCCGTTGGCGCCTGCCGTAGCGCCGCTCGCCGAAAGCTCGCGGATCTTCGCCACGACGTCTGCGGCGTGGCCTTCGAGCTTCACCTTCGGCCACACGTGCGCGATGCGGCCGTCCGGGTCGACGAGGAAAGTCGAGCGAGTGGCTGCCACACCGAGCACGGCACGCGCGCCGTACGCATCGATGATCGACTTATCCGTATCGGAGATCATCGGGAATGTCAGCGAGAACTTCTCGATGAAGCGCTGCTGCACCTCGGGCTTGTCGGCGCTCACGCCCACGACCAGGGCGTTCAAGGACTCCAGCTCGGCGGCGTGGTCCTGGAAGTCCTTCGCTTCGTGGGTTCAACCCGGGGTGTTCGCGCGCGGATAGAAGTACACGACCACCCACTTCCCGCGGTGCGCGGCCAGATCGAACTCGCCGTTGCCGGTGATCGTCGCGCGAATCGGCGGCGCGGCATCTCCGACGGCGGGCATAGGCGCTTGGGGCATGGCGACCTCCTTCAGTCGTGACAGCAAGTATCTACCCGCGATGACGGCAGTACCGCGAAGCGGTAGCATTGCCGCATGCGCGTCATTGTCGACGGATACAACGTGGCAAGGAGCGACCCGGCCACCAAGCCGCTTGCGGACGAGGAGCAGCGGGCGGCGTTGGTGCGCCGGCTGGCGGTGCGCGGCGAGGCGCTGCTCGGCACGAGCACGATCGTCGTCGTGTTCGACGGCTGCCCTGATGGTATGGCCGAGTCGGTCGGGAGCGTAGAGGTGCGCTTCTCACGCGACCGCATCGCAGATGACCTCGTGGCAGCGCTGGCAGGGCCCGATGCGGTGGTGGTGACGTCCGACCACGAGCTCGCAGACCGATGCCGCGCAGCAGGGGCTCGCGTGCAGCCGGCGAGCACAGTGTTCGAGAGCGCACGGCCGGCGAGAAGGCGGAAGAGCGCGCGCTATCCGGCCTCGACTGTCGGCATCCCGAAAGGCGGGAACCTCATCACCGAGGAGCTCAAGCGCATGTTGTTGGACGAAGAGGGCGGTTCTCAGGAAAGCGGGGAGTGACGTGCCCGGACGCGGCGTGGTCGTCAACATGCTCACAGTGCTTGTCGGTACCGGGATCGGGCTCGTCTTCGGGCGCATCATCGCCGACCGGTTCCGACAGATCGCGTTCGCAGCGATCGGGCTCGCGACCATGGTGATCGGCGTCTCGATGGCGCTGGGAGGCATGAGAGACCTAGGAGACACAGCAGTCGGGCAGTACGCGGCGCTCGTCTTAGTGGGCTCGCTCGTCATCGGCTCGATCACCGGCGAAGCGATGCGGATCGAGCACTACCTAAAGCGTTTCGGCCACTGGCTCCAAGAGGTCGCCGGCAGGCTGCCGTTCCTCGCTCCGGGCACGGCCACCGAGCCGGGCGAGAAGGGCCATACGCTCGTGGAGGGCTTCGTCGCAGCGTCGCTGCTGTTCTGCGTGGGCGCCATGACGATCCTCGGCTCGCTCCAAGACGGGCTCGGCGACCCGTCGCTCCTCTACCTCAAAGCGCTGCTCGACGGCATCGCGGCGACTGCGCTCGCCACCACGCTCGGCGCCGGCGTCGGGCTCTCCGTGATCCCGATCGCGGTCATCCAAGGCGGCATAGCCCTCGGAGCGGCTGGGCTGAAGCCGTACGTGACCGATCCGGTGGTCTTCGCCATCGAGCTTTCCGGTGGTGCGCTGATCTTCGCCATCGGCCTCGATCTTGCGAGCATAAAGCGGCTTCCCATCGGCAACATGCTGCCCGCGATCCTGTACGCGGCTGTGGCGGCGGCGCTGCTGACGTGAGCGCGGAGCCGTTCGCGGGCAGGGCGTGACAGGAGCGCTGGGGCGCACGCTCAGACGCGCTCGCGCCAGCCTTTGACGGAAAACGCGCTCGGGCAGATGTCGCCGAGCACGCATGCCCCGCATGCCGGGCGCTTGGCGTCGCAGACGGCGCGTCCGTGGTCGATGAGCCGGTAGGTGATCGTGCCCCACTCTTCTCGCGGGAAGAGGGCCATCAAGTCGCGCTCCACCTTCTCGGCGTCCTTGTGGGCACTCAGCCCGAGCCGCTGCGCGAGCCGGAGCACGTGCGTGTCCACGGCGATGCCGTCAAGGATGCCGAAGGCGTTGTACAAGACGATGTTGGCCGTCTTGCGGGCCACGCCTGGCAGGCGTGTGAGCTCTTCCATAGTGCGAGGAACCTCGCCGCCGAACTCGCTGACGATCATCCGGGCCGCTGCGATGATGTTCTTCGCCTTGTTCCGGAAAAAGCCCGTGCGGTAGATGATGCGCTCGACGTCGGCCTGGTCCGCCGCAGCGAGCGCCTCGGGCGTCGGGTAGGCGGCGAACAGTTCCGGGGTGACCTTGTTGACGGTGACGTCGGTGGTCTGCGCAGAGAGCATCACCGCGACCAGGAGCTGGAACGGGCTCTCGTACGTGAGCATGATGTGCGCGTCCGGGTACGCGTCCGCGAGCCGGCGCGAGATCTCTTTCGCTCGCTCAGCAGTGTCCATGCGCGCTCCTCTCGCCTCGGTTCAGGGTACGATGGTACCCTGTACGACCCCGCACCGCGACGCGGATGCGGGCATTCGTGCTGTCCGGGAACGGGTGCCGTGCGACTGATCGACCTCATCGGCGATGACATCTGGCGCGACCGCGCCCTCGCGCACGCGCGCGACGCGCTGGCGTCGGGTGACGACGTCGCGCTTGCGGCCGCAGCGTTCGTGCGGCCTGCGCTCGTCGCAGCGGTGGCGCGGGAGCGCACCGGACCGGTGCTCGCCGTCGTGCCAGGCGAGGATGCGGCCGAGCAGTTCGCGATGCAGGTGCGCGCATACCTGGGCCCCGAGGCGGTGCTCCGCTTCCCGCTCCGCGAGGACATGCCGTGGGAGCGCCGCGAGCCGCCGCTCGAGGCCGTTGGGAGACGGGCCCGCGCGGTGTGGGCGCTCTCGTCGGGGCGGCAGGCCGTGGTCGTCGCGAGCGCTCGCGCGCTTGTGCGTGCGCTGCCGCCGCAGGGCTCGCACGTGTTCGAGCCGCTCGTCGTCAAGCGAGGCGGCGAGCTCGATCCGGGCGCTGCCGCCGAGCGTCTGGTGCGGATGGGCTACGAGCGTGTGGACGTTGCTGAAGGGCGCGGGCAGTTCGCGGTGCGCGGCGGGGTGCTCGACGTGTTCGGTTCGGACGCGGCGTGGCCGGTGCGCGTGGAGCTGTTCGGCGACGAGGTCGAGACCATCAAGCGCTACGTGCCGACCACGCAGCAGACGATCGGCGAGGTCGACCGCTACGAAGGGTACCCGTGCCGCGAGGTCGCGCTCGGGACGCGAGCGGCCCAGTCGGCGCAGCGGGCGCTCGAGCGCCGCGCGCGCGACGACGCGCAGGTGGCGTTCGACCTGGCCCGCATCGCAGACGGTGTGCTGTTCAATGGCGTCGAGCAGTACCTGCCGTGCTTCTACAAGAAGCCGGGGCAGCTGCTCGACTACGTGCCCGCGGAGGTGCTCGTCGTGCTGGCCGAGCCGCGTGCGTTGTTCGACGACGCCGCTCGGTACCACGACGAGGTCCTGGCGCGCGGTGCAGAGGCCGGAGTCCCGACACAGGGCCTGTTCTGGCCGCCGGCCGAGCTCGACTTGGGCTCGCGGCAACGGCTCACGCTGCTTTCCGTGATGCGCCACGGCGCAGGCGTCGACGCCCAGGTCGTCGCGCGACGGCCGGAGGTGGCCGGCGGCGAGAGCGCCTTCGTCTCGGCCGTGAAGACCCTGCTCTCGAGCGGCCACCGCGTCGTGGTGGCGGCGTACGACCACCGGTCGCGACGCTCTCTGGCTCGGACGCTCGTGGAAGGCGGCGTGTCGGTGGTCGACCTCGTGGCGAGCCCGGATTCCCCGCGGCCGCAGCGCGCAGCCATCGTGACGGAAGCCGACGTGCCTGCAGGCTTCGTGCTGCCGAACGCTCGCCTTGCGGTGGTGAGCGCCGATGACGTCCGACCTCGCTCGGAGCGGGTGACGCAGCAAGCGGCCTCGGACGCGGCGCGCATCGCGGCTGGATTCAAGCCCGGGGACTACGTGGTGCATGCGGTGCACGGCATCGCGCACTTCCGCGGCACGGTGACGCAGGAGGTCGATGGCGTCGAGCGGGAGTACCTGCTGCTGGAGTACGCGAAGGGCGACAAGCTCTACGTGCCGCTCGAGCAGGTCGCGCGCATCACGAAGTACGTCGGCCCGGAAGGCGCGACGCCGAAGGTGACCCGGCTCGGCTCGGCCGACTGGGAGCGGGCCACGGAGCGTGCTCGCAAGGCCGCCCGGAAGCTCGCATTCGACCTCGTAGAGCTGTACGCACGCCGCGCGTCGGTGAAGGGCTTCGCGTTCGGCCCGGACACGCCGTGGCAGCGCGAGATGGAGGCCGCGTTCCCGTACGAGGAGACCCCCGATCAGCTCGCAGCGATCGCCGACGTGAAGGCGGACATGGAGTCCGACCGCCCGATGGACCGCCTGGTGTGCGGCGACGTCGGGTACGGCAAGACGGAGGTCGCCATCCGCGCCGCATTCAAGGCCGTGCAAGACGGAAAGCAGGTGATGGTGCTGTGCCCGACCACGATCCTGGCCCAGCAGCACTACGTCACCTTCTCGGAGCGGTACGCGCCGTACCCGGTGACCGTCGAGGTCCTCTCGCGCTTCCGCACGCGCGAGCAGCAGAAAGCGGCGCTCGAAGGGTTCGCAGCGGGCACCGTCGACGTGCTCATCGGGACGCACCGTTTGCTCTCTCGCGACGTGGCGCCCAAGGACCTCGGACTGGTGGTCATCGACGAGGAGCAGCGGTTCGGCGTCGAGCACAAGGAGCACCTGAAGCACCTGCGCGAACAGGTCGACGTGCTCACGCTCACCGCGACGCCGATCCCGCGCACGCTGCAGATGTCGCTTTCCGGCATCCGCGACTTCTCGGTGATCGACACGCCGCCGCCCAACCGCTTCCCGGTGAAAGTGCACGTCGGCGAGTACGACGACGCCCTCGTCGCCCGCGCGATCCGCGCAGAGCTCGACCGCGGAGGGCAGGTCTACTACGTCTCGAACCGCGTGCGGACGATCGACGAGGCGGTCGAGCGCGTGCGGCAGGCGGTGCCGGAGGCGCGTGTGGCCGTCGCGCACGGCAAGATGTCGGAGCGCGAGCTGGAGCGCGTCATGGAGCGCTTCTCGGCCGGCGCGATCGACGTGCTCGTCTCGACCACCATCGTCGAGAGCGGCATCGACAACCCGCACACCAACACGCTCATCATCGAAGACTCGCAGCGGCTCGGGCTCGCGCAGCTCTACCAGCTCAAAGGCCGTGTCGGTCGCAGCCACGTCCGGGCCTTCGCGTACTTCCTGTTCCCGCCGGGCGCGAACCTCACCGGCCAGGCGTACGACCGCCTGGCAGCCGTGGGCGAGCACACCGAGCTCGGAGCCGGCATCAAGATCGCCATGCGCGACTTGGAGATACGCGGCGCAGGATCGCTGCTGGGTGCGGAGCAGAGCGGACACGTGAGCGAGGTAGGCTTCTATCTTTATGCCGAGATGCTGCGCGAGGCGGTCGCCGAGCTGCGCGGGGAGGCGGAGCACTGAGGACGCCCCGCGAGATTCGGGGTCGTCTTCGCTGGCCCGGTGCTATACTCACGAGAGCCCAGGCGGCGTGCCGCCTCGCGGCGTCTGTCATCGATGCCGGAGGTCCCATCCGGCGCAAGGAGGAATCATCGTGAAGGTCCGCATGCGTGTCGCAGCAGCCGTCGCCGCGCTCGCGCTCGTCGCTTCGGCGGCAGGGTGCACGTCAGGAGGCGTCGTCGCGAAGGTCAACGGCAAGAAGATCACGCGCGAGGAGTTCGACAGCATCGTTGCGGTGGCGAAGAAGCAGGACACCACGCTGGCTTCCCTGAAAGAAGGCGACCCGCAGCTTCTCCAGTACAAGCGCATGATCCTCGACAGCATGATCGAAGCGGAGATGGTGCGGCAGGAAGCCAAGCGCCTCGGCATCAATGTCACCGACAAGGACGTGGATGCGAAGCTCGCAGAGATCAAAGCGAGCTATCCGGACGAGGCGTCGTTCAACGAGGTCGTCAAGCAGTCGGGGATGACGATGGAGCAGATCCGCCAGAGCATCTCGGACCAGCTCGTCTACCAGGCGCTGTACGACAAGGTCGCGCCCGCGCCGAAGATCTCCGAAGAGGAGATGAAGAAGTACTACGAGCAGAACAAGACCACGCAGTTCACGAAGGAGCCGGAGGCGCACCTCCTGCACATCCTGTTCTCGGAGAACGACAAGGCCACCGCGGAGAAGGTCCTGAAGGAGATCCAAGGCGGTGCGGACTTCGGCGCGCTGGCTGCGAAGTATTCCACCGACCCAGGCTCGAAGGATTCGGGCGGCGACCTCGGCACCGCGCCGACCTCCCGGTACGTCAAGGAGTTCCAGGAGGCGGCCGACAAGCTCAAGGTCGGCGAAGTGAGCGGGCTCGTGAAGACGCAGTTCGGGTGGCACATCATCAAGAAGGTCAGCGAGACGCCGGGCGGCATCCAGTCGTACGAGGAGGTCAAGGACCTCATCAAGGCGACGCTCGAGCAAGAGGCGCGCACCAAGGCCTGGAACGACTACCTCGCCAAACTGAAGGCGAAGACGAAGATCGAGATCCTCGACAAAGAGCTCGCCAACGCCAGTTCGGCGGGGAGCACCGAGACGACAGCCAAGTAGCGCGCACGGCTTCGGGGGCGTCGTGGGCTCGATAGCGATCGTCGGTCTTGAACGGGACGCGAGCGGCGCGCTCGACGAGCGCGCCGCTGCCCGCATCGCCCGCGCGGACGCGGTCGTCGTCGCCTCCGCAGAAGGCGCGGCGGCAGCCGCTGCGCGCGAAGCGGGCGCCGTCCCGCTCAGCTACGCGGATCTGGGGCTTGCGCCGGACGCGCCGGCTGGCGCGATCGTCGAAGCGCTGGCGAAGCTCGCGGACGGACGCGACGTGGTGCTTCTGGCGGCGGGCTTCCCGTTCGTGCGTGACGGTGTCGTCTCCGGGCTCTTGGCGAGGCGCGGGGCGTCCGTCGACGTCTACCCGCTCGCTTCTCCGCTGCAGGTCCTCCTGCTCGCACTGGAGCTCGACGTCACGGCCGACGCGGCGATCGTGGACGCCGACTCGCTTCCGCGCGCAGAGCCGCGACGGGACACGCACCTGGTCGTGACCGGCATCGACAACGCCGCCATCGCCCGGGCCGTCGGCAAGGCCCTTGCGCGCACCTACGCTCCCGAGCACAGCGTCGTGCTCGCATCGCCGCTCTCAGACGGCGGTTTCGACCTCGCGTCGACCACGGTGGCCTCGCTCGAGCGGACCGAACGCTGCGAGCGCGGCACGGTCGCCTTCGTCGCGCCGTCGCGCATCGAGCCGCCCGACGGGTTCGACGAGCTCGTGCGCATCGTGGACGTCTTGAGGAGCCCGGGCGGCTGTCCGTGGGACCGCGAGCAGACCCACGAGACGCTGGCGAAGCACATGCTCGAAGAGGCGTACGAGGCCGTCCACGCCATCGAGGAAGGCGACCTTGCCGCTCTCAAAGACGAGCTGGGCGACGTGCTCCTGCAGGTGGTGCTGCACGCGCGCATCGGCTCTGAAGAGGGCACCTTCGGCATCGACGAGGTCATCTCAGGCATCATCGCGAAGATCCGCAGGCGCCACCCCCACATCTTCGGGAGCGTGGAGGCGCGCACGCCTGACGAGGTCATGCGCAACTGGGACGCGATCAAGCGCGGCGAGCGGGAGGAGCGCGGCGATGAGGGCGGCGTGCTGTCGGGCGTCACGCCGTCGCTACCGGCGCTCATGTACGCACAGAAGCTCTCGAAGCGCGCCGCGGCCGCTGGATTCGAGTGGCCCGACATAGAGGGCGTGTGGGCGAAGGTGCACGAGGAGATCGACGAGCTCAAAGCGGCGCCCGCTGGATCGGCGGAGGCGGCGGACGAGGTCGGCGACCTCTTGTTCACGGTGGTGAACGTCGCGCGTCACCTCGGCGTCGATGCGGAGGACGCCTTGCGGCGCACATGCGCGAAGTTCGTGCGGCGTTTCGAAAAGATGGAGCGGGCAGCGCAGGCCCGCGGCGTCGACGTGCGGAGCTTGAGCATCGAGGAGTACGACGTTCTGTGGGAGCAGGCCAAGTCGCAAGAGCGGTCCGGAGCCGGGCCGTCGGAGGAGGAGGCGAGATGAGCTACATCACTGACATCGCGGCGCGGGAGATCTTGGACTCGCGCGGCAACCCCACCGTCGAGGTCGAGGTGGTGCTCGACGACGGCAGCTGGGGGCGGGCGGCGGTTCCGAGCGGTGCGTCCACGGGCGAGTTCGAGGCGGTCGAGCTGCGTGACGGCGATCCGGGCCGCTACCTCGGCAAGGGCGTGCAGAAGGCCGTCGAGAACGTGAGGGAGGTCATCGCGCCGGAGCTGCTCGGTGCCGAGGCGACCGATCAGCGCGCCATCGACGCGGCGCTCATCGAGCTCGACGGCACGCCGAACAAGGCCAAGCTGGGCGCCAACGCCATTCTCGGCGTGTCGCTCGCGGTGGCCAAGGCGGCCGCGGCGTCCTGCGAGCTTACGCTGTACTCCTACATCGGCGGCGCCAACGCGCACGTGCTTCCGGTGCCGATGATGAACATCCTCAACGGCGGCGTCCACGCGGACAACAACGTCGATCTGCAGGAGTTCATGGCCATGCCTGTCGGCGCGGCGAGCTTCGCCGAGGCGCTGCGGATGTGCGCCGAGACCTACCACTCGCTCAAGTCGGTGCTCAAGGCGCGTGGTCTGTCGACCTCCGTGGGCGACGAGGGCGGCTTCGCACCGAACCTGAGCAGCAACGAGGAAGCCATCCAGGTCATCATCGAGGCGATCGAGAAGGCCGGCTATGCGCCTGGCGAGCAGGTCGCGATCGCGCTCGATCCGGCCGCGAGCGAGTTCTTCGACGCCAAGCGCGGCGTGTACGTGCTCTCGGGCGAAGGCAGGGAGCTCGACCGGGAGGCCATGGCGGCCTACTACGCGTCGCTCGTGGGCAAGTACCCGATCGTCAGCATCGAAGACGGCATGGCGGAAGACGACTGGGACGGGTGGAAGGCGCTTACCGCGGCGCTCGGCGATCGCATCCAGCTCGTGGGAGACGACCTGTTCGTGACGAACACGCAGCGTCTCGCGCGGGGCATCGAGGCCGGCGTGGCGAACTCCATCCTCATCAAACTCAACCAGATCGGCACGCTCACCGAGACGCTCGACTGCATCCAGATGGCGCACCGCGCCGGGTACACCACGGTGATCTCGCACCGGTCTGGCGAGACCGAGGACACCACGATAGCCGACGTGGCGGTGGCGGTGAACGCGGGCCAGATCAAGACCGGCGCACCGGCGCGCTCGGATCGTGTCGCGAAGTACAACCAGCTCCTGCGCATCGAGGAGGAGCTGGGCGCGAGCGCGACCTACCTGGGAGCGAGGGCGCTCAAGCGCGGATAGCGCGCATCACGACGACGTGACCGGCGCCTCGCTTCGTGCGGGGCGCCGCCGTTTCAGGGGCGCTCGATCGGCGACGGCGTGCGGTTAGGGGCGGACTGCCGGCAGGATGTGGTGCAAATTGCTCACGAGATGAGCGATTTTTGCTACTATTGGTGAGCAATCTGCACCAGGAGGTGGGTGATGCTCCGACAGCGCGCTGCGACTGAACTCGTTCTGGAAGCCATGGAATACTCGCCCGTCGTGCTCGTCGAGGGCCCGCGCCAGGCTGGCAAGACCGTCCTCGTGCGCGATCTCGTGGGCGCACGGACTCCGAGCAGGTACGTCACGCTCGACGATGCGCTCGTGCTTGCGAGCGCGAAGGCAGACCCGCAGGGGTTCATCGCGAGCCTCGAAGGACGGACGATCCTCGACGAGGTCCAGCGGGCGCCCGAGCTCTTCTTGCCGATCAAGCTCACGGTGGACGCTGACCGTCGCCCGGGACGCTTCTTGATGACGGGGTCTGCGGACGTGATGCTGCTTCCGAAACTGTCTGAGGCGCTCGTGGGAAGGATGCGGGTCGTCACGCTCTGGCCATTCACCCAAGCGGAGATAGACGGCACGTCCTCGGCGTTCATAGATGCCGTGTTCGCAGACGGTCCGCTTCCGTCGGTGGAGGCGACTGAGACGCGGGAGCTGACCGTAGCACGAGCGTGCCGGGGCGGGTATCCCGAGGCGGTGACGTTGCCGGAGGGGCGTCCGCGCGAAGGGTGGTTCCGCTCGTACGCGACGACCTTGCTGGAGCGGAACGTGCGCGAGGTGGCGGCAGTGACGGACAGGGTGGGTCTGCCGCGTCTGTTGAGCGTGCTCGCGGCGCGAAGCGGGACGCTTGCGAACGTGAGCGACCTTGCCCGGACGCTCGGCATGGCCCGCGCGACGGTCGACCGGTACCTCGGCATGCTCGAGAAGGTGTTCGTTCTCCGGTTCGTGCCGCCGTGGTCCGCTGACACGAGCAGGCGTCTCATGCGCGCGCCGAAGATCCTCCTCACCGATCCGGGGCTGATGGCGAACCTTGCGGGCATCGACGAGCGTCGTGCTCACAGCGAGCCAGACGCTGTCGGGCGCCTGCTGGAGACGTTCGTCGGATGCGAGCTCTTGCGCCTTGCTGCGTGCAGCGAAGCGGACGTCCGGCTCCTGCACTTCAGGGACGCCAAAGGAAACGAAGTCGATTGGGTGCTGGAGGATCGGGCGGGGCGCATCGTCGGTATAGAGGTCAAGGCGGCGGCGTCTCTCGGTCAGAGCGACACGCGCGGCTTGCGCGCCCTTGCACAAAGCGCCGGCAAGCGGTTCCACCGAGGCGTCGTGCTGCACCAGGGGAAGAGCACGGTCCCTCTGGGGCAGAGCATGTGGGCGATGCCGATCGAAGGGCTCTGGCGAGTCGGCGCTCAAGCGAACGGGCTGCCCTGACAGCAGCCCGCCGCCTCGCAACACGCGAAGACCCCGCCGTACGGCGGGGTCTTCGGGGTGAGAGAGAGGAGGGTATGGCTACTTCTTCTTGCCTTCGCCCAGCGCGATCTTGTGGGTCTTGGGCTTGAGCGCCGCCATCGCCTTCGGGATGTGGACCTCGAGCACGCCGTCCTTGTAGTCGGCCGTGATCTTGTCGGGCTCCACGCCCTCAGGCAGCGCCAGCGAGCGCTCGAACGCGCCGTAGCTCCGCTCCCGGATGAGCCAGCCCTCTTCGCTCTTCTCGGTCTCCGCCTTGCGCTCGCCCTTGATGGTGAGCACGCCGTCGGTGACCTCGACGGAGATGTCGTCCTTGCTCATGCCCGGAAGCTCCGCGTAGACGACCATGTCGTCGCCGGTCGACTTGACGTCGATCCGGGGCATCCACGCGATCTCGGAGGCGCTCTCAGGCAGCCGCCCCAGACCCAGCCGGCCGAACAGCCGGTCCATCTCACGCTGGATGCTCATGAGCTCGCCAAAGGGATCCCACCGAACGATTGCCATCGCCATCACCTCCCAAATCTAAGTGTCTGCGTATCAGATTGTCTGAGCGGTATCTTATATACCACCTTTCACGCGTTCTAAACACGCGCGCGCCCAAAACGGGTACGAGCAACTCGAGACGCTGGAACACAGGGAGGCGCCAGGCGATGTCACGGACGAAGATCGTCGCGACCGTCGGACCTGCAAGCGAGGACCCCTCGGTCCTGCGTCGCATGATCGCCGCGGGGGCGAGCGTCGTGCGGCTGAACGCATCGCACGGCACCCGCGATGACCTCGTCCGCCGCCTGCGTACCGTGCGCGAGATCGCCTCCGACGCAGGCCGGCACGTCGCGGTCATGCTCGACTTAGGAGGTCCGAAGCTGCGGATCGGGGAGGTCGCTCAAGGCGTCGTCCTTGAGCGCGGGGCGCGGTTCGAACTTGTGGCCGAGCAGTGCGTGGGCGACCGGCAGCGCGCGTGCGTGACGCACCCCGAGGTCATCGCCGACATCCCGCCCGGCGCTCGCGTGCTCATCGACGACGGGCGCGTGGAGCTCCAGGTGGAGAGCCGCGACGGATCGCGGCTCGTGACGGTCGTCGTCACGGGAGGTCCGCTCTCGTCCCACAAGGGCGTGAACGTGCCCGGAGTGCGACTCTCGCTCGACGCCATCACCGCGAAGGATCGCGAGGACCTCGCGTGGGGCCTGGACGCCGGCGTCGACTTCGTCGCACAGTCGTTCGTGCGCGGCCCCGACGATGTCGAGGCGCTGCGCGCGCTCATGGGCGGGTCGGCCGTCCCCATCGTTGCCAAGGTCGAGAAGCACGAGGCCGTGGAGCGGCTCGAAGCGATCGTCGAGGCCGCAGACGCGGTGATGGTCGCGCGGGGCGACCTCGGGGTGGAGACCGCCACGGAGCAGGTGCCGCTCATCCAGCGGCGGGTGGTCGCGCTCGCGCGCGAGCACGGCAAGCCGGTGATCGTGGCGACCCAGATGCTCGAGTCGATGGTCTCATCGCCGCGTCCGACCAGGGCCGAGGCCTCCGATGTCGCCAACGCGATCTTCGAGCAGGCCGACGCAGTGATGCTCTCGGCCGAGACCGCCGTCGGGGCGTACCCGGTCGAAGCCGTCGAGACGATGGCGCGGATCGCTGAGGCAGCAGAACGCGAGGTCGAAGCGTGCGGCACGGAAGCCCCGCCGCGTGCCGGGCGCTCGGACGTTGCTCGCGCGGTGAGCGCGGCAGCGTGCGAGATCGCGCGCGTGCTCGACCTGGCGGCGATCGTCACGGCGACGCAGTCGGGTGCGACGGCGCGTGCGGTGGCGGCGCACCGGCCGAAGACGCCTATCGTGGCGGCCACCCCCGACGAGCGCGTCGCGCGCCGGGTCGCGCTCGTGTGGGGCGTGGAGCCCCTCGTGGTGCCGCAGCATGGCAGCATCGACGAGATGCTGGCGCACGCGATCGACGCGGTGCGCAAGGCCGGTTTCGCACGGGAAGGCGAGCTCGTCGCGCTCACTGCCGGCGTGGCGGTGGGAGTGCCGGGGACGACGAACCTGGTCCAGGTCACCCAGGTGTGAACGGCACCGAGATACCTTCGCCTCGACTTGAGGTTCACCCTCTGGCGACGGTTCGTGGTATGATGCCCGCGAGCGCAGGGATGTGCGCTCCATCCGCCGGCCTTGACGCAGCACGAAGACGGAAGCATGGCCACAGCACGCGCGACGAAGACTCGGGCTCGAGCGGACGCGGCGAAGCGCTCCTCCAAAGCGAGGGCGTCGTCAGCGTCTGCCCGTCGCGCACCCTCTCGGAAGCCCGCGAAGCGGTCCCGGCGCGCATCGACGGCCGAGCGTCGGATAGCGACGGCGATCCTTGCGCTCACGCTCGTGCTCGCAGCGTGGATGCTCTATCCGGTGATGCGCCTCGAGTATCAGCAGCAGCGCCAGAAGCAGACGCTCGAGCAGCGGCTCGCGGCCCTCAAAGAGCGCAACGAGCAGCTGCGCGAGAAGGCGCAACGGCTGCAGACCCCCGAAGGCGTCGAGGAGGTCGCTCGCGAGAGCCTCGGGCTTGCCCGCCCTGGCGAGCAGGTGTACATCGTCACCGAAGGCGAGCCGACGGCGGCGCCGGCCCCGGACGTCTCCGCGCAGACGCGGAGCATCCAGGCGACCGACACCTCCGCGCTCACGGCGATCCTCGATCTCATCTTCGGTGTGAAGCGATGAGCGAGAGCGGGGACGACGCACCGCGTCGCGATGACGCGGGGGTCGTGACGTGGCAGCTTGGAAGACGGCCGCGAGGCCGGTGGCGCGTGGCCGCGCGATGCCGGTACGGCTTTCCGCAGGCGATCGAGACAGAACCGGTGCTCCCGGGAGGCGAGCCGTTCCCGACGCTGTACTATCTCACCTGCCCGTACCTCGTCGAGGCCGCGAGCGCAGCGGAGTCAGAAGGCGAGCTCGCGAGATTCGACGCGCGAGCAAGTACAGATGCGGCGTTCGCGGCCCGCATGCGGGAGGCCCACGAGGAGGTCGTCTCCAGACGGGCGGCGGCAGCACGCGGGAGCGATCCGTGCGGCGGCGTGGGTGCGGCCGGCCAGCGCGATCCGCTCGCCACGAAGTGCCTGCACGCCCGGATCGCCACGGCGCTTGCAGGGATCGGCGATCCGGTGGGGGAAGCGATGATCGAGCGCGTCGGCGCGGCATGCGGCGATGCGCGGTGCGACGGGAGGAGCCACGATGGACGGTGAGGCGAGCGTTCGGCTTGCCGTGATCGACATGGGGACGGTGACGACGCGGCTGCTCGTCGCGGACCTCGGCCCCGACGGTCTTCGCGAGGTGGTCCGGCGTTCGAGGATCACGCACCTCGGCGACGGGTGGACCGGCACCGGCCGGCTGTCGAGCGAGGCGATCGCGCGCGTGGCCGCGGCAGCAGCGGAGTACGCCGGCGAGGCCCACGCGCTCGGAGCCGAGGAGGTCGTCGCACTCGCCACGAGCGCAGCCAGGGACGCCGCGAACGCAGACGAGCTCGCAGACGCGCTCGCGCGCTCAGGCATCGAGCTCGAGGTCGTCTCCGGCGACCGCGAGGCCGCGCTCACGTTCGCGGGCGCCACCTACGCGCTCGGCGGCGACGGGACCCTCGTCGTCGACGTGGGCGGCGGCTCGACCGAGCTCGTGCTTGGCTCATCGTCGGCCGCAGACGGTGCGCCAAACGTCGTCGCCGCACGGTCGATCGACGTCGGCTCGAAGCGCATCACCGAGCTCTTCTTGCACAGCGACCCGCCTGCGCCGCGGGAGATCGAGCACGCGCAGACCTACGTCACGGACGAACTACGGCCGTTCTTCGCGACGCTCAAGGAGCGGCCGCGACGTATGATCTCCGTCGCGGGCACCGCCACCTCGCTCGCCGCGATCGACATGTCGCTCGACCCGTACGACCCCGAGCGCGTCCACGGCTACGCGCTTTCCGGGGCCGCGATCTCCGACGCGCTCGAGAGGCTCGCATCGATGACGCTCGCTGAGCGCAAGCAGGTGGTCGGCCTCGAGCCTGACCGCGCGAGCGTGATCGTGGCCGGGGCGCTCATCTTGCAGACCGCGCTCGCGCTCTCCGGCCTCGATTCGACGCTGGTGAGCGAGCACGATATCCTCTATGGGGCAGCGCTCGACCGGTATGCGTCGCGTGTCGGCCGGCCGGCCGGCGGCGCGAACGGCGAGCGCGGGTGACGGCGGCGTATCCGAACTGGTACAGGAGGGGGCCTTAAAAGCCTCTGGCCGAAAGGCCGTGTGGGTTCGACTCCCACCGCCGCTACCAGGACTGACCGCGGGACCGCGAGGCGGCCCGCGTGGCGTGCGGGGCAAGGCGAGACGACGCGAAGGAGGTCGAGCGGGTGCCAGACGGCGAGATCGAGCGCCTGTACCGCGCATTCGTCGAGACCGACCCGGCGACGGCCATCCGCGTCGTGGAGCAGGTCCGTTCTTCGGGCGTGGCGCAGGCCGAGCTGTTCGACGCGCTGTACGTCCCCGCGCTGGCGATGCTCGGGGACGCCTGGGCTCGCCGTGAGATCGATGAGCTCTCGTTCACGCAGGCCGCGGTGGTCGCAGAGCAGGTCTCCTCGTTCGTGATGCCGCCGCTGGCGCGGCCCGACACCGGCGTCAGCGTGGTGCTCGGCGTGATGCACCGCGACCACCACAGCGTGATGAAGAACATCATCGCTGGCGCCCTGAAGGAGGCCGGGTACCGGGTGTTCGACCTCGGCATCGACGTGCGCGCCTCGGACTTCTTGGAGCGCGTCGAAGAGACCGGGGCCCGCGTGGTCGTCGCGTTCGCCGAGATGCTCGCCACCGCGCGGGCCGTCGCCGGCGTGCGCGACCTGCTCGACGCCGAAGGCCGCTCAGAGGTGGTGCTGCTCGTGTGCGGCGGGCCGTTCGCCGCGGACCCGTCGCTCGCGCGCAGCGTCGGCGCGAACGGCGTCATCTCGAGCGCGCAAGGGGCGCTCGACGTGCTCGAGCGCGTGCGCCGCGACCTGCTCGAGAAGGAGGCCGGCTGATGCCGCGTTCGCAGCAGGCCGTGATCGCGGAAGGGCTTGCGCGGCAGGGAAGGGTCGCCGAGGCCGTGGCCGCGTGCTACGAGGCGCTCGCCATCGACGACCGCGATCCGGCGACGCACGCGCTCATCGCGGAGCTCATGCTCGGCGAGGACTTCTACGACGAGGCGATCGCGGCAGCCACGCAGGCTATCGAGCTTGACCCTGACTGCAGCCCGGCCTATCTCGCGCTCGGGCTCGCGTACGACCGGCGCGGCGGCATGTGGGACCAGTCGGTCCTCGTATGGCACGAGTTGGCAGAGGTCGTACCTGACCTCGTCATAGCGCACGTGCAGCTTGGGGAGGCGTTCGCCGCGGCCGCCTTCGACGAGGAGGCGCGGGACAGCTGGAAACGCGCCCTCGAACTGGATCCGCACCAGTCGCGGGCGCACTACAACCTCGCGATCGACGCGCTCAAGCGCGAGGGCATGACCACTGCGCTCCCGCTCATCCGCACCGCAGGCGCGCTCGATCCGAGCCAAGACGCGCTGTTCTTCTCGCTCACCGGGCTTCCGGCGCGCGAGCCGTTTGGCGACGTCGCGGCGGACGCGCCTCGCGAGGTCCGCTACGCCGAGGCGGTGGCGCTGGCGCGCGCGGAGGACTTCTTCGGCGCCGTGGACGTGGTGCGCGGCCTGTTGGACGAGGCCCCCGACGACGCGAAGGCGCTCGCGCTGGCGGGGTTCTGCTACCTCAAGCAGGAAGCGACGAACGAGGCGATGGCGTGCGCCGTGCGCGCGCTTGCGCTCGCCCCGGACATGACCGAGGGGATGTACGTGCTCGGCACGACCTACGCGCAACGGCCCGGCCTGGCCAAGCACGCGGCGCGCGTCTTCTTGGCGCTCGCGAAAGCATCGCCTGCCGAGCCGCTCGCGCACGTCCTGCTTGCCGAGGCGCTGCTCGGGCTGCAACGCTACCGCCAGGCACGTGCGGCGTACGCGGCGGCCGTCGCGCTCGACCCCTCGTGCGTGCGCGCGCGGTTCGGGCTGGCGGCGGTGCTGTTCTCGGAAGGCAGCTACGCCGAGGCGCAGTGGCACATCCGCCGGGCGGCGTACTACGACACCAAGCGGCTCGGAGTCTTCTGGGACCTCTTCGACCGCTACGTCGAAGGAGGTGCTGCGTGAGCGGCGTGCCGCGCAACCCGGCCTTCCCGGTCGGCGTCGACCTCCACCCGTTGTCGGCAGAGCGCCTCTCGCCCGAGGACTGGTACGCAGAGGGCGTCGAGACGGACCTCGATGCGATCGCCCAGGCGGGTCTGTGGCTCGTGCGGCTGTTCGTGTCGTGGCGCTGCCTCGAGCCGCAGGTCGGGCAGTACGACGAGGAGATGTTCGACCGGCTGGACGCGGTCATCGGGCAGGCGAAGGCGCGCGGATTGAAGGTCGTCGTGTGCTTCTTCGCCGACGACAAGCTTGCCGAGCTGACCGAGGTGCCGTGGGGCAAGAAACGCGACGCGCGCACGGACGACTACCTCGTCCAGCGCGAGGTCTCGCTGGTGCAGCGCATCGTCAACCGCTACCGTACCGAGACGGCGGTCCACGCGTGGGACCTTGCGAACGAGGCGTTCTGCGCGGGGTTCTCGTCCGAGGAGGACCTCGAAGCGTGGGTGCGCACGCTTCGCGAAGCGATTCGCGAGGTCGACCCCGACCGGCCGATCTGGCTCGGCGTGGACGCGGAGACCTTCTTGAGGGAGACTGGCGTCGATGCCCGGCCGGCCATCGACTTCGCCGAGGCTGCGATGAGCCATCTCACCGGGCCGTACCGTGCGTACATCGCCGAAGGGCCGCTCACTTCAGGTCCGTCGACCTACGTGGATGGGTTCCTTGCGCGCAGCGCGCTCCGGGACCTTCCCGTGGTCGTAGACGGCGTCGGGGTGCATTCGCTGGACTTCTCGGCCGCTGAGGAAGCGGCGTACGTGCGCACAGCGCTCTTCTCCGCGCTCATGAACCGCGCGAGCGGCGTGCTCGTCCGCCGCTGGCGCGACGTCGATACGGAGCGCCGCGAACCGTACTTCCGCGACCCGTTCGAGGTGCTCGTCGGCCTCACTGACATTTCAGGGGCACCCAAGCCGGTCGTCCGTGAGGTGCGGGCGTTCGCTCGCGCCGTAGCCGCCATCGATTTCGGGGAGTTCTCGCTCGCTCCTGAGCGGGCGGCTGTCCTCGTCCCCTCGGAGCGCTATGAACCGCTGCCATCGTTGGCCGGGCTGTATGCGCCGCGAGCGTGTCTGCAGTCGTACATCGCGGCCAAAGAAGCGCACCTGCCGGTGGCCGTGACGCGCGAAGGAGACGAGATCGGCAGCTTTCAGGCGCTCATCGTGCCATCGGCGTTCAAGCTGGCGTCCGAGACCTGGCGGCGGCTGGCCGCGTTCGTGCAGGGCGGCGGTTCCCTGGTGCTGTCGTACGGTGGCGGCGACGCCGATCCTGCGGTGCGCGAGATCTTCGGCGTCGAGTTCCTGGGAGACCACGGACCCCGGCGACGCTTCTCGTGCAGGGTCGCGCAGCCGGGCGTGCTCGGCGCGATCGCGTCGTTCGACGCAGAGCAGCCGCTCCCGAGCTTCGCGCTCTTGGCGCCGAAAGACGCGCTGGTGGTGGCCACAGACGAGAACGGGAGTCCGCTCGCGACGGTCCGGCAGCACGGTCAGGGCCGCGCGGTGTTCCTCGCGACGCCGATCGAGCGGGCGATCGCGCAGGCCGACCCGTGGGCGACGCCCGCGCCGGTTCGGTCGTTCGTGCGGGAGGTCTACGGCTCGGTCGCGCGGGCAGCAGGTGCGGGCCCTGTCGTGGAGTGCGACGCGCCAGAGGTCGAAGTCGCGCACTTCCTCGGAGACGGACGCGACATCGTCGTGCTGTTGGTGCACAATGCTGTGCAGACGCGAGCCAGCCTCACCTTCGGGCGGACCGTCGCCGCTGTCGCGGACGTACGCGGAGGCGAGGAGGTCGAGGTGGGTGCGACGACGTTCGAGGTCCCGCTGCCGCCGAACGGAGCGGCCGCGTTGCAGGTCATCTACGCGAAGCAGGGGTGAGCGAACCTGATGTACGACAGGCACGATTTCCACGACTTCTTGCTCGAGTCATGGCTCGAGCTGCACGACCTGCTCGCTGAGCATCCCGAGGTCAAGCGTCTGCTCTTCGACCCCGTGACAGGGCTTCCGACGACGCCGCTTCTGTTCCCGCGCATCGAGTCGCTCCTGGAGGAGCGTGGCGAGATCTCGCTTCTGTGCCTGAATGTGGTGAAGTACTCGAAGATCGAGGAGATCTACGGCTGGAAGGTCTTCGACGAGGTGATGCGCGAGGTTGCGAGCACGCTCGAGCGCATCACGGGCGCTGAGCTTCGAGATTCCGACATCGTGGCCGAGCTCATGGTGTCGGGCAACGCCTTCGTGGTGCTGCTCTCGCCGCCGCGCACCACCCAGCACATGGAGCGCGATGCGCTGACGAGTCTGGCTCGCCGCGTGGAGGACCGCGTCCGGCGCGAACTCAAAGCGGTGCTCGATCCGGCGCTGTACGTGAAGTTCGGATGCTACGTCGGCGCCGCGACGGTGCGACGCGATCCGAAGCTTCGGATGGAGCGGCTCGTGCACGACGCGCTCGACCGCGCGCTCGCGCAGGCGGACGCGCGCGAAGCGCAAGACGCGGAGGAGCGCGGACGGCGCTTGAAGGAGATCATCGACACCGAGGCCGTCCGGACGCTCGTACACCCGGTGCTCCGGCTCAGCGACCTCTCCATTGTGGGCTACGAGGCGCTCTCGCGCGGCCCCGAAGCGACCGAGTTCGAGCGCCCCGACAAGCTGTTCAAGGCGGCGTACGATTCGGACATGGTGGTTCGGCTGGAGCGGTTGTGCCGCAAGCGCGCGCTCGAGGCCGCGAAAGGCCTGCCGGAGGGCAGGTTGATGTTCATCAACGTCGAGCCGGAAGCGGTCGCCGACCCGGAGCTCCGCGAGGTCGTGTTCGCATCGTTGCTCGCAGAGGCGGGGCTCCGGCCCGAACTGGTCGTGTTGGAGATCACCGAGCGTACAGCGATCGGCGACTTCTGCGCGTTCCGTTCGACGGTCGAGTACCTGCGGATGCTCGGGTTCTCAATCGCGATCGACGACGCCGGGGCCGGATACGGCTCGTTGCAGTGCCTTGCCGAGGTGAGGCCGCAGTGGGTCAAGATCGACATGTCGCTCGTGCGCGGCGTGGACTCCGACGAGATCCGCCGCCAACTGATAGAAAGCATGCACGCATTCGCGGCCAAGGTGGGCGTGAACCTCGTCGCCGAGGGCATCGAGACGCCTGAGGAGCTCGCCACGCTGCGCGAGATCGGCGTGGAGTACGGCCAGGGCTTCCTGTTCGCGCGGCCCTCCGAGCCGTTCCCGCAGGACAGCGAGGTCGCTCAGGGCCTGTAGGCTGCGCGGAGCGAGAGCGCCGCTGCTCTCGTGCCGTCCGTACGAACCGGTGCTGAGCACGCACTTCACGCGTACCACGACCGGCCGCTCTCGCTCGCTCAATCACGATGCGTTATGCTACGCATGAGTGCACTATGAGCCAGAACGGAGCGAGCAGTGGAGCCTGTCCGCTTGACGCAACTGTCCACGAAGTCCGGTTGAGCCGCCAAGTGGGGTCCGGGAGACCTCGCTGCGGTGCTCGAGAAGATGGCTCCGGGCAGCTCGGAGGACCTGATGGTCGGGTTCGAGACGTCCGACGACGCTGCCGTGTACCGGCTGGGCGATACCGCGGTGCTGCTCACGGTCGACTTCTTCACGCCGATGGTGGACGACCCGTACGACTTCGGGCGCATCACCGCGGCCAACGCACTTTCCGACATCTACGCGATGGGGGGCAGGCCGCTCACGGCAATGAACCTGCTCGCCATGCCGTGCTCGATCCCGGCGGAGATCACCGCGCGCGTGCTGCAAGGCGGCGCGGACAAGGTCCGGGAGGCCGGGGCGGTGATCGTCGGAGGCCACACCATCGATGACAAGGAGCCCAAGTACGGGCTGTCGCTGATGGGCGTCGTGGACCCCGGGAAGGTCGTGCGGAACGTCGGCGCGCGGCCCGGAGACGTGCTCGTGCTCACCAAGCGACTGGGCGTCGGCATTCTGAACACCGCGCTCAAGCAGGGGCTCGAGACCGAAGCGTCGCTCTCTGAGGTCATCGAGAGCATGGCGCACCTCAATGCGGCCGCTGCGGAGGCCATGCAAGAGGTCGGCGTGCACGCCGGCACCGACATCACCGGCTTCGGGCTGGCCGGCCACGCGCGGGAGATGGCGTTCGGCAGCGGCGTGGCGGTCGAGATCGAGCTCGCGAAGGTGCCCGTGTGGCCGGGCGTCGTCGAGTACGCGGGCCACGGCGTGCGTCCTGGCCGGACGGCCGACGTGCTCGCGTTTCTGGAGGAGTGGGTGGACTGGGGGCCTGCGGGCTTCGACTGGAAAGGCGTGCTTGCCGACCCCCAGACCTCGGGCGGGCTGCTCATGGCGGTGGAAGAGAGCAAGGCCGAAGCGCTGCTTTCGGCGCTGGCCGCGCGAGGCGAGGAGGCCGTCGCGGTCGGGCGGTGCATCGACGGGCGGCCAGGCGCCGTCCGCATCGTGTAGGCGATCCAGAGGCAGGAGGCGAAGCGATGGGCAAGGTCGTGTTCATCTGCACGGACAGGATCGGGCACGGGGACGAGGAGCTCGGGCGCAAGCTCGCGGCGTCGTTCCTGTACTCGCTCGCACGGACGGAGCCGAAGCCGACCGCGGTGCTGTTCATGAACGCGGGGGTCCGGCTGGCGTGCGAGGGCTCTCCTGCGCTCGACGACCTGCGGCTGCTCCAGGAAGATGGCGTTGCGATCAAGTCCTGCGGGACCTGCCTGGACTACTACGGGCTGATGGACAAGCTCGCCGTGGGCGAGGTCGGGAACATGAACGACACCGCAGCGACCTTCATGGGCGCAAGCGACGTCGTGACGATCGCGTAGCCGACACGCGCGGCTCCGACCACGGGAGGCGCTCGCGCGGCGGCGGGCGCCTCCCGGTATGTGTGGCGATAAGGAGCGGCCGCCCCTAGTGGCCTTCGATCTCGCCGGAGCCTGGCACGTACACAGCTGCAGCCGCCGGGTCTGTGAGGTACAGCTCCACGAACGCGCGCACGTCGCCTGGGTAGCAGCCGTACACGTCCTTCAGCTCCTTGAGCGGCCGGTCTTGCTCCGAGGCGGGGACGCCGTAGACGGCGGTGAACGCTTCGGCAGGCACGCCAGCGGCCTCGACGACCTCTGAGATCGTGGTCGAGCCCTTGATGAGCGAGACGTCGAAGGAGCCGGGCGCGACCGTGCCGGAGGCGGGCGCTTCGCGCTCCATCTCCTGCTTGAGCGTCGGTTGCGACCACTCGAAGGCGCCCGCGGCTGTCGCGCCGGCAATCAACGTAGCGAACAAACCCACAGAGAAGACGCTTGCCGTCACGGGCGTGAGCGAGCGCGTGCCGGAGCTGATGGCGAGCGTATCGGCCACCGGACACGCCGCGACGCACTCGCCGCAGTCGATGCACTCAGGGTTGGAGACGGTCGTTGCGGCAGACACGTTCACATTCATCGGGCACGCGCGGTCGCACGCCTTGCAGTCGATGCAGGTTTCTGCGTTGCGACGGACCTTGAAGATGCTGAACCGCGAGATCAGGGCGAGGAACGCGCCCATCGGGCACGCGTACTTGCAGAAGAATCGGTCGTAGAGCAAAGAGCCGACGAGCGAGACGACGAGCACGGCAAGGCCGACGCCGAACTCGGCCACGAGCTCCGGCGAGGTGAGGTGCTGGTAGGCGACCCACGGGTCGTAGGGCCGTATGGCCAGATCGGCGGTCGTCCAGGCGAGTCCGAGCGACGCGGCCAGCACGACGTACTTCAACAGACGCGCCGGCTTGTCGAGAGACGCCGGAACGCTCAGTCTGCGCCCGAAGATGCGTCTGCCAAGCCGCCCTGAGAGCTCTTGCAGGAAGCCGAGCGGGCAGATCCGCCCGCAGAACGCTCGCCGGAACACCAGCGCCACGGCGACGGTCGCGCCGAGCAAGAGCACGCTCGAAAGCGCGATGCGGCGCACGAGCGTGCCGCTGGAGATAAGGGACCAGAGCGTCTCGAGACCGCCGAACGGACACAGCGCGTCCACGCCCACGGGCCGACCGGCGCCGGCCCGCTGGTGGAGGATGCCGAGCGCAGTCACCATGGCCAGCACGGCGGCCAGCACCGCCCATCGGACGATTCGGGCCGTGCGGCGCGGTCCCTTCGCGGCGAGTATCGGGCGGTCGCCCGGGCTCACGGTCTTGTCGCGCGTGGTGGTCATGGTTCCTCCTCGTCGAGCGGGGTCACTTCGTGAGCAGGATAACGACTGCTCGCGTACGCAAGGTGTGCTGGGTGTGCAGAAATCGTGAAGGCGTGCGCTTGTCGCTGCCCGCTGCTCCGCTAGAATGACCTCATGGACATGCAGTCGCTTCTTCGAGCGCTCCCGAAAGTCGACCGCCTCTTGGAGCGCGACGACCTCAAGGCGCTGTGCGCGGTGCATCCGCGGGTGCTGGTGGCCGACGCGGTGCGCGAGACGCTCGACGAGCTCAGAGACGAGATCCGCGCAGGCGGCGAGCCCGATGTCTCCGAACACGCGGTCGCAGCGCGCGCCGCGATGCTGGCGGAGCGCATGGCGCGGCGGTCGCTCCGGCGGGTCGTCAACGCCACGGGCATCGTCGTCCACACGAACCTCGGCCGCTCGTGCCTCGCGAAGGCCGCCGTGGACGCGGTTGCGGAGGTCTCGGGTTCGTACTCCACGCTGGAGTACGACGTGGAGGCCGGCGAGCGCGGCAGCCGTCACGTGCACGTCGAGGAGCTCATCTGTCGGCTGACGGGTGCAGAGGCGGCGATGGCGGTCAACAACAACGCCGCCGCCGTGCTCCTATCGCTTGCCGGGCTCTCGCGCGGGAAGCGGGCCATCGTCAGCCGCGGGCAGCTCGTCGAGATCGGCGGGTCGTTCCGCGTCCCTGACGTGATGCGCGAGAGCGGTGCGGTGATGGTGGAAGTGGGCACCACGAACAAGACGCACCTGCGCGACTACGAGAACGCGATCACGCCCGACACGGGGCTGCTGCTCAAGGTGCACACCAGCAACTACCGCGTCGTCGGGTTCACCCAGGAGGTCTCCCTCGAAGAGCTCGTCGAGCTCGGCGCGCGGCACGGCGTCCCGGTGATGGAGGACCAAGGCTCGGGCGTGCTCGTGGACCTGCGCGAGTGGGGGCTGCCGTACGAGCCCACCATCGGCGAATCGGTTGCTGCGGGCGCAGACGTGGTGACGTGCTCGGGCGACAAGCTGCTCGGCGGCCCGCAGGCGGGAATCATCGCCGGGAAGTGGCACGTCGTGCAGGCGCTCAAGAAGCACCCGATGGCCCGCGCGGTGCGCCTCGACAAGATGACGCTCGCGGCGCTCGAGGTCACGCTCCGGCTGTACCTCGATCCGGAGCGTGCGCGGCGCGAGATCCCGACGCTTCGCATGCTGTCGGCACGTCTCGAGGAGATGCGCGAGCGCGCCGAAGCGCTGGCTGAGCGTGTCGCGCACGCGTGCGGCGATGCGTACGCGACTGGCACGGCCCCGGAGGTGTCGCGTGCAGGCGGCGGCGCCCTGCCGATGGCAGACATCCCGACCGTGGTCACGACCGTGGTTCCGTCTCGCATGAGCGTCGGCGAGCTCGAGGCGCGGCTGCGGTGCGGCGAACCGCCCATCATCACCCGCATCAGCGATGAGCGGCTGCTCATCGACCCGCGCACGCTGCTCGACGGCGACGAGGCCGCGATCGTCTCCGCGCTCGCGACGCTCGCCAGGTAGCGGCCGGCGCGCTTCTCGAAAGCGACAGGAGGCACGATGTCCGCACCATCCCTCGTGCTCGGCACCGCAGGCCACATCGACCACGGGAAGTCTTCGCTCGTCAAGGCGCTCACTGGGACCGACCCAGACCGCCTGCCTGAGGAGAAGGAGCGGGGCGTCACCATCGAGCTCGGGTTCGCGCAGCTCACGCTGCCGAGCGGACGCTCGATGGGCGTCGTGGATGTGCCGGGCCATGAGCGCTTCGTGCGGCAGATGGTCGCAGGCGCTACCGGCATCGACGTGGTGCTCTTCGTTGTGGCGGCCGACGACGGCGTGATGCCGCAGACCCGCGAGCACCTTGCCATCATCGACCTGCTCGGCATTCCCGCCGGCGTCGTCGCGCTCACGAAGGCGGACCTCGTGGACGAGGAGTGGCTGGCGCTCGTCGCCGAAGACGTCCGGGAGCTCATCTCCGGCACGAGCATCGCGGGTGCGCCGATCGTGCCGGTGTCGTCCAAGACGGGGCAGGGCCTCGACGACCTGCTTGCGGCCATCGACGAAGTGGCCTCCGAGGCCGCGTCGCGGCACGCCGACCTCCCCATGCGGCTGCCGGTCGACCGCGTGTTCACGATCGCCGGTGCGGGCACCGTGGTGACGGGCACGCTCTGGAGCGGGACGGCGGAGCGTGACGCGCAGGTCGAGGTGTACCCGAGCGGGCGGCGGGGCAGGATACGCTCCGTCCAGGTGCACGGGAACAGCGTCGAGAAGGCGCGTGCCGGCAACCGCGTCGCGCTGAATCTCGCCGGCCTCGAGCGCGACGAGGTCGAGCGCGGCGACGTCGTCGCGGAGCCAGGCTCGCTCGCCGTCACCGACCGCTTCGACGCGTACGTGACCTACCTGGCCTCCGAGGACAAGCCGTTCGAGACCGGCACGCGCGTGCATGTGCACCACGGCACGCGAGAGGTGCTCGGGCGCGTGCTGCTTATGGACGCCGAGGCGCTTGCGCCCGGCGAGAGCGGGTACGCACAGGTCAGGCTCGAAGAGCCGCTGATGCCGCGATACGGCGACCGCTTCATCGTCCGCCGCTACTCGCCGATGTGGACGATCGGCGGCGGCGTCATCCTCGACGTCTTGCCACCTCGCCGCACGCGGCTCAAGGAGCACGAGCGCGCGCTGCTCGACGCGCTGCGCGCGGGCGACCTCGGGAGCGCGGCCGTGGGGCTTCTGCGCTCGCGTGCGGTGCCGATGACGTCTGGGCAGGTGGCCATGGCGCTCGGACTGCCCAGGCCGCAGGTGGCCGACCAGCTCAACAGGGCGGCGCTGGAGCGCGTGAAGGTCGGTGCTGAGACCTACTTCGTGACGGCAGAGGCGCTCGCGGACCTCGTGGAGGCCGTCGAACGAGAACTGATGGCCTTCCACGACGAGAACCCGACCGCCACCGGGATCTCGGCGCTCGCGCTTCGCGACCGCGTGGACCGGCGTCTCGACCCGAAGGTCTTTGACGCGCTCGTGGAGCGAGCGGTCGCCGCGGGCAAGGCCGCGGTCGCAGGTGGCGAGGTGCGTCACCCGCGCGCCGCCTCCGCTGCGCTTGCCGAAGAGGAGGCCGTCCGCGTACGGCTGCTCGCGCTTCTCGCCGCGCAGGGGCTCCAGCCCGAGGGGATGTCCGAGCTCGCTGCGGCGGCCGGTGCACCGCTCGACGTCGTGAGGCGCGTCCTCACGAAGCTCGTTGCGAGCGGGGACGTGGTACGCGTGGGGCCCGACCTGCATTTCCACGCTGCGGCCGTGAGCGAGGCGCGCGAGCGCATCGTGGCGTACCTGCGCGAGCACGGAACGATGCTCGCGAAAGACGCGCGGGACGTCACGGGCAGCAGCCGCAAGTACGTGGTGCCGCTGCTGGAGTACTTCGATGTACAAGGTGTCACGAAGCGGCAGGGCGACGAACGGGTGCTGGGTCCGAGAGCGTGACGCGATCGGCCGTGCTGCGCGCGGCGGTTTGACACGCCGGCACGCGCCACTCACAATTCGCCCCTGGAGGCGGATGGGTCCTGGTGGGCTCCGCGGTCTTCAAAACCGTCGTGGGGCGTGAAGAACGTCCCGGGTGCGTTCGATTCGCACACGCCTCCGCCAGCATCCGGTTGACTGCGCGTGCCTCCTGCTACTAGCGTGGTGAACGCATGGTGCGCCCCATCCTCGCCCGTGCGTGGACGATACTCGCGTGCTCTGTGCCCACCTCGTTCCTGCTGCTGTTCGGTGCCGCACATACCGCCTACGGAGGCGATCTACCGAAACCAGGCCAGGGCGCCCGGGCGCAACCGTGGTCGTGGGGAATGCCGAGGCCTTCGCATCATCGCTGTCTGCCGAGATCCGGTGAGTATGCGGGTGAACCGATGAGGCGATCGATCCACCTGGCGTGGGACGGGATGAGGACACGGAAGCTTGCGTTCGCGATTCTTTGCGTCGAGATGCTCGCGACCTCTCGTGATCTCGCAGGCGTTGTTCCTTGTGCGGGACCTGGCCGCCGCGAAGAGCAGGGTTGCCGGCTTCCAGCCTTTCGACCAGTGGTACCAGCTTAGCGACGCTTCGAGCGCAGAGAGATTCGCTGCCCGCTCCGGTTCAGCCGATTTCGAACAACGGCTTGGCCGCCTCTACGCGTGGTTGCAGAGGCGCGACGACATCGATCTCGTCATCTTGCCAAAGAGCCAGGTGATGCTGGGCTATGGGCAGGCAGCGATTGCGGCCTACGTCGTATCGCCCAACGTCTCCCGGTACTCTGCGCGGTGCCACGAGATCGGGGACGAGGACGTGGTCGCAGCGCCCTCGCAGCGCTTCGACATGGCCGAGGAAGAGCTTCATCGACAGGCACGTCTCATCGACGGAAAGGGCAGTGCCCCGCTCGAGCAGGGCCGTGGTGTTCGGAGGGCTTACGACGACCTCGGACTCGATGCCCTCGAAGAAGGCGCTCCTGTGAAGCCCTCGTATCGCATGCGACGGGAAGAATGGTGCCAGGGATTTCGCACTATCATCGAGCGACGTCTGCGAATGGGAACACTCCGTGCGACCGTGCACTGCAGTGGAAGGAGCAAGCGTGGCTGACGAGAGCTTCGGCACGCCTGAGATCCTCACCGACAAGCCCGTGATCGGCATCAGCGCGTGCCTGTACGACTGCCCCGTGCGGTACAACGGCAAGCGCTTCGATGCGGTCTCGCGTCTCGGTCGCGAGAAGGGCGGCTTGCGCTTCATGCCCGTGTGCCCCGAGTGCATGGCCGGATTCGGGGTGCCGCGCGACCCGATCCACCTCACCGGCCCAGGCAAGGACGTGCTCGCTGGCACCGCTCGCGTCGTGAACCGGCATGGCCGCGACGTCACCGCCGACCTGGTCGCGGGAGCGCAGGCGTGCGCGGACGCGCTCGACCGGGCTGGCGTGCGCGTTGTCATCCTGAAAGAGGAATCGCCGTCATGCGGCCTGCTGAAGACCCGGGTCGGGAACGGGCAGCGCGAGCAGCGCGTGAAGGCCGCGGGCGTCTTCGGCGCGCTGCTCGTGCGCAAGGGCTGGTTCATCATTCCCGACGCGGCATTCGACTCGCCGCTCAAGTGGTGGGACTGGCGTCGCCGTATGCACGCGTGGCTGTGGTTGTCGGCTCGCTCGGTGCGAACGAACGGCGAGCTTTCTGACGCGTGGCACGTGGTGAAGTTCATCGTGCAGGAGACGCAGCGCGCGGAAGCCGACGCCATCGGCCGCGCGATCGCTGGGCTGCCGCGGCACGCTGCCGCGGAGGAGATCGAGGCCGTCCGCGCGCGGATGCTCGACGCGCTCCGCGCGCCCACGACGCCGCAGCGCGCGCTCGCGGCGATGTGGAAGGCGTACACATACCACCGCAAGCGCGGTACGCTGGAAGGCGTGGATCTGCACGAACTGACAGTGCGCTCCCCCGAGGTGCGGCGCAATGCGACCGCGCTCGCCCAGGAGCTGCTCGTGCTGGAGCGCGTCTCGTTCGAGAACGACCTGCTCTTCGCGCCGAGCCCGGTGCTGTACCGCGAACGGCGGCGCGTGCGGGCGCGCGACGAGGCGCTCGGCAGGACGCCGGACAGGAAGGAGTGACCATGGACGCCATCGAGGCCATCATGACGCGGAGGAGCATCCGGAAGTACACGGACGAGCCGGTCTCGCCCGAACATGTCGAGACGCTGCTCAAGGCCGCCATGGCCGCGCCGTCGGCAGGCAACCAGCAGCCGTGGCGCTTCGTGGTGCTCACCGAGCGCGAGCGCCTGGACGCTGCGGCGGAGACGACGCCGTACGGCGCGATGCTGCGCGAGGCGCCGCTCGGCATCGTCGTGTGCGCGGACACGCGCGATCTGAAACACCCGCAGATGTGGCAGCAGGACTGCTCGGCCGCCGTCCAGAACGTCTTGCTCGCTGCGCACGCACTCGGGCTTGGGGCGGTGTGGCTCGGCTTCTGGCCGAAGCTGGAGCGCGTCGAGCCGCTCAAGGCCGTCCTTGGGCTGCCGGAAGGCGTCGAGCCGCTTGCGGTCATCGCGATCGGGCATCCCGCCGAGACGAAACCGCCGGTGGACCGCTTCGACCCCGAGAAGGTCCGCTACGAGCGCTGGTCGTGAGGCGGCATGGGCGCGCGAGGCCCGTACGGGCGCATCGTCAACAACTTCTTGCACGACATGGCGACCGGCACCTGGGCCGCGTGCGTCCTCGTCATCGCCGTGCTCGACCCGCGTGCAGCAGCGGCGCCTCATGAGGCTGCCGTCGCGCTTGCCGACGCGATGCGTGCGGTGTTCTGGCTGCTCACAGGCGCGCTCGCCGTCATCGCCGTCACCGGCGGGATCCGGCTCGCGTACTGGCGCCAGCAGGCCGCTCCTGAGGAGGTCGCGGCGAAGCGCACGGCGCTCGTCGTCAAGCACGTCGCCTTCCTGCTGATCTACGGCGCCGGAACCGCATGGGCGTGGCTTGCCGTGCGAAGCTAGTCCGGCGGGCAGGCAGGTTGTGGACCGGGCTCGCGGCGAATACTATACGTGGGACTGAACCCCGCCTGGCGACGCCGCCGAGGAGCCACATGACCGGATTCGAGCGCTACTTGGACCGCACCGCGAAGAAGTTCGACGAGTACCTGCTCACCTTCTTCGAGGACGGCTCGCATCCGGACATGACCCGCTACCTGTACGAGCCGCTCCGGAGGTTCTCCGACAACGCCGGCAAGCGGCACCGGCCGCTCATCTGCCTGCTCGCGTGCGAGGCGGTGGGGGGCGACCCTCAGCGCGCGTGGCCGGCGGCGGCCGCCATCGAGCACTTCCACACCGCAGCGCTCATCCACGACGACATCGAGGACTCCTCGCTCACGCGGCGCGATGTGCCGTGCATGCACGTCACGGAGGGCGAGGGCCTCGCCATCAACGCGGGCGACCTCGCGCTTTCGCTCGTCTGCGGGACGGTCGTGGACGACGAGGGGCTTGACGACGCCACGAAGCTTCGGGTGCTCGGCGAGCTCGTGTCGATGACGACGCGGACCATCGAGGGCCAGGCGCTCGACATCGGCTGGGCGCGGGACGGGCGGTTCGACCTCACCATCGAGGACTACCTCGTGATGGCCAACCACAAGACCGCCTTCTACTCCGGCGGGGTGCCGCTGGCCGTCGGCGCGATCATCGGGGGTGGTACCGAGGAGCAGATCGAAGCACTTCGCGCGTTCGGCATGGCCGCAGGGCTCGCGTTCCAGATACAAGACGACGTGCTGAACCTGGTGGGCACCAAGGAAGCCACCAAGAAGGACTTCCGGAGCGACATCACGGAAGGCAAGCGGACGCTCGTCGCGATCCACGCGCTTGCGAACTCGCCGGAGCGCGAGCGGCTCGTGGAGCTGCTCTCCGCGCACACGACTGACCCTGACGAGCTCGCGGAGGCGGTCGCGATCATGGAGCGCGCGGGCTCGATCGAGTACGCGAAGCGCTACGCGCGCGACCTCGTGGAGCACGCGAAGGCGGGGCTCAAAGCCGCGCTTCCGCCGTCGCGAGCGCGCACGCTCCTGCTGTCGATGGCGGACTTCTTCGTGAAGCGCGCGGCGTAGGGCGCTTCTTCGGGTACGAACCTTGGGACGGCGGCCGGTGAGCCGCCCCGGCTCGCGTTCGTGCAAGGAGGACGGCATGCGTGCGTACCCGATCGCTGAAGGCATCGACTGGGTCGGCGCCATCGACTGGAACCTGCGCGACTTCCACGGCTACGAGACACCGTTCGGCAGCACCTACAATGCGTACCTCGTGCGCGGCGCCGAGAAGATCGCGCTCATCGACACCGTGAAAGCGCCGTTCGTGCCGGAGCTTCTGGCGCGCGTCTCGAGCGTCGTGGACCCGGCCGACGTGGACCTCATCGTCGTCAACCACGTCGAGCCGGACCACAACAGCGGCCTCCGCGACGTGATGGCGGCCATGCCGAACGCGCGTGTGGTCGCGTCGCCGTCCGGCGTGAAGGGCGTTGCCGAGTACCACGATGGGCTTGCGGTCGACGCCGTGACTGCCGAAGACGTGATCGACCTCGGTGGCCGCACGCTGCGCTTCCTTCCGATGCCGATGGTGCACTGGCCGGACTCGATGTTCACCTACTGCGCCGAGTCCAAGACGCTCATGCCGAACGACGCATTCGGGCAGCACTTCGCTTGCGAGGAGCGGTTCGCCGACGAGCTGGGACTCGATGAGGCGCTCGAGCAGCTCGGCATCTACTACGCCAACATCCTGCTGCCGCTCGGTACGCAGGTTGCAAAGGCGGTCGACAAGGTGCTGGCGACGGGCTGGGAGATCGACGTCATCGCGCCCTCGCACGGCGTGGCGTGGCGTGGCGCCGACATCGCGGCAGCGATCGAGCGCTACCGGCGGTGGACGGCGGGCGAGAAGCGTGACAAGGCCGTGGTGGTGTACGGCACGATGTGGGGCTCGACGGCCGCGCTCGCGGCGCGTGCGGTGGACGGCCTCGCGCAGGCCGGCGTGGAGGCGGCGCTCTACGACGTCGCCGCGACGCCTATCGCGCACCTGGCGTATGAGCTGCTGGAGGCCAAAGCGCTCGTGCTCGGCTCGCCGACCTTGCACCACGGCATGCTCTACCGCGTGAGCGGCCTTCTGACCTACCTCGAAGGGCTGCACCCGGCAGGACGCCTCGCCGCGACCTTCGGCTCGTACGGTTGGGGCGGCGGCGCGATCAAGCAGATGCGCGAGCGGCTTGAGAAGGCGGGTTTCGAGATTTATGGCGAGGACCTCGGGGTGAAGTTCCGTCCGACCGCGGCCGACCTGGAGGCCGCCGAAGCGTGGGGCCGCAGCATCGGCGAGGCGCTCAAGGCGCGGTAAGACGCCGGTGGGCTGGGGACAGCGGCGCGCCTGCTGAAGTCGGGTCACGACATCCGGACGATCCAAGAGCTGCTCGGTCACAAAGACGTGAGCGCCACGATGATCTAGACGCACGTACTGGCTCGCGGGGGTATGAGGCGCGAAGCCCGTTGGACTGCTTGTGACATCCCGGCTGCTTGAAGAGCGGGGGCATCGTAGCTGCTTGCGCAGACTGGAGATGCTCTCGCGGTTAACGTCCCCGGTAGTGGTGCACGAAGGCCCGGCCGCCTGGCACGAGGCGGCCGCTGCTCCATCCTCGAGGGTGATTGAAGCCCGAAGACGAGGAGGAGGCAGCGGCCAAGGACACGATGGACCGGCTGGCATGGCTGCGCAAGACGCTTAAGGACGCCGATCCCGACCTGATGCGCGAGATGCTGCGCGTGTTCGCCGAAGAACCGATGGGTGCCGAGGCCGATGCGCTCTGCGGCGCCAGCCACGGCGAGCGTAGCGACGAACGCGTGCCGAGCGGGCGCTCGTGGCCGTGATCGCCGAGCGCTGCGTGCGCGGGGTCTCGGCCAGACGCGTGGACGGGCTGGCGAAGACGCTCGGCATCGAGGACATCTCGAAGTCGCAGGTCTCTCGCCTGGCTCGTGCGCTCGACGAAGAGATCGCCGCCTTCAAGCATCTTCCCGAACCGCGAGAGCATCATCCGTCTGGTGGGCCCGGTGCTCTCAGGGCAGCACGACGAGTGGCAGGCGAGCCGCCGTTGCATGTCGATCGAGCCGCTGGAGAAGACCATGCAGCCGATGCTCGTGGTGGAGGAAGGACTCGATCAGGAGGTGGTGCCCGCGCTCATGGCTGGCTGAGCGACAAGCTCGAGGTCGGAGCAGAGGGCCTCATACACCACTTGACGGGACGTGCCGGGGGCTCCATAGCCTCCTACCAGCTAAAACGCCCCTTCGAGTATCTCCGAAGAGACACTAAAGGGGCGTCCTGTCATCCATGGTGGGCGATACAGGATTTGAACCTGTGACTTCCTTCTTGTAAGGGAGGCACTCTCCCGCTGAGTTAATCGCCCGTTCGGCGTTCGCGCGTGACTGCCATTCTAGCAGGGCGCGGCGAACGTGCGCAGGACGGCGAGCCGCTGACCTGCCCCGGTGCAAGTACTTCGAATCACTTGCGCCCGAAGCGTTCCTCTCCACCGTGGGCGGGGTAGAACCACAACATGGAGCGTCGTCAAGCGCCCGCGACGCTCGGACATACGATGGAGGGCGCGTGGAGGTGGGAAAGGCATGGCAGACCTCACTGGAAAGGTGGCGCTCGTGACCGGGGCTGCTTCCGGCATCGGTCGGGAGAGCGCCCTCGCCTTCGCTCGAGCAGGGGCCAAGGTGGTCGTCTCGGACGTGATGGTCGAGGGCGGCGAAGAGACCGTCGCCATGATCAGGGACGGCGGCGGCGACGCTATCTTCGTCGAGTGCGACGTGTCGAAGGAAGACGACGTCAAGAGGCTCGTCGCGCGGACCATCGAGGCCTACGGACGTCTGGACTGCGCGCACAACAACGCCGGCATCGAGGGCACGCCGGCGCCGATCGTGGAGTGCACCGAGGAGAATTGGGACCGTACGCTCGGCATCAATCTCAAAGGCATCTGGTGGTGCGCGAAGTATGAGATCCCGGAGATGCTTAAGGTAGGCGGAGGCGCTATCGTCAACACGGCATCCATCGCCGGCCTGGTCGCGTTCCCGGCGCTCCCGGCCTACACAGCATCCAAGCACGGCGTCGTGGGACTCACGAAGTCGATCGCGCTCGATTACGCCACGCAGAACATCCGGTGCAACGCGGTCTGCCCGGGCGTCATCCACACGCCGATGGTCGATCGCTTGACGAACGAGGATCCCGAGGCGCTGAAGGGCCTGCAGGCGTTGGAGCCGATCGGTCGCCTCGGCAAGCCTTCCGAGATAGCCGATGCGGTCGTATACCTCTGTTCTGATGAGGCGTCGTTCATCACCGGCGCTGCGTTGCCGGTGGATGGCGCGTACGTCGCGCAGTAGGCGGCAGAGCACGGTCACGACACGCCTGCTCCGCCACAAAGCGAGACCGGCCGGTCCCTCCGGGGGCCGGCCGGTCCGTATGCGCTCTGGCACGGCTTAGAGCGGGCGCACCTGCGTGGCCTGCTGCTTGCCGTTCTGGCCAGTGGCCTCCGTGAAAGACACGGCCTGACCCTCGTCGAGGGTCTTGAAGCCCTCGCCCTGGATCTCGGAGAAGTGGACGAACAGGTCGTCGCCACCCTCGCGCTCGATGAAGCCGTAGCCCTTGTCAGGGTTGAACCACTTGACTTTACCTTCAGCCATTCCAAACCTACCTTCCGCCCTAACGCGGGGCACAACAAAATGACGTGACCGACCGCCAGAATGCGGTGTGTCACGTCGCAATCCTGCGAGCCCCTCTGGCTCGCCTGCAGGGAGTATAGCAGATTACGCGCCAGCGTGTGCGCCGGGCTCCTCCAGCCAGCGGAGATGCTCCTCGATCCGCTCGGCCGCACCCTCTTCGGCGTCGGGCTGCGCCGAGCATCTCGATGCGTCGCAGAATCCAGTCGTCCTGGTACACAGCGCTCCCGTCAGAGGACCGCCTGCAAGTCTAGTCCCGCGACCGCTTCAACCCTGTCCCACGTGCTTGGCGAACCCGCCGAAGTGCACGAGGTCCACGCCGTCCAGGTCGAACGTCGGCAGCCGGTGGCTGATCGTCTCGGCAGCCTGTGGCACTTCCTCGCGGATGATCGCCCGCATGCGCCTCAGCACCGCCTGCATCTCGGGCGGATACGCGCTGATGTACTCGTCGATCGCGTCGGCCGCCATCGCTCCTTCTCACCGCACCCCGGGCACGAGGCGCTTCGTCCTGCGCATGTACTCGCTATACCCGGGCAGCTCGCCGGCCAGCCAGCGTTCCTCGGCCAGCGTGCGCGCCACCAGGCCCGCCATGCCGAGCGCCACCGCTATCCACGTCCATCGCGCCCCCGCGAAGAGCGGCAACCCGATGTAGAGGAGCGCCAGCCCCAGGTAGAGCGGGTGCCTGATGACCGAGAAGATCCCCGTGTCCACGAGCCGGTGCCCGTCGTGCGTCTCCACGGATGCCGAGAACGACCTGCCGAGCGTGGTGACGCCGACCCACCTCAGCCCGGCGGCCGCCGCGACGAGCAGGGCGCCCGCCACCATCCCGGGCGTGCGCGGCTCGGCGGTCCCGAGCGCCAGCTCCGCGATCGGTCCCGCGAAGCACGCGAGATACGGCACCCAGACCGCCCAGAACGTCCACTCGCGCCGCGCGCGCGTGGTGGGCGCGCCTGATACCGCGAAGGCGGCGCGGTCGATAAGCGTGTAGGCGACGATCAGCACGATGTATGCGCTCTGCATGCGCGCGTTCTCCTATCGGTCGGTCTCGGTCGTCGCGGTGCCGTCAACCGGCGCAAGGAGCGCGGTGGCGATCAGCGTCGCCGCGCCGAGCCCGGCGGCTGCGGCAGCCCAGTCTGCCACGAACGGCAGCACCGAGGAAAGCAGCAGGTGCGGCTGCGCGGCGCTCCACGCGAGCGCGTCGATGACGAGCGTGCCGAGTGCGAACAGGAGCGCGCGCCTGTAGCGTGCCGCGGCCGAGAAGGGCGCGATCCGACGGATTCCGCGACGCACGTCGCGCGCCAACCGACCGAGCTGCAGAAACGAGGCAAGCGCGATGACGCCGGCAAGCGCGATGACGCCGGCAAGCGCCCGGAGGAGGTTCTCAGCCCAGACGATGCGCGTGAACTTCACGGAGCCCAGTCCGGCGTACGAGGCCCAGTCTCCGAGGATGCGGCCCATCATCGGCCAGCTGCGCTGGCTGTTGGTGAGGATGACGATGCCGTCGCCCGAGGACGGCACCGCCTGGAAGTGGGTCATCCAGCCATTGCCCTGCCCGCCGTGCCAGACCGACGTCCGACCGTCGGGAAGGCGCTCGATGAAGTGGCCGAGGCCGTAGCTGTCGGCGACGGCGCCGAAGATCCCGGTGACGTCGGTCTCAGCGGCGTGCATCGCGCTGATGGCGGTCGGGCTCAGCACGTCCTGGTCGGCGGCGTGCTCGCCGGTCATCTCGGCGGCGGCGAAGCGCGCGATGTCCTCCACCGGCGCGAGCAGCCCGCCGGAGGCCTTGGCCGGATAGACGTAGGGCGCCACCGGCTCGCCGCGCAGGTCGTAACCGGTCGGGAAGTCGGGGCGCAGGCGCTCCTCCCACACGAAGGTCGACTCGCGCATGCCGAGCGGCTCGAGCACCTCGGCCCGCATGTACTCGGCGTACGACCGGCCGGAAACCTCCTCGATCACGATCTCGAGCAGGTCGAAGCCGGGGTTCGAGTAGAAGAAGCCCGCGCCGGGCTCCCGGAACAGGCGCGCCTGCGCCGCGAGGTCTTCGCGCAGCGTGGGCATCTCGGCGCCAGGCTCGTACTGCGCCAGCACGTCGCCGAGCGGCATGCCCGCGGTCTGGCTGAGCAGCCGCCTCACGGTCACCTCCCGCTCGGCGTACGGCGTGTCCGGCAGCTGGAAGCCACCGAGATAGTCCTGCACCGGACGGTCCAGATCGACGAGGCCGTGCTCGGCCAGGCGCATGACGCCCCACGCCGTCAGCGACTTGGAGATGGACTGCGCGCGGCAGACCGAATCGACCGTCATCGGACGCGCTTCCTCGACGTCGGCCAGGCCGTATGCGGCCGACCACACGACCTCGCCCTCCCCACGAGCGCGATGCTCGCACCCGGGACGTCGTAGCGCTCCATGAGGCGCGGTACCGCCTCGTCGAGGTGCGCGGTGAAGGCGTCGCGTGACCGCCAGCGCGGCGCGCGGGCGTCGGCGCAGCCGTGCAGGCCGAGGAGCGCCACCGCCAGGAGCGCACCCACGGCGCGGACGATCAGAGCCCCGGCACGTCCGTGCTGGGAGCGCGCGGTCGTGTCGCGATCGGTCGCTCGCCTCCGCGATGCGGACATGCGCTCCCTCCCCGTGCGGTTCCTGCCGCGGTCCCACGGAATCGTATACCATGTCCGACAACCATCCGGGGCCGGCACCCCGGCATGGAGCAGAACGTCTACCGCGTGCGGATCGGGTCGGACGCGAAGTTCATGGACCGCTTCTCGCGCCTGTCACCCAAGCGCGCCGCTGCGCTCATCTATAAGCAGATGAAGGACCTGCTGCCGTCGCAGCGCGCTAAGAGCCCTCGTCACGCTGCCATTCGAAGCAGAAGTCCTGCTCCTCCGTCGCCGGCCAGAGCACGCGCGAGGCCGGAGTGATCACGAGCGCCAGCTGCGGGATTCCGATGGGGGCGCGCCGCCGGCAGCTGCCGTTCCACCAGTAGCGGCATGAGCCGCACGACATAGCGTCGGGCTTCGCCTCGGTCGTGCCGTCAGTGCTCCCCCTCCGCAGGTCGTTGTCTTCCGGCGACACCACCTCCTCCTTCCCCCGGACACGGGGCTACGGTAGAAGGGTAGCCGATACGTCTGACACGATGAGCTAGCCGGCGTCTTCGGCATCGAAAGCGTCGGCGGCGAGCTTGGCCGAGAACCGAGCGACGTCTTCGGGCCACGCGGCCAGATGGGACTCGAAGCCCCGCTCGTCACCCGCGAACAACGAGCGGCACGCCTCCTCGAAGCCGACCAGGTTGCCGGCCATCGCTGTCATGAAGCGGAACGCGGCCTCCCGCGAGCGCCTCACGCGGTCTCCCCGCTCGTTCTGTCGACGCGCCTGATCGACGAGCCGCCGAAGCGCGGCCGACGCGCCCGATGGTTGCGCGTTCAGCCACTCCCAGTGACGGGGCAGCAGCGTGACCTCGCGCGAGACGACGCCGAGCCGCGGTCTCCCCGGACCCTTGCGTTCCGGGGCCTCCGCCGGCGCGCCGGCGGACGACGCTTCGCGCCGATCGATATCGACCTGCTCGCCGGTGACGTCGTCGAACACGAGCAGGGTTCGTGGATCGTCACGCTCCAGCAGCTCGGCGATAGCGGCGGCGATCTCAGCTCGGCCGCCCGAGGCGACCGCCTCGGCGTCGGCGAACAGGGTAAGCGCTTGCTCGGTCATGTGTGCTCCTCGGCATCTGGTTACGATGTCGCTGATTATTACCCGGGTGAAACTATGTTGTCAATATCACCAGGGTGAAAAGGGAGACGCCGCACGTCGGTGCTCCGCCGCGCCTACTTGGGAGGCGCGTCCAGCTCGACGCCGTGCTCCGCGTGACTGAAAGTACCGAACTGCTGCCCATGCCCTGACCTCGAATCCGTACCTGGCGCTTGGGTGCATCAACGGCACGGTCGCGCGACTTCTGATCCACACGTCGCGCTATCGGTTCATCCAGGTGATCGAGAGTTGCAACACGCTGGCCGTTGCGACCCAGACGAGATAGGGCGTGAGGGCGAGAGACGCCAGCCGGGAGTACGGCCAGAAGGCCACCATGCACCAGACGATCATCGCGAGGACGATGAGGATATCGATCGAGGCGAGCGGCAGGTTGCGCAGACCGAACTGGATGGGCGTGAACGCGAGGTTGGAGACGACGTTGACCGCGATGGGCACGAGCAAGGACATCGGTGCCGTCCCGCGCGCGACGCGGTAGATCATGTAGCCGAAGACCACGATGATGACCGGGTAGAGCACGGTCCACACGGTGCCGATGAAGCTGGGCGGAGGCGTCCACGCCGGCTTGGCGAGGCTGTCGTACCAGTCCATGCGTCCCACCTGAGCGCCTCCCAAGACACCGATCCTCCGGACAACCCGGCGATCTCCGACACGTGTTCGACCATCCGCCTAGTCACTATGAGATGAGCGGCCCGAATCCGCATATAACGTGGATCACGGCGGGAATGACCCCGCGGCGCCGACATACGGAGGGACCGGCCATGAACGAGTGTACTCACATCGGGCTCGACGTCCACAAGGACACGATCTCGGTCGCCGTCTTGCGATCCGGCACGACCGTGATCGCACCCTCGATGATCCCGAGAAGGAGCGGCGTCCGCGTGAAGACCGACCGCATCGACGCGCGCGACCTCGCGCGGCTCCATCGCGCGGGCGAGCTCACGAGTGTGCGGGTGCCAGGGGCTGCCGAGGAGGCTGTGCGCGACCTCATCCGCGTGCGCGAGGAGGTCAAGTGCGACCGGCGGATCGCCCGTCAGCGGATCCGGAGCTTCCTCATGCGCTACGGCAAGCGCTACCCCGGCCCGCGCGACGCCTGGTCTCACCGCTTCGAGGTATGGGCGCGCTCTGTGACCTTCGACAAGCCGCACGCACAAGAGGCGTTCGCCAACCCGCTTTCCGCCAACTTCATCCGCGATGCGCAACTCGCCGAGATGGGCAAGCGGGTCGAAGAGATCGCGATGACCGAGGCCTTCGCGGCCGACGTCGCCCGCCTCTAGACGTTTCGCGGTGTCGGCACGCTTACGGCCATGACGATTCTTGCCGAGACGTGCGACTTCACGCGCTTTGCAACGGCAGGCAACCGCATGGCATTCACCGGGCTCCTGCCGTCCGAGCACTCGAGCGGGGCGAGCAGGCACCAAGGCTCGATCACCACGACGGGAAACCGGCACATCCGCCGCGCGCTCGTGGAATCCGCCTGGGCCTACCGGCACGCCCTTGCCGTGCGCAGCAAGCTCCGTGAGCGTCTCGAGGGGATGCCGCCTGAGGTCGCCGCCTACTCGTGGGCAGCACAGATGCGGCTGAACGGCAGCTACCGCCGCATCGCCGCGAGAAAGGGTGCACACACCGCGGTCGTGGCCACCGCACGTGAGCTCTCGAGCTTCGTCTGGGGTCTCATGACCGGCAACCTCGGTCCGGCCCGATAGTAGACGTCATGCATGCGGGCGGGCGCCACACTCCGGAGAGATCCTCGATGACGTTATTCGACATCAGCAAGCGAGCGCCTAGTTTGAGGCAGGCTCCGGGCCGACCGAGATGTGGAGTCGAAATCCCTTAGATATCGGCATGGTCGAGCGCCGTTGCCATGTGCCCGTCCGCTGTCACCTACACACCAGAAAAGAGGACCGTGATCGATCGCGGGTTGACCGGCAATCTCATATCAACGTACGTGTTTGGGGATGAGCGGCGAACGAAGTGAGTCCGCTCGATCCCCGGGTTAGACCCTACAGATCAACATCCTGTTCGAAATAGTCAGTGTCGATGCGCTGAAGACGTATCGTTCTTGTCACACTCGTACCGACATCATGGTCCATCATGAGTTCCGCGAGCTTGTCGCCGTCGATTAACACGATGCGCTTCTCAATCATCTTGACGTAGTCTCTTGCCGGGCCGCTGAATTGAGCCGTGGTGATGAAGACTCCCTTGCGCGCTCGATGACTCTCAAGCGATCCGGCGAACTCCCGGACCTCCTTCTCGCCAACTGTGTTCGCCCACCGCTTGGCTTGGACAACCACTACGTCGAGGCCAAGCTTATCCTCCTTGATGAAGCCATCGATCCCGCCGTCACCAGACCTTGCTGTCATACTTGCGCTGTCTGCGACAGAGCCCCCGTATCCCATGGCGACGAGGACATCGAGTACGACTCTCTCGAAGCGAACGGAGTCCATCTCCCGCAGCCTCTCAAGTAGTTGCTCGTGTGCATTCGCATGGACAATCAGTGGGCCCACTGCGGCCAACCACCTCGAGTTGGTGGACAAGGCGATTCGGACAGCGTTGGCCAAGGCACCGGGCAAGCAGCGCGACAAGAACCTGGTGGTTGTCTATGCAGATGAGAAGCAGTCGGTTCCAGCTACTGACCTATCCGCAACGATCAAGAAGGCGGTTGAGGCCCGCGGCTACACGCTGCTGGAGGATGTGAACATCGTTCAATCGTCATGCGCTACGCCGGGAGTCTTGTTGGCGGACGTCATCGCATACCTGAGCATGTGGGTCTATGCCGGACACAAGGCTGCATCAGCTCAGGCGTCGCTGTTCGACGGTAATCCCGGAAGCGTCCCGAAGCATCTCGAGCAGAAGCTCCATGCGGTCTCCGCAATTCTCGAGCGCGGCAGTGGCGTGTCCTTCGTTCCCAAACTGAAGTAGTCGCCGCATGGCACCACCTAACCAGCGCATCCAGCAGACGCGGCAAGCGATAGACTGATAGAAGAAGATGGGCGCGCTGCTGATGCGCTGTTAGGCAGCCGTCTTGTTGGGTGACCCGCGGTCCACTTACAGCCCCAGATCCTCGCTAATCCACCGCGCGGTCTCTGTCTGCACTTGACTCAAGTCAGCGAGATCCACGGACTTGTAGACGTGTCCCGAGATGTCCGTCGGTACTGCTGAGATGGTGATGTCTTTCAGGATTGCGCAGCGACGTCCGGTGACCAGCATCGCACCAAGCTCGGTCGTCACGTTGTAGTTCAGCCCTCGACCCACGCGGTCTTCAAGTAGGCCGATGCCGTAGCGGCATGCCCACATATACGCCCCCACGTTTCCGAACAACTCCTCATCAACGATGCGATCTGATGCCAGATGCAGAGTCAGGCCGTGATCACTACAGACTTCCCTGATGGTCCGCACGGCTTCCGCGACAGGGTCAGGTAGCTTGCCGTTCTCGTCCGCAAAGCGCGTCATGCAGAACACGTTCGTCTCGAACGGGAACCGTTCGAGCAGACGACCAATGCCCTCGCGCCACCGAGGCGGGGCAAAGCCAGGGGGGATGACAGGGTGCATGGCGGTCGCCAGGATTGCGCCGTCTGCGGCCCGCTCGACCTCAACAGCCTGTACGGCGGCTCTCGAATGGTCGCCGAGAACGCTCATCGCCTGCTGCTTCCCCAAGGGCGTTAGGCTCCACCGGCCTGTCGGTCCATCCCTGACGACGAGACCGCTCTTGCATAGATTCGATAGGTGCGCTCCCACGCTCGAAGGCGCTGGGACGCGCAGCGTCTCAAACACCTGCTGGACATCCGCAGACGTGAACAGGTGTGCCTCATGGCGCTCAGACGCCACATACGCTGCAGCCAGAACCTTGTGCGATTGCCTCGCTAGGAGCTGGATGTACAGGCCGATGCCTGGCAATTCACTCGCCACCTACGATTCTCGACACAAGCTGCTGCGCAGCTTCCCAGCCAGGCTGAGTCATCTTGATCATCTTCTTGCGTCCGTTTTCTCGGACGATGAACAGATCGCGCATGTCCTTGATGGTCCGGGAGAAGTTCGGTGGGTCGTACTTGCGGTAGTGTTCCGCCACCGTTCGAATCTTGTCGGCATCTGTCGTTTCTTGATCAAGACCGCTCGCCTGGCGACCAGCGACCACGAGAAGGGCAATTTCCTCGGTAGCAGTCTTCTTCGGACTCGCCAGCTTCGACGAGGGCAGTACCAGCTTCAGATCATCGTCCTCAATGTGGAAGACGCGCTCGGCACTCTCCCTATCGATGCCCAGCTTCGTGGCGATGCGTCCGATCGAGTCCGTTCCGCCCTCCACGGCCGGAGCGACCATACCCGCCGGCGCCCCTGATGCGGTGCCATGGGCGGGAGCTGCCGCCGGAGCAGATTGGCCTGACAGAATCTCCACCGCCTTCTCGAAGGCTACCTGCTGAAGCTCCTTTGGCACCTTTGCAGTCTCTACGGCCTTCAGTGCCTCCGCGAGGATGGTGGCGATATCCATGGCAATCTCCAATCATGGTACTCCCATATCTTGGGCAGTATTCAAGCACGGCGTATACCCGTGTGTCAATAGCAGATGGAACGCGCGATTGGATGTACTGCGACGGCGCGCCATGTGTCGCCCTCGGCCAAAGTGGGTTTACCAGGTCTTACGGGCGTTGCCGCTCCCTACGGCACAATATGTGACGGCATCACCATCGGAATATGCGTAGTGCAGCAAGCGCTCTCGACGCTGCCTAACCCGGGCGTCCAGCAGACGCGGCGCCCGCGATGTAGGGTCGAGTAGGGAGCGTCCGCTGCGCCGCGGCTGAAGCGCAAACACGTTGATATGAGATTGCCGGTCAACCCGCGATCGCTCACGGTCCTCTCTGGTTCTTCGTCGGTACAAGCGGGCGGGCACATGGGAACGGCGCTCGACCATGCTGATATCCGGGGATTCGAACCCCACATCTCGGTCGGACCGGAGCCTGCCTCAAACTAGGCGCGCGCTTACATGAGTCGCATAACGTTATCGAGGATCTCTCCGGATGGGATGCCCCGTCTCTGGTACCAGCCGCAGAGCAGGGCCTCCGATGTCCTGACATCGTAGCGGACGTCGTCACGCTGCGCCCACGGGGTGCATCGCGGCGTACTCCTCCGGCGTGAGGTAGCCGAGCGAACTGTGCAGGTGTTCGGTGTTGTGCTCGACCCTGAACCGTTCGAGCATCGCCCGGGCGCGCTCGATGCTCCAGAACTCGTGCTCATCTCATTCAGGCATTCGTCGCGCAGGCGTGAGTTGAACGACTCGCAGAAACCGTTCTGCCAGGGCTTGCCCGGCGCGATGCGGAACGTGTCCGTCCCGATCTCGGCGAGCCAGTCCACGACCTCGGACGCGATGAATCCTCCACCATTGTCTGAACGGATCACCGCAGGCGTTCCGTGCTCTGCGAACAGCCGCTGAAGCACCAGCTCGACCGCGCCGGCCGTGATCGAGCGGGCGCCGAAGACGGCGAGCGCGCAGCGGGTGGAGACTCATCGACGGCGGTGAGCATCTTGAACGTCCTCCCGGGACTCGTGGCGTCGCAGACGATGTCGCAGGTCCAGACGTGGTTGCGGTACTCGGCGCTCACGGGCACACCGGCCCCGATGCGGATCTTGCGTCGGCGCCTGCGCGCCGGGACCGCCAGGTCGTGGTCGCGCCAGATGCGCTCCATGCGCTTGCGGTTCTGGACGAGACCGCGCCGCCTGAGCGAACGGAAGGCCCGCCTCGAGCCCCACCTGGGCTTGCGGCGCCTGATCTCGGCGATCGCGGCCAGGATCTCCTCGTCGCCTTTCGGGGCCGGCCCGCAGTCGAGATGCGAGCGCGAGGTTCCCACGACCCAGCACGCCCGTCTGGTGGACATGCCCGCGGCGGTCATCTCGCGCACCGTGTGCCGCTTGTCCGGTGCGCCGCTCATTTCCCCGGAGCACGTCCTTGATCACGTCAATCCCGAGGTCGCGCTCGGCGAGCAGCCGCTTGAGCCGGGCGTTCTCCGCCTCGGGCTCACGCAGCCGCTTGGCCTCCGAGACCGTCATGTCGCCGTACTTGCGCTTCCAGCGGTAGTAGGTCTGCTCGCTGATGCCGTGGATCCGGCAGACGTCTCTGGCCGCGACGTCGTCCTTGGCCGCCTGCGCCAGGATGTCGACGATCTGCGATTCGGTGAACCTCGCTTGCTTCAAAGCCATCTCCTCTCCTCGAGGAGACCCTAACACTCAGCGTGGTACCGATATCGGGGGGCATCCCAGCGGCCACTGCTCCATCCTCGAGGGTGATTGAAGCCCGAAGACGAGGAGGAGACAGCGGCCAAGGACACGATGGACCGGCTGGCATGGCTGCGCAAGACGCTTAAGGACGCCGATCCCGACCCGATGCGCGAGATGCTGCGCGTGTTCGCCGAAGAACCGATGGGTGCCGAGGCCGATGCGCTGTGCGGCGCCAGCCACGGCGAGCGTAGCGACGAGCGCGCGAACAGGCGTAACGGCTACCGGGAGAACGCGAGCTCGACACGCGAGTCGGAACGATCCCGCTCGCGGTGCCGAAGCTGCGCGAGGGCAGCTGCTACCCGGACCGGCTGCTCGAGAGCAGAAGGCGTGCCGAGCGGGCGCTCGTGGCCGTGATCGCCGAGCGCTGCGTGCGCGGGGTCTCGGCCAGACGCGTGGACGGGCTGGCGAAGACGCTCGGCATCGAGGACATCTCGAAGTCGCAGGCCTCTCGCCTGGCTCGTGCGCTCGACGACGAGATCGCCGCCTTCAAGCATCTTCCCGGACCGCGAGGGCATCATCCGTCTGGTGGGCCCGGTGCTCTCAGGGCAGCACGACGAGTGGCAGGCGAGCCGCCGTTGCATGTCGATCGAGCCGCTGGAGAAGACCATGCAGCCGATGCTCGTGGTGGAGGAAGGACTCGATCAGGAGGTGGTGCCCGCGCTCATGGCTGGCTGAGCGACAAGCTCGAGGTCGGAGCAGAGGGCCTCATACACCACTTGACGGGACGTGGCCATGCCGCCGGGACGGGTGCAGACCTACGATGCATCGTGAACCAACCCGTGGACTACCCCCGGTCAGCTTCGCATCTTGGCCTAGGTGCCTCTTGGTCTTCCCCAGAAGCCCACGACGAGGCCACCCGGGCCCGTGTGCGTGCCGATAATCACTCCTATGCGGTCTGTAATGGTCTCTCCCGCCGTGAACCGATCGGCCAGCATGCCCTTCAGCACGGTTGCATCGTCAGGACACTGCGCGTGGTCGAGAACGATAGTCTGCTCCTCGGGATCCTGGACATGTTCTGCGACCATATCAGCGAGCATTTCCAAGGCTTTGTGGCGTCCCCTGATCTTCTTCAATAGAGCGAGACGACCTTCGGCGTTCACATGGAGTATCGGCTTGATGTTGAGTATCGATCCGGCGGCGCCGGCCGCTGCCGAGATCCTGCCGCCACGTACCAGGTATTCGAAGGAGTCCACTGTGAACAGGTGGTTCACACGAAGGCGGTTGCGCTCGGCCCATGTGACGACCGCCTCGGCGGACATACCTTCGTTCAGCCGACGTGCCATTTCCAACACTAGCAGGGCCTGTCCTGCCGAGACAGAGAGGGAATCGACGACGTGTATATCAGCGTCGGGCCAGTCTTTCAAGAAGCGGTTGCGAGCGGTGAGAGCAGTCTCATACGAGCCGCTGAGTCCGGAAGAGATCGTGACGTACAGTGCGGTCTTGCCGAGGGCGTATGCTTGTTCGAATGCCCTCCGGCAATCGGCCGGCCTCACCTGAGAGGTCGTGGAACTGGCTCCCGCGCGAAGTGCATCGTAGAAGTCATCGCATGTGAGCGTAAGCCCGAAATCATCGAACCGGTCTTCACCATTGAGCGTGTATGGGAAGAAGAGGACCTCGACTCCCGCAGCTCTGAGGATGTCAAGCGACAGATCACAACCTGAGTCCGTGATCAACATGGTGTCCTGCATGATGCTCCTCTCCGCTTACGGGTGCCTCCGGTGCCGACCTGGTGTGATCCGGCTACATGCTTTGCCTGGCTGCTAGGAGGTTCTCAATCTCCTTCACGGCCATCTCAGCGGCCTTCTCACCCATCGAGATCATCTTTGCGGCCTCGTAGAAGTTGTAGTAGTAGACGTCGTCGATCAAGGGAGCGATCACTAGGTCGGCAGTCCTGAGCCGAGACTCAGAGAGCTCACGCTGCATCAAGTCGACCGAGCTGGCAGCGAGCTGATAGACCGAGGGTGAACGCAGTTTGCTCATGACCGCGTCAAGCGCTCTCGAGTAGACGATATCGGGGAAGCCCCTGCCCTTCACTTCGCTGACCTCGACCTTCTGGTCGTCGTTGGAGTAGACGGGCATCCTGCTTCTAGGGACGCCCAGGTTAGTGATGGCGACCACAACGTCTGCCCTCATATTCTTGGCGACATCGACCGGGATTGGGTTGAGCACGGCTCCGTCCACGAGCAGCCGTCCATCCCGCTCCACCGGCGCAAAGATCACAGGGGTCGAGAGGCTTGCTCTGATCGCGCTGGCAAGATCACCCTCGCGCAGCACGACTTCCTGCCCGTTGGTCACATCTACGGCTACGCATTCGAAGGGCATCCTCGTGTCGGCGAACGTCTTGCCACCCAGAAGATCGCGGATGAACTTCTCGACCCGTCGTCCATTCACCAGAGCCGTACTCGGACGGGCGATATCGACGAGAGAGACGAGCCGCTTGATATCGATGGAGAGTGCGACCTCCTCCATTTCCTGCGGGGTCATGCCGACCGCGTAGGCACCGCCGATGAGCGCGCCTATGCTTGTTCCCGCGATCATGTGGATCGGCAGGCGCTCTCTGTCCAGCACTTTGAGCACACCGATGTGTGCGAGTCCCCGGGCGCTCCCGCTCCCGAGGGCCAGACCCAGCCGTTCTCCACTCATGCGTTCTCCCTCGGCATGTGCTCCATCGCAACCTTTTCATCGCACGTTCGAGCCGAGCACATCTCGGCCAGTGCGTTTTCGAGGGCCTTCCTGCCCTCGGGCATCGCTTCCTTGACGCTCGCACTGGCTCCTTTCACATCCGAGGGACGGAAAGTGCTTCCTACGCTTACTTCAATAGGACACAGGGTGGGCAACGCTCTTCCTGGGGGGAGGGCTTCTCTTGTGCCCGCTATGCGCACCGGAAGGATCGGCGCGTTCGCTTTCAGCGCTAGGTAGACCGCCCCGCCAAGGATCTCGCTGCCGACGATTCCCCCTTCGGGGAACACAGCCACCGTCCCGTCCTCTTCAAGGATCGCGAGCGCCTTCTTGAGGCTGCTGATATTGGCGCTCTGTTTCTTCACCGGTAGCGCACCCATCGCGCGAAGGAAGGTTCCTCTGATGAGTTCGTCGAACAGATAGGAGGCGGAAAGGAAGGTGAGGCGTCTGTCGGGGAAGGCCGACGCCAGTACGAAACCGTCGAGATTGCTCTCGTGGTTCGCCGCTATGACAAGTGGGCCTTCCGAAGGGAGGTCCACCGGCGAAGCGATCTTCATCCGAAAGGCGAACCGGAAGATCCGTGCCGTCAGGAACCGTGTGATCACATACAACGTTGGAACCAGCTCCGAATCACTTCGTGGGATACTCGATAGCGCTCAGGATCTCGTGCGCGCGATCGTCTACTGACTCGGCGACAGTTCACCGCTGAGCCCCAGGACGGCCATGATCTGGTCCGAGACCTTGTCCGGGTCGAGCGGTCTCTCCAGAAAGGAGTGCTCCAGTATCAGCCCGTCCATCATCGCGGTGAGCATCAACGTCAAGAGATTGCTGTCGACCCCCCCATGGAGACGTCTATGCGCAACGATGTCCTCGATCACAGGCTTCAACAGGCCGACGAGTTCCTCCCTGAACTGTAGGACGTGTCGGCGCAACTCCGTCTCACTCGGGGAAAGCTTGACGACGAGTGCGTTGACGAGGTTCTTCTCTCGCATCCCGAACTTCAGGTAATCCTTGACGATCTGATGTAGTCGCCCGTCCAACGTCTCCTCGCCGTGTGCCGCCTGAAGACGTGCACGCAGGTCTGCCATAACGTCGTCAAGCACTGTCCGGTAGATGTCCGTCTTGCCGGAGAAGTGATGGTAGAGCGAGGCTTTGGTGATGCCGAGGCGTCGGGCGATATCGTTCATGGATACGCCAAGGTAGCTGCGATCCGAGAAGAGTTGTCGAGCGACGTCGACGATCTGCCTCTTTGTGCTCTCGGGACGGTCTAGTCGTTGGTCGAGCCGCTCATCCATGCTGTGAACCCCCTGTGTCCACCTGAGAATCTGTGTGACGGGTACGCCGGGCCTACCAACCGGTCGGTAGGGCCGAAATGTACCATCCCATCGGAGTCGAGTCAACGCCACGCTCGTACCCGCATATCACCAGATGCGAAGTGGTGCGCATTCCTGCCATAGCTTCGGGTTGCTAGTGGACCATTCTGTGATCGAGCCAATGACACGGAGATTCATGGTTCCCTGCTACGTAGCCTGAGCGAAGGTGCTGCTAACCAGCGCGTCAACACAGACAGGGCGCAAGGAGCGGTAGACTCAGGTGAAGATCGCGCGTAGCGCCCTGCTGGTTACGCGCAAACACGTTGATATGAGATTGCCGGTCAACCCGCGATCGCTCACGGTCCTCTCTGGTTCTTCGTCGGTGCAAGCGGGCGGGCACATGGGAACGGCGCTCGACCATGCTGATATCCGGGGATTCGAACCCCGCATCTCGGTCGGACCGGAGCCTGCCTCCAACGAGGCGCGCGCTTGCATGAGTCGCATAACGTCATCGAGGATCTCTCCGGAGTCTCGCGCCCGCCCGCGTGCATGACGTGTACCACCGCGCAGGACCGAGGTTGTCGGTCATGAGGCCCCACACGAAACCTGAGAGCTCGCGTGCGGTCGCCACGACCGCGGTGTGTGCCCCCTTTTCCTCGCCGAGATCGTGCGGAAGGTCCGATTGAGCCGCACCTGTGCCGCCCACGAGCAGGCCGCGACCTCAGGCGGCATCCCCTCGAGACGCTCACGGAGCTTGCTGCGCACGGCAAGGGCGTGCCGGTAGGCCCAGGCGGATTCCACGAGCGCGCGGCGGATGTGCCGGTTTCCCGTCGTGGTGATCGAGCCTTGGTGCCTGCTCGCCCCGCTCGAGTGCTCGGAGGGGGTGAGACCCGTGAAGCCCATGTAGGAACCGGCGTCACCGAAGCGGTGGAAGTCGCACGTCTCGGACATGATCGTCATGGCCGAAAGCGTCCCGATGCCACGAAGGGCAGAGAGGCGCGCGACGCCTTCTGCGAACGGCTCTGTCGCTGCGATCTCCTCGATGCGGCGTCCCATCTCGGAGAGCTGGGTGTCACGGATGAAGTAGGCAGCGAGCAGGTTGGCAAACGCCTCGGTCGCAAGCGGCTCGTCGAAGGTGACGGCACGCGCCCACACCTCGAAACGGTGAGACCAGGCGTCACGAGGACCGGGGTAGCGCTTGCCGTAGCGCAGGAGGAAGCTCCGGATCCGCTGGCGGGCGACTCTCCGGTCGCACTTGACCTCCTCGCGCACGCGGATGAGGTTGCGCACGGCCTCCTCGGCAGCCCCTGGCACCCGCACACTCGTTCGTGAGCTCGCCCGCGCGATGGAGCCGTGCGAGGTCGCGCGCGTCGATGCGGTCGGTCTTCACGCTGACGCCGCTCCTTCTCGGGATCATCGAGGGTGCGATCACGGTCGTGCCGGGTCGCAAGACGGCGACCGAGATCGTGTCCTTGTGGACGTCGAGCCCGATGTGAGTGCACTCGTTCATGGCCGGCCCCTCCGTATGTCGGCGCCGCGGGGTCATTCCCGCCGTGATCCACGTTATATGCGGATTCGGGCCGGCCATCTCATAGTGACTAGCACCGCTCTGCGTTCGCGGATGCGTGTCAGACACGCTTGCTATACTCAGGGTGTTCGTGTTGCTTTCGGCAGTTAGGGGGACGTGATGATTCGGGAGTTCGCCCATCTCGATCGGGTGGACATCGGGGCCATGGATGCCCTGATCGACTCGATGATGGAATTGCTTGAGGCCCTCGACGAGGGTCTCGTTCCGAACGACACTGATTACACGCTCGAGGACTTGGGTGTGTACGTCGAGTCTCTCGTTCGCGGCCAGCGCGGTTCACTCGGAAGGACCGTACCGGGTAGCTGGGCAGTAGCGCCTGACGACGCAGGAATGGACTCTGACGCTCGCGTCAAGTACATCTTCCGACCAACGTACATCGCTGTCGCGACTCTGAGCCGCGTGCTTTGCGAGTTCCCCTTGACCGCGATGCGGGTTCCTGGCTACCTAGATTCGTTGCTCAACGGGATGACCTTTTGCTCGCATCGAGGTCTACGGGGCCACGGGTATGAGGCGGACGTCGGTGCGATCGACGCGCTACGAACGTTGTCTCTCGGCAAGGTTCCGTGGCTGCTCGCTCGTAATCCGGAGGCGTGTCCCCCGCTCAAGTCGGCCATCGACCATGTGGCTCACGATATGGCGCATCGCCTTGCAGCTGGAACCGCTGTGGGCATGTGGGGCGAGGACTACTCGGACGGCTTCAGGTCCGTACTTGAAACGCTGCGGTCGAAGAACGGTCTTGAATTCAAGGCGTGATTGCGGGAAGCTCCCACGAACCCTAGTAGTGGTGCTGCGCGTTCGTAGCGGTTCGGCACTGCCTAGCAAGCACTTCCAGCTGACGCGCAGGAGTCGTCGGCTAGACTGAGGAGTGGTTGGCGCGCATCTGAAGCGCAGAGATGTTAACCCGAACCCGGAGGGCCAGTGTTCCGAGTGAGACCGGCTGATCCCGGCGAGCACGAGGTCTTGAGCGCCCTGGCTCATCGTGCCAAGGCGCACTGGGGTTACACGGGGGCCATGCTCTTAATGTGGGACGATTTGCTCGCCCTGACACCATACTTCATCGCCTCGAATGACGTGTTGTGTGCGGTGAGTGAGGGCACCGTCGTCGGCTGCGCGGCAGTCTGTGTTAGGGATTCTGTTTTCGAACTCGAGCATCTGTGGGTCGATCCAGAGTGGCAGGGGCGCGGTGTCGTTCGTCTGCTGCTCGCAGCGTCCGTGGAGAACGCTCGATCTCGCGGTGCGGCTCGACTCAGGGTCGTCTCAGACCCCAACGCCAAAAGCTTCTACGCGCGTATGGGTGCAGATTGCCGCCTGACAAGCGCTTCCACTCAGACGGTCGTGCTGTGCGCTAGACTCGGGTCGGAAGTGCTCGTCGGCCCGCCGCGGCTGACGGGCAATGCGTTCGACGGAACGAGAGCGTGCCGCATCGCGTGCGCCGGGCCGCGCCCGAACAGCTTATGGAGGTGAGAGTGCAGTTGCCGTCACGATCCGCCAACCGCCACATCCGCGTTCTGCCCGCGTCGATCATCGTCGGCCTGATCGTGGGTCTGGCCGTTACGGAGCTGCGCTATCTGACGACGGACGTCATGTGGCCGCGGCTCATCTCGACTCACAACCCCGTCGTGCTGTTCGCAGCACCGGCCGTGGGCATCCTCCTCTCGGGGCTGCTTCTGCGCTGCTTCGCGGACCGCCCGGAGATCCACGATGCTGAGTCGTACTTGGAGGCCTACCACCACGGCATGACCGAGACTCGGCTGGGTTCGTTCGTGGCGAAGGTGGCAGCAGCTGTCGCGACCGTCGGCCTCGGTGGGGCGGCCGGCCTCGAAGGACCCAGTCTCTACGTCGGCAGTTCGCTCGGCGCAGTGGTGGCCGACCGGATGCAGAGGATCGGGCTGAGCCGCCGTCGGCTGAGGGCCTTGTTGGTCGCAGGGGCTGCAGCCGGTATCAGCGCCGTGTTCAAGGCGCCGCTCACCGGGCTCATCTTCGCCCTCGAGATGCCATATACAGACGATTTCGCGCACGATGCCCTGATCCCTTCGATGCTCGCCTCGGTCGCCTCCTACCTTGTCGCCATATCGCTCATCGGCACAGAACCGCTCTTCCAGGTCGACCGCACCTACGTGCCCAGTGTCGGCAACGTCATGTTGGCGCTTGCTCTGGGCATCGTGGTCGGCCTAGCAGCCCGCTTGTTCTTGGCGTCGCTCAGGTTGGCCGATGCCCTGACGGAGCGATGGAGGATTCCTCTGGTCGCGCGAGCTGCGATCGGCGGCATCCTGTGTGCCTCCTTCGGACTCGCCAGCTTTCGGATCTACGGGTCTCCGTTGGCGATAGGCAGCGGGTATCAGCTCATCGACGCGGCCGCAGCGGGTCGCTACATCGGGTTTGCCTCGGTGGTCTTGTTCATCCTTCGCGGCGGTGCCGTCGTCTCCACGTTGGGAAGTGGTGCCGCCGGCGGATCGTTCGTCCCTCTCGTGTCCCTTGGCGCCATAGCCGGCGGCGCATTCGAGGCGCTCGCGCCAGCCACCGGGCCGTTGTTCCCCATCGTCGGCATGGCCGCATTTCTCTCTGCGGCCAGTGCCACGCCCGTCGCTGGCGCCGTGTTCGTCGCAGAGTCCACCGGAGCCGCAGGGTTCGTCATTCCCGGCTTGGTGGCCGCTGCTGCCGCATACGTGGTCACCGGCGGCAGGACCCTTTCGGAGCACCAGCGACCCAGCAGGCGTCGGTAGTGCGGGCGAGAACAGCCCGTGTCGATCGGAGCGCGGCAGACAGTCCGCCTGCGTGAGGCATCTTCGGCGGCGAGAACAGCTGGGGCGGACTGCAGCCCACGGCTTACGCCGGCCCCGGCACGCTGCACATGAAGTACTGGCGCGCGTTCGAGCCGGCCAACGCGCCTGTAGCGATGTTCGAGGTGACGGTCCGGGTGAAGTGAGGCAGCTGCGCCCTACTCCGCCCCGACGCCCTCGAGGCGGTACATGATCGTCAGCCGACCGGTGGCGCCCTCGGGGAGTCCGAGGAAGCTCCTGTAGCCGTCGGCCGCCCGCTTCATGGCCTCGGTGATCGCCTCGCCGCGGTTGATGTCGTTCACGCCGTCGCGCAGGCCGTCCGAGAGCGTCTTGAGCCCGTGCTGCGAGGTGTCGAGGCCAGGCAGGTCGTGCCCCTCGACTTGCCCGCCCGATGCGAGCGCCGACAGCGCGCTTCTGAGCTGGTCGAGCAACGAGGCCGCGTCTGCAAGCTCGCTGAGCGAGTCCGCGCTGCTCGCAAGCTCGTCCGAGACCTGGCCGATGCCGTCGGCGAGTGCGCGCGCGGAGTCGCGCGTCGTCGCAAGCCCGGGCATCTGCTGGCCGGCTACCTCGCCGCCGTCGCGCAGCACGACGAGCGCCGCCTTGAGCTGCAAGAACGCCTGCGGCAGCTGCTCGAGCGCCCCGGCCTGCTCCACGATGGCGGCAAGCCCGTCTTCGGTCTGCTTGAGGCCGTTCGCCAGGTCGTGCACGGCCGCGCGCGTGTCGGCAAGCCCGGGGATCGGCTGCCCGCCGACGACGCCGCCCGAGCGGAGCGCGTCGAGGAGCGCTTGCTGCTGGGCGAGACCCTGCGCGAGCGCGGCGATCTGCGGGTCCGTGGGGTAGGCGGCCGCGCGGTCCTGTGCGAGCGCAAGCAGCGAGGCGTTCGACGTCCGGATCTGGTCGAGCAGCGCGATCTGCCCGTCGATGAGCGCGACGATCTGCTCGGCGCCGTCCTGGGCCTGCGAAACGCCCTGAGCGAGCTGCTGGAGCGCTGCCTGAAGCTGGGCGAGGTCGTCGAAGGCGCCGGTGTCGATGCCGGCGATCACGCCGTCGAGGTACTGCGTCTGCGCGGCCGCGAGCGCTTCGACGCCGTTCGCACCGTCCGCGAGCTGCGCAAGCCCGGTCCGCATGGCGTCGAGGCCGCTTGCAGCGCCCGTGATGGCGGAGGTATCGAAGCCGGACATCCCGTCCAGGATGCCGGTGACGACCTGGCGCTGGCCGTCCGAGAGCTGGGCGAGCTGGTCGAGCGCGTCAGCGACGTCGCCGAGCTGGCTCGCCACCGAGAAGTCGGGGGAGGCGGGAAGCTTCGGGAACACCGAGATGATGAGGGGCTCCAGCCTGATGTCGCGCGCGTCGAGCACGAGCGTCATCGAGGCGTCCGGCGAAGGCATGACCGGCACCGCGTAGGTGGACGTGGATCCGGTCACCGCGACCTGGGCTTGCTCCGGAGCCTCCACCACGGTCATGCGCGTGCCGTCGATCTTGAACTGCGGGACGCAGAGCAGTGGGACAGCGTAGGTGACCTCCTCGGAGCGTTGCGAGCCAGAGCCGTCCGTGTACCAGACGGTCTCGCGCCGCTCCAAGCGGTTGTGGAAGGTGAGCGTGATCGCAAGGCGGCCGCTCTTGCCCGCCAGTTGATCAGGCTCTGTTTCCACTCCGTCGAGCTCGTAGCGCGCAGAGATCTCGAGCGGGAGCTCGGAGCCGGTCTGAACGCGGTAGAACACGTCCGCGGCCCCGGTCGACTCGACGCTGCCGCGCACGAAGCCGCCCTCGAGGCGCGGCTCGAAGCCGTCGGTGAGCGAGGCGAGCGCGCGTGCGCCAGGCGCCGGATCGGCGACCTCGAGCAAGCCGTCGCCGGTGAGGTGCAGCCAGTCCACCACGACCGCCTTGCTCACCTTCCCGCGCGCGTCGCAGATGGCGTAGACGGTCTCCGAGTCGGTCACCGCATCCGGCTTCTTCGGCTGCGGCGCCGACGCTGCGGTGCCGGTGCCGAGGACAGCAGCGACGAGCGCGGCCGTCGTGGCGAAGGCAAGCACGCTGCGCGAACGGGTGTGAGCACGACGCATGATCATCGACCTCTCTTCACGTGCTTCGGCCAGCCGATGCTCAGGCGTTCGTACAGGGGCTGGCCGATGACGAGGACCGCTGGCAGGACGAGCAGGATGACGGTGAAGCTCGTGACGGCGCCGCGGGCGAGGAGCTCCGCGAGCTTGCTCACGATGCCGACGCGGGAAAGCAGCGCGAGCGAGATGGTGGCGGCGAACATGACCGATGCGCTCACGAGGACAGACTGGCTCGATTCGGCGACAGACGTGTGGATCGAGCGGATGCGGTCGCCGGTTCTCGCGAGCTCCTCTTCGTAGCGCGTCGTGAGCAGGATCGCGTAGTCGACCGTCGCTCCGAGCTGGATCGCTCCGATGGCCAGCGCCGCGACGAAGATGATGGTGCCGCCCGAGAGCGCCTCGAAGGCCTGGTTGGCGACGATCGCGAGCTCGATGCATCCGACGAGCGCTATCGGCACGGCAAGGGACCTGAACGCTGCTGCCACGATGAGGAAGATGGCCGCGATCGACAGCAGGTCGATGCGCTCAGCGTCGCCTTGAGAGACGTTCTCCATGTCGCGCATGAGCACCGGCTGTCCCGTGAGATAGGCGCGGTGCGGCCACGCACCTGCGACCGTCGACCGGATGGCGTCGAGCGTAATGTCCAGCCGCGCCGTGTCGTCGAGGCCGTACGCGAGATCGAGCGTGAGGTAGGTGCGGCCTTCCGAGAAGAAGACCTCGCGCGCGGAGGCCGGCACGAACTCCTCAGGCAGCCTGGGATCGACGAGCGAGGTGTAGCCGAAGACCCGCGTGACGCCGGGGACGGCCTCCAGGCGAGCGCTCAGCGCGTCGAGCGCGGCGAGGTCCTCTGCGCCCTCGACGACGAGGTACGCGCTCGTCTCGCGCCCGAACGCTTTCGCAATGCGGTCGTTCGCGACGACGGACGGCATGTCCTTGGGAAGCCCCTGGTTGAGGTCGTAGCTGAGCTTCACCTGGCCGTAGGCGCTCCAGGCGAATACAGCCGCGACGGCCGCGAGGCCGAGGATCGGCCATGCGTGGCGCGCCACCGCTTCGCCGACGCGAGAGAAGTCGAAGCGAGGGGTGCGATGCCGGATCCGCTCGATGAGCGGGCGCAGGTCGATGAGCAGCCCGGGCAAGAGCGTGATGACCGCGAGCATCGCGATCGGCACGCCGCGTGCGAGCGCGAGCCCCATGTCCTTGCCGAACCCGAGGTGCATAACCGTGAGGGCGAGGAACCCGGCGACGGTCGTCGCCGCGGCGGAGACGATGGACTTGAAGGTTGCAGCAGTCGCGACGGCCATCGCCTCGTGTTCCGGCAGCCGCTGCCGTTCCTCCTCGAAGCGGTGATAGAGGAACAGCGCGTAGTCCATCGTGACGGCGAACTGCACCGCGAAGACCACGACACGGGTGAGGTACGAGATCTCCTGGCCGATGTAGAACGAAAGCCCCAGGTTCACGAAGACCGACGCCGCGATGGTCCCGACGAAAAGCACCGGGACGACGACGGACGGCACGGTGAGCAGGAGCACGACCGTCACGAGGACCAGGACGGCGATGGCGATCCGGACGCTGTCCCGCGCCATCACCTCGGAAAGCTCGACTTGCTGGATGCCCGTGATCGCGGCGTCGTGGCCTTCGAGCACGCGCTTGAGCTCGTGCACAGCCTGCTTCGTGCGCGGGTCGTTCTGCGAGTGCGTGAAGCTCACCTGCAGGAGCGTGGCGTCGCCCGCGAAGTAGTTCTTCGTGACAGCCGAGTCCAGGAACTCGCGCGGCTGCTCGATCGGCGCGAGGTCGGTGACCCAGTGCACGGACTCGACGCCGCTGATGCTCTCGATACGCGTGACGAGCGATTTCACCTGTGCGTCGTCGGCGTCGGCGATCATCACCTGTGCGACGTTGCCGAGCGAGAAGTCCTCCGTGAGGATGCGGTAGCCCTCGACCGACGGCAGGTCCTCGGGGAGGTACGACAGCAGGTCGTAGTTGACCTTGACGTTCATCGTGCCGAACGCCCCCAGCACCACCAGCAGCGCGGCGACGGCCTGGATCTGCCGACGCCGGCGTACCACGAAGCGCCCGAACCGCAAGAGCGCGCTCTCAGAGTTCCGCACGCGGCTCACGCCCGTATCCCTCGCAAGAACAGGTCGGCCATCCGCTCGCCAACGTCCGCTGGCAGAGACTCTGCGAACCCGCCGACGACCGAAAGCGCGCGCGCCGTGATAGGCGCGTTCGTCATGGCGAAGAACGCGGCGGCGGCCTGTCTCGGGTCCACCGGGCGGAATGCGCCTGCGGCGATGCCGTCTGCGATGGCGGAGGCGAGCGCGTCGACGATGGCAGAGGCGCGTTCCAGCACCTGCTGCGGCAAACGGCCTTCGAGGCTCGCGACGCTCAGGATGAGCACGCGCATCGTGTCCGGATGGCTGCCGAGGAGCTCGCTGTAGGCGCGAGCGAACGCAATCAGCCGCTCGGCGGGGCTGCCCGGCTCCGCCAACGCGTCGCTCGCGACCGCTTCCATCAGGTCGGCGGCCTCGAGCACGGCGGTCTCGAACAGCGACTGCTTGTCGGCGAAGTGGTAGTAGATGAGGCTGGTGGACGTGCCGCTCGCCTGTGCGATGTCGGCTACGGACACGGCGTCGAACCCGCGCTGGCCGAACAGCGCGCCAGCGGACGCGAGGATGCGGTCGCGTGCGGAATCGGAGCTTCCGTGGGGTTCGGCCGATGCCATGTTGGTCCTCCTGACTGAACGTTCAGTCAGGAGCATGCAACACGCGGTTTGCTCCGTCAAGGCCAGCGGGAGGGTGCGCGGCCTTCCGCGCGTCGGAGGCCGGCGGCCGCGGCCTCACGCACGTCCTGAAGTCTCCGCACGCCACTGCGCGAGCTTCCGAGCGGCGTCCTCGACGGTGAGCACGGGCTCGGGGGCGTCGGGCGTCTCGGCGCGCAAGCGCTCGAACAGCTCGGCGAGGATCGGCGGGCGGATGTTGCTCGCACGCAGCGCGCTCGCATTCGCGAAGACCTCCTCGGGGGTGCCGCGCACGGCGATGGTCCCGCCAGGCGCGAGCACGTACGCGTAGTCGGCGAACTCGGGCACGGCGTCGATGTCGTGCGTCGTGAGCACGATCGTCATACCGCGCTGCCGCGACAGGCGTTCGAGCAGGTCGAGCACGTGCGCGCGCGACTCCGGGTCGAGGCCCTCGAACGGCTCGTCGAGCACGAGGAGCTCGGGATCCATCACGATCGCTCCCGCGAGCGCGACCTTGCGCTTCTCGCCGCCGGAGAGGTTGTGCGGCACGCGGTCGGCGAGGTGCGCGATGCGGAGCTCCGCAAGCGCGCGCTCGACGCGGTCGCGCACGTCCTCCTCGGCCAGGCCGTACTGCCGAGGCGCGAACGCCACGTCATCGAAGACGGTCGGCATCAGCAGCTGCTCATCGACGTTCTGCAGCACCACGCCGATGCGCGAGCGGATCTCCGTCCACTTCTCGGCGGGCGGCACGCCGAAGACCGTCACGACGCCCTCGCTCGGCTTGAGCAGCCCGAGCACGTGGTAGAGCATCGTCGTCTTGCCAGCACCGTTGGGGCCGAGCACTGCGACGCGGCGGCCTCGGTGCGCCACGAAGTCCAGTCCGCACAGGTGCACCGAGGCTCCGCCCTCATAGGTGTGGCGGGCGCACGAGATGTGCACCACGGCCTCAGCGCCGGGGTCCTCGGGGTGCGTGTGGTCGAACGGGTGCACGTGCGTGCTCATCGAGACGCTCCTTCCTTGGAAGCGGCGCGCAGGACCAGCACCGCCGCGAGCAGTGCGAGCGAGAGCGCGAGCGGCATCCAGCTGTAGGGCACCAGATCGCGCCAGGCGATGCGCCACGCGACAGAGGCCGCGATGGCGGCGAGCCCGGCGACGGCGAGCACCGCGTCTGCGGCCGGCGCTGCGCTCCGCCGGACCGGGACCGTGAGGCGGCCGGAGTAGCCGCGCAGCGCCAGCACGTCGTACTCGCGCTCTGCGAGGTCGAACGCGTACAGGACGAGATTGCCGAGCGCGCGCACCGTCGCGCGGGCGCTCCGCACGGGGTGGCGTCCGGCGCCCGAGCGCAGCCGGGCCGCGACGACCAGGTCGTCGAGCTTGTCGCCGAGGATGAAGATGGCGCGGTACGTCATGAACAGCGCGTCCCCGACGAGACCGGGAAGCGCGCGCTGGATGCTCGCGAAGACCTGGGGGTACGGCGTCGTGAACAGCACGAGGACGACCGCGAGCGCGGCGGTGACGGCCTTCGTGACGATGAGCGCACCCGAGAGCACGTCAGGCGCCGAGGCCCAGGCGAACAGCGCTGCGAACACGGCGGGGTAGCCGGCGAGCGCGAGGTACGGCCGCATCGGGATCCGCGCTGCGACGGCCGCCGCGACCGTTGCGACGGCCACCGCGAGGCACACGAGCACGTTCGTGGTGATGGCGGCCGCGGCGATCGTGAGCGCAGCGACCGCGATCTTGGTGCGAGGGGACGCGGCGTGCAGGGCCGACCGCCCGCTCGTTGCGACGGCATCGACGAGCCTGACGTCCATCACGCGCCTCCGTGATGCTCGGCGGGGGCCGGGCGGATGGGAGCGGGCGCTCGCGGCTCGATGAGCAGCGACGGGCGCACGCGCGCGAGGTACCCGACGATGGCCGCGGTGACGAGCGCTTCGAGCACCCACCCGATCGAACCGAGCGTGTACACGACGGTGGCGAACCGCTTGAGCCCGAGCCCGGCCTCGTGGCCGGCCGTCTCCTCGTGCTCGCCGCCCGAGAACAGCCCGACATGCACGACGCCTGTCGAGAACGGCGAAGCGAACGTGAGGTTCTCCGGATCGAGCGCGCCGGTGTCGCGCTTCGTCGCTTCGGTGGTGCCGGAGATGGCGACGAGACCCACGAGCAGCGTCGTGGTGAAAAACAGCGTCAGCACGGTCGCGACGGCCGCCGCCTGGCCTGCGCGTCGTAGCCCGAACACGCGGAGCAGCCCGTGCAGAAGCGCCCAGCCCACGCACATCTCGGTGGCAGTCATGAGGGCGTTCAAGCCGATGATCGTGACGCCGCCGTGCCCGAGTGCGGCCAGAATGACCTGTACGATGAACGCGGACACCACCGAAAGCGCGGGTCCGAGCAGCGCACCGGCGAGCACCGTGAGGTTCATGTGGTAGCCAAGCGGCACGATCTCGCTGGACATCGCGACGATGACGAGCGCCGAGACGATTCCCACGAGGGGAAGGCGTCGGCGCGTCTCGTAGCGGCGGGACGCCCGGTCGGCGACGAGAAGCGCAGCGATGGCGAGAAGCCAGCCGCCGCCCCAGAGCCACACCGGCAGCACGCCGTCAGGGACGTGGATGTGCGTCATGAGCGTGCCCCCTTCTGGGCGCGTGCGCATTCGGCGCACACGCCATAGATGGCGACATCGTGGCGCGTGAGCACGAAGCCTTCAGGAAGCGCCGCCGAAACGAGCGTGCACGCGACCGGCGCCACCGCGCCGCACGACATGCACACGGCGTGGTGGTGGTGCTCTCCGCACGCGCAGACGGCGTACAGCGCAGCGCCGTCCAGCTCGCCGACGCGCGCGAGGTAGCCCGCTTCGGTCATCGCGCTCACTGCTCGATAAACGGTGGCAAGGCCGATGCCGGGATGCTCCTGCGACACGCGCTCGTGCAAACGCTCTGCGGTGAAGGCGCCGCCCATCGTCGATGCGGCGGTCGCGATGATGGCGCGTGCACGGCTCACCCTGCGCCCTCCGTAGGGCGACGGTGGCCGAACGTGCGCCGTTGCTGGATCAGCCGGCATGTGCGCCTCCAAGTGATACTGGTTCTCACTTACGCTCGACGGTATACCCCATTGCCGTGGGGTACAATCGCGCCAGGGACCTCGTGCGAAAGGCGATGGGATGAACCTTCAGCAGCTGCGGACGTTCGTCGCGGTCGTCGAACACGGCTCGTTCTCCGAGGCAGCGCGTGCGCTCGGCATCACCCAGCCGGCCGTCACGATGCAGATGCAGTCGCTCGAAAGCGAGCTCGGCGTGACGCTTCTCGATCGCCGCTACAGGCGGGTCGACCTCACCGAGGCCGGCGCCGCACTCCTCCCGTACGCGCGCCGCGTGCTCGAGGAGATCGAGGAGGCGCGGACCGAGATAGAGACGATGTCTGGGCGCGTCACCGGTCACCTCGACATCGCAGCGAGCACGACACCGGGCCAGTACGTCCTGCCGCGTCTGCTCGGCAGCTTCCTCAAGCAGTACCCCGAGGTGAGCGTGTCGCTTCGCGTGTACGACACCGCTGAGGTCGTCGAGCGCGTGGAGGCAGGCGAGGCGCACATCGCCATGACGGGCGCCGAGATCCCTGGTGCGCGCGTCGTGCAAGAGGAGCTCGGCCGGGACGACCTCGTCATGGTGTGCCCGCCCGACCATCCCGTCGCCGCCAAGCGCGGCTTGGTGATGGAGGACCTCACCGAGGAGTCGTTCGTCATGCGCGAGGCCGGCTCAGGGACGCGGATGGTGGCCGAGGAGGAGATGAAGCGCCACGGCGTCGATCCGCACGAGCTCGACGTGGTCCTCGAGCTCGGCACCAACGAGGCCGTGCTCTCCGCCATCGAAGGCGGCATCGGCATCGGCGTGGTGAGCTCGTGGGTCGCGGACAAAGCGCTCAAGCTCGGCACCGTCGCGCAGGTCGACGTCGGCGGCTTCCCGCTCCGCCGGCCGCTGTACCTCGTGATGCCGCGCACCACGCCGACGCGCGCGGCCGACGCGCTCGCGGACTTCCTGCGCGAGCGGCTGTAGCCGCGTCTCTTGAGCCGCACGCACGGCCGGTGTATGCTCGAATGCGTCCGCGCGAGCGGACGACCTCCGAGTTCCGGAGTCCTACAGCGGCTGGTCACCGCCACGGAGCCGGGACCGATAGGGTCGGGACGGGAAACCGCCCGGCCTCCCGTGTTCGGAAAGGAGCGTGCGTGTCAGACCATCGCATGTGGCTCGCCTTCGGGCGGGCCGTCGCTGTCGCTGCCGTGGTCGTGGCGTTCGTCGCGCTCCAGACCGGCTGCGCGTTACGCCAGACGCAGAAGGCTTCGCCGCAGCGGCTCGTGCTCGCCACCACCACGTCCACCCAAGACTCCGGCCTGCTCGACGTGCTCGTGCCTGCCTTCGAGACGGCGCATCCGGAGTACGCGGTGGAGGTGATCGCTGTGGGCACGGGCGAGGCGCTGCGGCTCGGCGAGCAGAAGGACGCGGACGTGCTGCTCGTGCACGCGCCTGAAGACGAGGCGGCGTTCGTCGCGGCGGGGCACGGCATCGAGCGCCGTGACGTCTGCTACAACCGCTTCGTGCTGGTGGGGCCGGCATCGGACCCTGCCGGCGCGGCTCACGCCGCAGACGCGGCCGACGCTCTCAAGCGGATCGCGGCACGCCAGGCGCTCTTCGCGTCCCGCGGCGATGACTCCGGCACGCACAAGAAGGAGCTCGCCCTGTGGAACGCCGCGGGCGTGAAGCCGGGCGGCGCGTGGTATCTCGTCACGGGCCAGGGCATGGGCGAGACGCTCAAGATCGCCTCAGAGAAGCAGGCGTACACGCTTTCCGACGAAGCGACGTTCCTGACGATGCGAGGCTCGCTCGACCTAGCGCAGCTCTTCGATGCCGACCAGTCGCTTCGAAACCAGTACGGCGTCGTCCCGGTGACAGGCGCGAAGAACGAGCGAGGCGCGCGCGAGTTCGCGGACTGGATCTGCGGTCCTGATGCCCAGCGTCTGATCGCTCGCTTCGGCGTCGATGAGTTCGGGCGCTCGCTGTTCGTCCCGAACGCGCAGGGAGGCGGATCGTGAGCCTGTTCGCGGAGGCCTTCGCTGATGGCGTCGCCGCGCTCGCATCAGGAAGCGTGGACGTGTGGGGCGTGGTCGCGACCTCGCTTCGCGTCTCAGGCGCGGCGGTGGCGTTCGCCGTGGTCGTGGGCGTGCCGGCAGGGCTGTACCTCGGCATGCGACGGTCCGCGGCGCGCAACGTGCTCCTCGTGCTCGCCAACGCCGGCATGGGTCTGCCGCCGGTGGTGGTCGGCCTCGTGACCGCGATGCTGCTGTCCCGCCGCGGTCCGCTCGGCTCGCTCGACTTGCTGTACACGCGCCCCGCGATGGTGATCGCGCAGGTCATCATCGCCGTTCCGGTCGTCGCTGCGGTGACGGCAGCGGCCGCCGCCTCGGTGCCGTTCGAGCTCCGCTTGCAGGCGCGGTCGCTCGGAGCGTCGAGGCTGCACGAGGCGATGCTGGTGCTGCGAGAGGCGAGGATGGGGCTCATCGCAGCGGTGGCGGCAGGGTTCGGCGCGGTGATCTCAGAGGTCGGCGCCGTGATGATGGTGGGCGGGAACCTCGAGGGCTCCACGCGCGTGATGACGACGGCGATCGTGCAGTACACGCGCATGGGGCGGTACGGACCGGCGCTCGCGCTGTCGGCAGTGCTGCTCGCCCTCATCGTCGCCGTGAACGTCGTGCTGGCGCAGGTCCAGCGCTCGGCCGAGAGGTTCGAGCGGTCATGAGCGCGATCCTCGAAGCCACGGGCGTGCGGAAGTCCTACCGGCGCCAGGAGGTGCTCGACGTCGAGCACGTCGCGCTTGCGCCGGGCACGACGCTTGCGCTCTTGGGGCCGTCCGGGGCCGGCAAGTCCACGCTGCTCGCGATACTCGGGCTGCTCGAGCGGCCCGACGGCGGCCGTATCGTGCTCGACGGGCGTGAGGTGACGGTCGCGGACCGCTCGGCGCGCATGCGGATCGCGGCCGCGTTCCAGCGGCCGTGGCTGTTCAAAGGCACTGTCGGCGCGAACGTCGCGTATGGGCTCGCGCTCCGCGGCGTTCCCGCGTCCGAGCGGCGAGCGCGGGTCGTCGAGGCGCTCGCGCGCGTCGGGCTGGCCGGGTGGGAGAACCGCTCCGCGCTCACCCTCTCTGGCGGCGAGGCGCAGCGGGTGGCGCTCGCTCGGGCGCTCGCGGTCCGTCCGCGCGTGCTCCTGCTCGATGAGCCGCTCGCATCGCTCGATCCGCTCGTGAAGTGGCGCCTCGCGCGCGAGTTCGCAGAGGTGCTTCGCGAGGACGGGATGGCCGTGCTCTGGGTGACGCACGACCAGGACGAGGCCGCTTTGGTGGCCGACGAGGTCGCGGTGATGCGCGACGGCCGCATCGTCGCGAGCGGGCCCGCCGACGAAGTGTTCCTCGTGCCGGGCGACGCGTGGGCCGCCGGCTTCCTCGGGCTCGAGACACCAGCGCGCGGCGTGGTGGCCGAGGTGGAGGAAGGCGTCGCGCGCGTCGCGTGCGATGGCGCGGACATCTTTGCGGTCGCAGACGTGCGTCCGGGCGAGCGCGTGCGCGTGGGTGTGCGGCCCGAAGACGTCGTGCTGTTCGAGGCCGGCGCAGCGGTGCCACCGAGCTCGGCGCGCAACCGGCTCCGCTGCACCGTGCACGCGCTCGAGCACACCGGCACGACCTACCGGGCGGTGCTCGGATGCGGCGGCGTGCGGCTTGCTGCCCGCGTGTCGAAGGCCGCGGCCCGCGAGCTCGGGCTTGCGCCCGGCGCACAAGTGCTGGCAGTCTTCAAGGCCACGGCGGTGCGCGTGGCGAGCGAACGCGACAAGAGCGAAGGAGCGTCCGGATGAGTCCGAGCGCAGGCGATAAGATCCCGGTCACTGCGGCCGTGTTGGCAGGCGGCCGTTCGATGCGGATGGGCGTCGACAAGACGCTCCTGCTCGTGGACGGCGAGCCGCTCATCACGCGCGTCGCCGAAGCGGCGCTTTCGGTGTGCGAGCGCGTCGCCGTGGTCACGAACCGTCCCGAGGCGATGGCCGACGCAGACCTGCCGGAGGGCGTGGCGGTGTGGGTGGACGAGGTCGCCTACCAAGGCCCGCTCGGAGGGCTTGCGACCGCGCTCAAGAACGCGCACGACGAGTGGGTCCTTGCAGTCGCGGCCGACATGCCGTGGCTCAGCCCCGCCGTCATCCGCGCGCTGTGGGACGCCCGCGAAGGAGCGCAGGTCGTGGTCCCGCGCACGGACAAAGGCGTCGAGCCGCTGCTCGCGCTCTACCACCGCGACTGCTTGCCGCATGCGCGCCGCGTGCTGGAGTCGGGTCGGCGCCGCCTCGTGGCGATGTTCCCGGCCGTGTCTGTGCGCGAGGTGGACGCCGAGACCCTGCGCGTCGTCGACCCCGAGCTGCGCAGCTTCGTGAACGTGAACACCCCGGAGGACCTCGCCGAGGTCCGGGAGGCCGCGACCGAAGAGCCGACAGCGACCGTCGTGCCTGCTGCCGTCATCGAGGTTGGCGCGCGGCGCGGCCGCCGGATGCCTGCCGAGCGCGCGGTGACGATCCACATGAACGACACCGAGATCGCGACAGTCCAAGCGACGCCGGCGGACCTGGAGGAGCTGGCTGCTGGATTCCTCGTCTCGGAAGGACTGCTCGCCGACCGCGACGCGCTCGACGGCATCGACGTGGACCACAAGCGGGGCCTCGTGTACGCGCGAAGCGCAGAGCCTGTTCCCGAAGACCTCGTCTATCGCCGCCGGTACATCACCGCCGGCTGCGGCAAGGGCGTGACCTTCGCCTCGCTGGGCCATACGCTCGGACTTGACGCGGTGACCGATGCGAGCACCGTGAGCGCGGATGCGCTGTACGACATGGTGGGTCAGATGGCGAGGGCCGCCGTCATGTATCGCGACACCGGCGGCGTGCACGCGTGCGCGCTTGCGCGCGATGGCCGCGTGGCGATCGTGCGGGAAGACGTGGGGCGCCACAACGCGGTCGACAAGGTGCTCGGCCGAGCGTGGCTCGACCGGACGCAGACGGCAGGTGCCGTGCTCCTCACCACGGGCCGCATCTCCTACGAGATGGCGGTCAAGGCGGCCAAGGCGAAGGTGCCGGTGGTGGTCTCGCGCACGGCGGTGACCGAGCTGGCGGCAGAAGTCGCTGAGGCGGTCGGGCTCACGCTCGTCGGGTATGCGCGCGCAGGCAAGCTCGTGGTCTACACGAACCCGCAGCGGATCGTCGAAGGGAAGTGAGCGCGATGATCACGGTCGAAGAGGCGCGCGAGCGCGTGCTTGCGGGCATCGAGCGGCTCGGCACGGAGCGCGTCGGCATCATCGAGGCGCTCGGCCGGGTGCTCGCAGAGGACGTGGTGTCCGACATCGACGTCGCGCCGTTCGACAACTCCGCGATGGACGGGTACGCGGTGCGTGCGGAAGATGTGGCGGCCGCACGCGAGGACGCGCCCGTGCGTCTCGCAGTCGTCGAGCACGTGCCGGCCGGCTCGTTCCCGACGCGGGCGGTCGGCCGGGGCGAGGCGGTCCGTATCATGACGGGCGCTCCGATGCCCGAAGGCGCCGACGCCGTGGTGATGGTCGAGCGGACCCGCGAGGAGGACGGCGGAGCGACCGCTGCGATCCTCGCGCCCGTGCGGGCCGGCGAGAACGTCCGTCGCAAGGGCGAGGACGTGCGCGCAGGCGAGGTCGTGCTGAGCGCAGGCGAGGTCGTGGGGCCGGCGGCCGTCGGGCTGCTCGCGTCTGTCGGCTGCGAACGCCCGCTCGTCTACCGCAGGCCGCGCGTCGCGATCGTCGCGACGGGCGACGAGCTCGTGGATGTCAGCGAGAAGCCGGGCCCAGGCAAGATCCGCAACTCGAACTCCTACTCGCTCGCGGCGCAGGTGCTCGCGGCCGGCGGCGAGCCGCACGTGCTCGGCGTGGCGCGCGACACCGCGGCCTCGACAGAGGCGCTGCTGTCGCGGGCCCCTGAGTTCGACGTGATGGTGACGACGGGCGGCGTGAGCATGGGCGACTACGACGTCGTGAAAGGCGTGCTCGAGCGGCTGGGCGAGATGGACTTCTGGAAGGTCGCGATGCGGCCCGGCGCGCCGCAGACGCACGGGAGGATCGGCTCGACGCCGTTCTTCGGGCTGCCGGGGAACCCGACCTCCACGATGGTGGGGTTCGAGCTGTTCGTGCGTCCGGTGTTGCGGAAGATGGCGGGACATGCGGCGCTCGACCGTCCGCGCCACCCCGTGACGCTCGCGCACGACGTGAAGAAGAAACCCGACCGCCGGTACTTCTTGCGAGCGCGCGTCGAGCGCGATGGCGACGGGTACGTCGCGCGCCTGTCCGGCGGCCAGTCCTCCGCCATGCTCACCTCGATGCATCGCGCGAACGCGTTGCTGGTGTTGCCAGAAGGAGAGTCGCACTTCGCGGCAGGAAGCGTCGTGGAGTGCATCCGTCTCGACATGGAAGAAGGGACGCCATGAGCACGAGCAGTCAGCCGAAGCAGGTCGACCCGCGGTGGGCGAGCCAGGTGACTCCTGAGCTCGAGACGGCGGTGCGAGAGAAGGGGAAGGACGGCAGCATCACCTGCCCGGTGCTGCGCAAGCTCGCCGAGGACTTCGGCGTGCCGTACAAGGTGGCCGGCGCTGCGGCGGACATCGTGGGCGTGAAGGTCAAGAACTGCGACCTCGGGTGCTTCTAGCGTGGATGCGCCGCGCCGGATACCGATCGTCTCGATCGTCGGCAAGAGCGACGCAGGCAAGACGACCCTCCTCGAAGGCGTCGTGAGCGAGCTCGTCGCGCGCGGGTACGCGGTCGCGACGTGCAAGCACCACGCGCACGAGGTCGACATCGACGTGCCGGGCAAGGACTCATGGCGCCACGCGCGGGCCGGCGCGCGCGTGGTGATGGTGGCGTCGCCGTCGCAGCTGGTGACGATCCGACGGCTGGAACGCGAGCTCGACCTCGACGAGATCGCTGCGGAAGCGGCCCGCGCCGGGTGCGACGTGCTCGTCACCGAGGGATTCAAGCGCGTGGCGACGGTGCGCATCGAGGTCGCCCGCCGTGCGCGCTCCCGCGAGCTCATCAGCGAGCCGCACGAGCTCGTGGCGCTCGTGACCGACGACGAGAGCATCGAAGCTCCGGGCGTGCCGCGATTCGCGCTCGACGATCACCGCGGCGTCGCGGACTTCGTCGAGCGCACGTTCCTCAAAGGAGCACGGGATGGCGACTGACGGGTTCGGCAGGCGGATCGACTACCTGCGCATCAGCGTGACGGACCGGTGCAACCTCCGATGCATATACTGCATGCCGCCCCAAGGCGTCGCGTGGAAGCCGCACGAGGAGCTCCTTACCTACGAGGAGATCGAACGGTTCGCAGCCATCGCTGCATCGCAGGGCATCTCGAAGATCCGACTCACGGGCGGAGAGCCGCTCGTCAGGCGCGGGCTCGTGGGTCACGTGCGCCGGCTGCTCGCCGTCACCGGCATCGAGGCCATCGCGCTCACGACGAACGGGACGCTGCTCGCCCGCTACGCGCAGGATCTCGCCGAGGCTGGGCTCAAGCGCGTCAACATCTCGCTGGACACGCTCGACCCTGACACCTTCGCGCGCATCACGCGCGGGGGGGATCTGGCGGACGTGCTCGCCGGGCTCGATGCGGCGTTCGAGGCGGGCATGGACCCCGTCAAGATCAACGTCGTCGTCGTGCGGCGGCTGAACCAGGACCTGCTTGGCTTCGCGCGCATGACGTTCGAGCGACCGGTGCACGTGCGCTTCATCGAGTACATGCCGGTCGGCGGCGCAGACGACGGCACGGTCTGCGGCGGCGCCGAGGCGGAGGGCTGGACGGCAGACGACGAGGTCTCCTCCGACGAGATCCTGGCGCGTCTGGCGGCCGAAGGCGCGGCCGCCGGGCTCGGCGAGCTGGTGCCGGTGGCGCGAGAGAGCGCGCCCGGCGGGTGGGGTCCCGCGCGGTACTACCGCTTCGAAGGGGCCTACGGGACGCTCGGCGTCATCTCGCCGCTTTCCCACCACTTCTGCGGTGAGTGCAACCGCCTGCGGCTGACGGCGGACGGACGGCTGCGGACCTGCCTGTTCAGCGACGATGAGCTCGACGCGCGGGCCGTGCTGAGAGGCGGCACCGACGACGACGTGCGCGGCCTCATCGAGCGCGCGCTCGCCGCCAAGCCCGAGAGCCACAACATGCGGATCGGCACGGCACGGCGCATGTCGCAGATCGGAGGGTGACGATGGGTGAGAAGAAGTTGACGCACATCGACGAGCGCGGTGCCGCGCGCATGGTCGACGTCTCTGGAAAGCCGGTGACGCACCGGCGGGCCGTGGCGCGCGCGAAGGTGCTGATGGAGCCCTCGACGCTCGAGATGATCCTCGGCGGCACGGCTCCGAAAGGCGACGTCCTCGCCACCGCGCGCATCGCCGGCATCATGGCAGCGAAGCAGACTGCCTCGCTCGTTCCGATGTGCCACCCGCTGCCGCTCACGCACGTCGCCGTCGACCTTCAGCCGGAGTACTCGGCTGTCGCCATCACGGCGACGGCGGAGACGGACGGCAAGACGGGCGTCGAGATGGAAGCGCTCACGGCAGCGGCAGTCGCTGGCCTCACGATATACGACATGTGCAAGGCGGTCGACCGCAGCATGGTCATCACCGACGTCATGCTGCTCGAGAAAGAGGGCGGCGCTTCTGGGCGCTTCGTCCGAGAGGAGTCGAAGTGAGCGAACGTGCGACCTCACCGCTTCTTCGTGGCACGGTCGTATCGGTGAACCTGTCCGAGCGTAAGACCGTGCGCAAGACCCGAGGATCAGAAGGCGTGCTCGTGGAAGGGCACGGGTTCGCGGGCGACGCCCACGCTGGCGACTGGCATCGCCAGGTGAGCCTGCTCGCGCGCGAGTCGATCGACACGATGGTGGCGAAAGGACTGTCCGTGGACGCCGGCGACTTTGCCGAGAACATCACCACCGAGGGCATCGACCTGGTCTCCCTTCCAGTGGGCACGGTGCTGCGCGTCGGAGACGAAGCGGTGCTCGAGGTGAGCCAGATCGGGAAGGTCTGCCACACGAAGTGCGCCATCTACTACCAGGCAGGCGACTGCGTGATGCCGCGGGAGGGCATCTTCGCAGTGGTGCGGCAGGGTGGTACGGTACGGGCAGGCGACCCGATCGTGGTCGAACGGCTTGGGGAGGCTGACGGCACGTGCTGAGGATCGGTGTTCTCACGTGCTCTGACACGCGCTCGCGCGGCGAAGCGGAGGACACTGCCGGCAAGGCGCTGATCTCGATGTGCGAAAAGCGCGGCTGGATGGTGGCGGCGTACCACGTGGTGCCGGACGACGCAGAAGCCATCGCGCTCGCCATCACTGAGATGTGCGACGTGGACCAGGTGGACGTCGTGCTATCCACCGGCGGCACGGGCCTGGGGCCCCGGGACGTCTGCCCGGAGGTGACGCGTTCGCTCGCCGACCGCGAAGTCCCAGGCATCGCGGAGACGATCCGCGCTGAGAGCCTGGCGAAGACCCGCCGGGCCATGCTCTCGCGCGGCGTAGCCGCGCAACGTGGGAGGACGCTCATCATCAACTTCCCGGGCAGCGAGAAAGGCGCGCGGGAGGCGTTCGAGATCGTCGCCGACCAGCTCGAGCACGCTGCCGAGATGATGGCGGGCGGAGGGCACGGCTAAGCTATGCCCCACGACGGCGTCATCTACCTCGACCACGCCGCGACTTCCTGGCCGAAGCCTCCGGAGGTCCTCGAGGCTATAGGGCGGGCGCTCGGGCCTGCTGGTGGCAATCCGCACCGGAGCGCGCACCGCCTGGCGCTCGCTGCGGCGCGGCTCGTGCTCGAATCGCGGTCAACGGTGGCTGCCTTCCTCGGCGTCGCCGACCCGCGCGACCTGCTGTTCGTGCCTGGCTGCACCTTCGGGCTGAACATGGCGCTCAAAGGTCTGCTCGAGCCGGGAGACAGAGCGGTCGTATCCAGCGTCGAGCACAACGCGGTCGTCCGTCCGCTCGCGGTCCTCGAGGCCTCCGGGGTCGAGGTGGTGCGGATCCCTGCCGACGACGCGGGCCGCATCGACGTGGACGCGGCCGAAGCGCTCATCGCTGCGGCACCGACGAAGGCCGTCATCTGCCAGCACGCGTCCAACGTCACCGGAGCAATCCATCCGGTGGGGGACCTCGCCGACATCGCCCACGAGCACGGCGCGGTGCTCGTCGTGGACGGCGCACAGGCCGCAGGGCACCTTCGGGTCGACATCGCGGCGCTCGGAGCGGACGTGTACGTCGCGTCCGGACACAAAGGGCTGCTCGGCCCGGCCGGCGTCGGCGTCGTCTACCTCGCGCCCGGACTCGAGGTGCGCGAGCTGGTGCAAGGCGGAAGCGGCGGAGATTCCGGTTCTCTTGCGATGCCATCGGTGCGTCCTGACCGCTACGAGGCTGGCACGCCCCCTCTGCCTGCGATCGCGGGGCTCGCGGCGGCCGTCGAGGTGCTTGCTCGGGAGATGGACTCCCTCGTCGCCACGGAGCAGCGGCTGGTGAAGCGATTGGTCGCGGGTCTGGCAGGGATTCCGGGCGTGCGCGTCCTTGGGCCGGCGCCTGGCGAAGAGCGCGCGCCTGTGGCGAGCATCGTGCACGAGGCCATGGAGCCGGACCGGCTCGCATACGAGCTCGACTCGCGGTACGGCATCGCGGTCCGCGCCGGGCTGCACTGCGCGCCTGCCGCGCACGCGGCCGTCGGCACCCTCGAGACGGGCGCCGTGCGGTTCAGCATCGGCCGCGGCGTCACGGAAGCCGACGTTGATGCGGCCATCGAGGCGGTACGCGAGGTGTGCGAGCGGTGATAGAGCGCTACGCCGTCTACGGGTTCGAGTCAACGCACGACGCCTTGTCTGCCGAGAGTGTGCTGGCCTGCGCGGGTGTCCCGTTTGCCACCATCCCCACCCCGAAGTCGCTGGGCGCTCTGTGCGGGATCGCGCTGCGCGTCGCTGCGCGGGACGCGTCTGCGGCCGAAGCGGCGCTCATCGTCGCAGGACTGCGCTGGAAAGCGCGTGCGGAGATCGAAGACCGCGCGCCACGAGGCCTCAGTCGATGATGAAGACGGGCGTTCCGACGCTCACGCGCTCGTAAAGGTCTTCGATGTCCCAGCGGTGCATGCGCATGCAGCCGTGGGACGCCGCATGGCCGATCGAGTAGTCCTTGTTCGTGCCGTGGATGCGGATGCCGGGGGCGTCCAGGTCGAGCGCACGCGTCCCGAGCGGGTTGTTCGGGCCTGGCGGGATCATCTTCGGCATGTCGACCGCCCACGCAGATCCCGGGTTGCCCCACGTCGGCATGTAGCGCTTGCGCACGATGCGGAAGCGACCGCGGGGCGTCGGGAAGTCCGGTGCTCCGACAGCGACGCGGTACACCTTGACGAGACGGCCGTCCTCGTAGAGGAAGAGGCGCCGGTCGGCTCTCCGCACGAGGATGGCGGTGCCGAGGTCGTCGCGCGTCACGCACGGCTCGATGCGCTCGACGGGAAGCTCGACGCTGGTGGCTCCCGCTGCGATGGCAGCGGCGAGCGCATCGGCTGCGCGCCGTGGCTCGATGCTGAGCCCCGGGCGCTCGGGCACGACGACGAGCTGCCGCGCCTGCACGACGAGGGTCGCGTCCACCGCAGGCGTTCCGCTCCGCGCGGCGAGCTCAGCGGCCCACGCATCGAGTCCTGCGCGGTCGATGCGGATCTGAAGCGGCAGAGAAGCGCCGTACCGCTCTTTGGACACCCGCGCCGCCAGCCGCTTTGCGAGTCCCGCTTCCGCCTTCGTTCGAGCGAGGTGCCGCAGCGCGCTGTCGACGTCGACTTCCACGAACTGCGAGGGGCGCACCTGCACGCGCGCATCTCCGCACCTCACAGCGATCGGCTCGTCGAGCGGGGCGAGAAGCTCGCGTTCGAGAGCGGCCTGTGCGACGTCAAGCGGCATGCCGTCGAGCGCGACGCCGGCCATGCCTGAACCAGGCGGGAGGGTGTCGCGCTCGACGTAGTCCTGCGCCACGGCAACGGCGACGCCGGCGCTCGCCACGAACGCGACACACGCGATCACGCACGCGAGCACGCGGACATGTGCGGGCGCTCGATGCACGGACCCTCCTCGCGACGGTGGTCTGTGGGCGTATTCTACAATGGAACGGTCTGGAACCGTGGATATGGAGGCAGATGGACCCGCACGCGGCCGACGCGGTCTACCGCGGCAACCTGGATCGCCTCGTCGCCAAGGTGCGCGACGAACGCGGGCTCGACCTCGCACAGTACCGTACCCGGTACGTCGAGCGGCGGCTCGCGTCACGGCTCAACGCCTTAGGTCTGCACAGCTACCGGCAGTACTCCGCCTACCTCGACGAGCACCCAGAGGAGTACGCCAAGCTCATCGACACGCTCACGATCAACGTCACCCAGTTCTTCCGCGACGCGACGGTGTTCGACGTGTTCCGCGAGCAGATCGTCCCGCAGCTGCTCGAGGAGAAGCGGCGGCGGCACCAGCGCATGGTGCGGGTGTGGTCGGCGGGCTGCTCGACCGGCCAGGAGGCGTATTCCATCGCCATGTCGTTCTTGGCCGGCATGGGTTCTGCTCAGAACGACTTCCTGCTCTCGATCCTGGGAACGGACATCGATCCGAAGGTCCTCGAGATCGCCCGTCGCGCGGAATACCCGGCCGAGCAACTGTCGCACATCCCGCCAGCGGACCGGCGGCGCTTCGTGGAGGAGCGAGGCGACGTGTTCCGCATCAAGCCGGAGGTCACGCGGCTGTGCCGGTTCCAACGGCTCAACTTGCTCACGGATCCGCCGATACACGTAGTCGACGTGGTCTTTTGCCGTAACGTCTTCATCTACTTCAACAGGGAGGAGCAAGACCGGTTGCTCGAGGTCTTCTGGTCTTCGCTCGCGCGCGGAGGCTACCTGGTGTTGGGCAGGAGCGAGCGCATACCGCCAGGTATGCGGCCGGCGTTCGAGCTGGTGAATGGCCGCGAGCGTATCTACAGGAAGCCGCATGCGCGGCCGTAGGGCCGGACAAGGGCGCTGTGTATAGTATCCTAGAGGCACGAGGGCGAAGCGCCATTCGGAGGAGGGGTTGCAGATGGCAGAAAGCGGCATGTTCCAGCCGGGTCAGCGTGCTCGCAAGGGACTGCTGGTGACATTCTCGCTCTGGACGTGGGCGACTATCGGCCCCGCCGTGGCCATCGGACTCACGGCCACCGGCATCTTTGCCGCGGCGGTGCTCGACATCGACGGTGATAAGCTGCTGTACACGGCCATCTTCGGTGCGGTCGCGATGCTCGTGTGCGCGATTCCCGGACAGATCGCCTGGTGGCGCGCGTTCGGGCGCCGCATCCTTGACCCGCTGCACGACCTCGGGCAGGTGATGGCGTTGGCAGCCGAAGGCGACCTGACGGTGCGCGCCTCGGCGCCGCACGACGATGAGATCGGCGTGCTCGCAGAGGACTGCAACCACCTCATCGAGTCGCTCGGTGAGATCGCTGCAGGCGTGCGGCGGTCCTCGGAGCAGGTGACGAACGCTGCCACCCAGCTTTCAGCCTCGTCCGAGGAGATCAACTCCTCGTCGATGGAGATCTCCTCTTCCGTGCAGCAGATAGCCCACGGCGCCGAGCTGCAGTCGCGGAAGGTCGAAGAGACCACATCTGCGATGGAAAGCATCACAGACACGGTGAACTCGGTCGCGCGACGCGCCGAAGAGGCGAGCAAGACGAGCGAGGAGGCCGCCAAAGCGGCGTTGCAGGGCGAACAAGCCACCGCAGAAGCGATCCAGAAGATCAGCGACGTTCGCGAGGCCATCGAGACGCTTGCGCAGTCGGTGGAGATGCTCGGCAAGCGTTCCGAGCAGATAGGCCAGATCGTGGACGTGATCACCTCGATCGCCGACCAGACCAACCTGCTGTCGCTCAACGCCGCCATCGAGGCGGCTCGGGCTGGCGAGTCGGGGCGCGGGTTCTCAGTCGTCGCTGAAGAGGTGCGGAAGCTCGCCGAAGGGTCGGGCAAGGCGGCCGAGCAGATCGGCGAGCTCATCAAGGAAGTGCAGGCCGAGACGGCCAAGGCTATCAAGTACATGGAGCGCGGCGCGAACGAAGTAGTGGTCGGCAGCGAAGTCGTGGGCAGGACCGGCGAGGCGCTCCGCAGCATCACCGAAGCGGTGACGCGCACCGCGACGCTCGCAGAGGAGATCGCGGCCGCGATGGCAGAGCAGGCGCAGAGGACGGTGGAAGTCGACAAGGCGATGCACGAGATCGCGGCGGTGGTCGAGGAGAATGCAGCCTCTGCAGAAGAGACGGCTGCGGCCGCACAGCAGCAGACGGCGTGCATGCAGGAGATCTCGTCATCCGCGCAGGAGCTTGCCGAGATGGCCCGGCGGCTCGAAGAGTCCGTCCGCCGGTTCAAGGTGGAGTAGGGGTCTGCGATGGAAGGCCGCTCGAGCGACGAGGTCAAGCAGGTGGTGCTCTTCACGCTAGGCGACGAAGAGTACGGCCTGCCGGTGGAGCGCGTGACGAGCATCATCCGGTACGAGATCCCGACGCCGGTGCCGCATGCTCCAGATTACGTCGAGGGCGTGATCAACCTCCGTGGGCGGATCGTGCCGGTGGTCGATCTGGCGAACAGGCTGTTCGGCGTTCGTCTCGATCGCACGCCAGGCACGCGCATCATCGTCACGGAGACTGCTGCCGGACTCGTCGGATTCACCGCGAGTTCTGCTCACGAGGTCGCACGGATACCTGCTGTGTCAGTCATGCCGGCGCCCGAGTCGGTCGTCTCGAGCGATCTTGCCGAAGCGTTCGAGGGCGTCGCCGATCACCAAGGGCGGCTCGTCATCCTGCTCGTCCCCGACAAGCTTGTTCCAAGCGTCTCGTTCGTGTCGACAGACGAAACGGAAGAGGCGAGCGTCGATGCCTAGGTCTGTGCTGGTCGTGGACGATGCGGCCTTCATGCGCATGATGATCCGGGACATCCTGTCCAAGGAAGGCTACGTCATCCACGAGGCCGTGAACGGAAGAGACGCTATCGAGAAGTACCTGGAGGTACGGCCCGACCTCACCACCATGGATATCACGATGCCTGAGATGGACGGCATCGAGGCGCTGAAGAAGATCCGCGAGCATGACCCGCATGCCCGAGTGCTCATGGTGAGCGCGATGGGGCAGCAGAAGCTCATCGTCGAGGCCCTTGAGGCAGGAGCCATGGATTTCTTGGTCAAACCGTTCCAGCCCACCAAGGTGCTCGAGACCGTCAAGAAGTGCCTCCAAACGTCACCGCGGTGATGAGCGCCGATGCTGCCGACGATCAAGGTCCTCATCGTCGACGATTCCGCGCTTATCCGGCAGATGCTGTCGCGTGCGCTTTCTGTCGATCCGCGCATCGAGATCGTCGGGACGGCGAAGACTGGGATCGAGGCCATCGAGCTCGCGCTCGAACGAACGCCTGACGTCATCACCCTCGACATCGAGATGCCCGAGCTGACGGGTCTCGAGGCGCTGCCAGTGCTGGTGAAGTCGACCCCGGCTCGGATCGTGATGCTGTCGAGCATCGACGACCCCGACACCACGTACCAAGCTTTGTCGTTGGGGGCGTCCGACTTCATCGTGAAGCCGAGGCAAGGGGTCGCACGATCCCTCACAGAACTCTCCGAGCTCGTGATCAAGAAGATCAAGACCGCGTACCGTATCGACCCAGCGAAGCGTGTCGCTGCGAGCGAGACGCCCGATGACCGATCGGCGTCCGTTCAGCGAGAGCCGAGGACTTTGGGCAGACAGGGGCCGGATCGCGTGGTCGCCATCGCGGCCTCGACCGGAGGCCCGCCGGCCCTCGAGCGTCTGTTCTCAGGTCTCGGTCCCGGGCTGCCGTGCACATACCTCGTCGTGCAGCACCTGCCGTCGGGCTTTTCCGCATCTTTGGCGAAGCGCCTTGCCAAGGCGTCGGGAATCGAGTTCGTGGAGGCGTCGAGCGGTATGCTGCTCCGAAACGACCGAGGCTATGTGGCTCCACACGGGGCCCACATGGTCGTCGAACCGGGCGCATCGCCGCGTGTGCGGCTCGAGGACGCGCCACCGCTGCACGGAGTGCGGCCGGCGGCAGACCCGCTGTTCGAGAGCGTTGCAAGGACATTCGGAGAGCAAGCCGTCGGCGTGGTGTTGACGGGGATGGGCTCCGACGGGGCGCTCGGGCTCAAGGCGATCAAACAGCGTGGGGGTCTTACCATCGCACAGGACGAGGCTACGAGCGTCGTATGGGGCATGCCCAAGGCGGCGTTGCAAGCGGGTGCCGTGAGCAAAGTGGTCCCGCTCGACAAGATCCCGGCCGAGATACGGCGTTCGGTGCGGCAGGGGGTGAGCGCGTGAGCGACGACATGTCCGCGTACAAGGAGGTCTTCCTCTCTGAAAGCGCCGAGTACCTGCAGGCCATCACCGATGGGCTGATCGCGCTTGAGGCCGATCCGCACGACTTGGAGCCGGTCGAGACCGTCTTCCGCGGAGCGCACAGCCTGAAGGGCATGGCCGCTGCGATGGGCTACGATCGGACGGCGGATCTCACCCACAAGATGGAAAGCCTCATGGACACCATCCGCAAGCGGGAGCAGGCCATAGACTCTGACCTCGTCGATCTCATGCTGCGGGCCGTGGATGCCGTACGCGAGCTCATCGCTGACGAGAGCGAGGGGCGCTCGACATACGACGCTGCGCCCATCATCGCGGACCTGATCGCCCGGACGGAGCGTGGGAAGGCTGTCCCGGTCGAGACCGAAAGCGCTTCAGGGCCGAAGCCGGCCGAGGCGCCGCCGTCCGCAGGCGGTGAAGTGTACCGAGTCTCCGTGACGATCGAGCCGACGAGCGTCTTGAAATCGGTGCGCGCCTACATGGCGCTCAAGCGCCTCGGGCACATGGGCACCGTGCTCGACACCGAGCCGAGCGCCCGCGACATCGAAGACGAGCGCTTCGACCGCACCTTCGTGGCCGTGCTGCAGACGGTCGAGCCGCCCGAGGCCATCGAGCGGGCCGTGCTGGGGATCAGCGAGATCGAGTCGGTGCAGGTGGCCGTGGACGCCTCTCGGAGGCCGACGCATCAGGCAGCGCAACAGGAGGCTGGTGCGGAGACCAGACGCGTCGTGCCGAAGCTCTCAGAAACGCAGACCGTGAGGGTCTCCATCGGCCACCTCGATGCGATGGTGAACCTCGTCGGCGAGCTCGTCATACTTCGCGCTCGGCTCGAGCGCATCGCCCGGGAGCGGGACGACCACGAGCTGTCAGAGACGGTGGCAGCGCTCGATCAGATCAGCGCCGAGCTTCAACACGAAGTCATGCAGACGAGGATGGTGCCCGTCGGCAACATCTTCAACCGCTTCCCGCGTATGGTGCGCGACCTCGCGCGGGACCTCGGCAAGCAGGTCGACTTCGAGATGACCGGTCTTGACATCGAGTTGGACAGGACGGTGCTCGACGAGATCGGCGATCCGATCGTGCACCTGCTGCGCAACGCTGTCGACCACGGCATCGAGGGTCCCGAGGAGCGGCAAGCGCTCGGAAAACCGCCTCGCGGTCACGTGCGGCTTTCCGCGGAGCGCGACCGCGATCAGGTCCGGATCTCGGTGTCCGACGATGGCCGTGGCATGGACATCGACCGGATCTGGCAGAAGGCGGTCGAGCGCGGCCTGGTGTCTGCAGGAGAGCGCGACGCCTGGTCGGAAGAAGAGGTGCTGATGCTCACCTGCGCCCCGGGATTCTCGACCGCTGAGAAGACGACCTCGGTGTCCGGGCGGGGCGTGGGCATGGACGTCGTGAAGGGCAAGATCGAGTACCTCGGCGGCACGATTGCGATCCGATCCGAGCGCGGGAAGGGGCTCGAGATCTCGCTCAGTCTGCCGCTCACCCTGGCGATCGTGCCTGCGCTGCTCGTCGGGACGTCCGAGCAGGTCTACGCGCTGCCGCTCTCGGCGGTGACAGAAGTGCTGTCGACCGACGAAGTCCGCACGACCACCGTCGACGCTGCGCCGTGCGTGGTGCTGCGGGACGGCGCGGTGGTTCCGGTGTGGCGGCTCGACCAGCTGTTGTCGGAACCCACGGGGCGGAGGCGCAAGCCCCGCGAGAAGGATCACATCGTGCTCGTGGAGTCCGCTGGCTTGCGCAATGCGCTCGCCGTCGAGCGTCTGGTCGCCCGCCAGGAGGTCGTCATCAAGCCGCTTTCGCCGCTCTTCAAGGGCATCAGAGGGCTGGGCGGCGCGACGGTGCTGGGAGACGGCAGCGTGGCGCTCATACTCGACCCAAGGACGCTCTTCGGACGAGGAGGTGTCCGGGCATGAGGCCTGAGGCGCTCTCAGAGCTGCAGATCGACGCGATCCGCGAGATGGGAAGCATCGGTGCGGGCCACGCGGCCACCGCTCTCGCGCAGATCACCGGAAGGCCTGTCGGGATCGAGGTGCCCGAGGTACGGTTGCTGCCCGTGATCGAAGTCCCGAGGGCCCTCGGTGGCCCGGAGACGCTGATCGGCGCCGTGTTCTCACGCCTTCTGGGCGAAGTCTCGGGGAGCGTGCTGTTCGCCGGGACGCGGGGCGCGCTTCTCGGTCTGGTCGACTTGCTGCACAACCGCCCGATCGGTTCGACCAAGACGTTGGGATCGGACGAGGAGAGCATCATCACGCAGACGGGATTCGTGCTGATCACCGCGTACTTGACGGCGATAGGGCGGCTCGCGGACCTGACGATCCTCCCGTCTCGTCCGGCGTTCGCGTTCGACATGTCCGGGGCGGTGCTCGACGCGATCGCCGCCGATGTCGGGATGAAGGCCGACACGGCCATTCTCGTTCAGACCGCGTTCTCCACCGAAGAGGAGCGCGTGGACGCCGTCGTGCTGTACATGCCCGACCCAGACAGCCTGGAGGTCGTGCTCGGCAGGCTCGGCGTCGTGTGACTGGGGGTCAGGTGCTGGAGAACTCGATACCGGGAGGGACGTCGGGCAGCGATCCGACCGTCGTCGTGGTGAGCACGGGCGAGCTCGCTCTTGCCGAACATCCATCGGTGCTGCTCACTCCCGCGCTCGGCTCGTGCGTCGGCGTCGCGGTGTGGGACGCGGCGCGGCGGCGCGGCGCTCTGGCGCACGTGATGCTGCCGTCGCCAGCGAACGCGCCGCAGGACGGCAATCCGGACCGCTTCGCATCGGTGGCGGTGCCGAAGATGATCGCCTTGCTCGGCGAGGGCCTGTCACTGAAGCGGTTCGTGGCGAAGATCGCAGGCGGAGCGGCCATGTTCAAGGGCGACACGCAGATGGCCTCGATCGGCGACCGCAACGTCGAGGAAGTCAAACGGCAGCTCGGGCTGTTGAAAGTGCCCGTGATTGCCGAAGATACTGGCGGAAGCCATGCGCGTACCATGGAGTTCCACCTCGACACGGGACTCGTGATCGTGCGGAGCTACCTGTACGGGATACGGGAGTTGTGAGGGCAGCGCAGGGATGATGGTCGATGGCATAGACGCGGTCGGCTCCGGGAGCAGGCACCGTTCGGGCCCTGTGGGAGTCGTCATCGCCGGAGGTGGTCTGAGGGCGACCTCCATACTGCGGCTTCTGTCCGAAGTCGAGGACCTGCGGGTCGTCGGCGTGTACGACTCCAGTCCGAGCGCTCCGGCCGTCCGTCTGGCGGAGGACCTCGGGATCTTCGTGACGACACAGGCCGACGACCTCGCCCAGATCGAAGGGCTCGACTTGATCTTGGACCTCTCGGAGGACCCGGCGGTCTCGCGCAGCCTCTCGGAGCGCCATCTTCCCGGTGTGGACATCATCACGGGAGCGGGGACCGAACTCGTGTGGGACCTGCTCGTCGCCAAGAAGCGCAGCGAAGAGCAGGAGAAGATATTCGTCGAACTGCAGGTGGCGTACGACAAGATCCGCAGCCACGAGCGGCAATTGCAGGCGAGCAAAGAGGCCCTGGAGCGGGCGAACGCGGAGCTGGAGAACCGGCTCGCGGAGATCTTCTTCACACACGAGTTTTTCAAGGCGCTCACGGTCTTCTCCACGGTGGACGATGTCGCCTCGCTCGTCGTGGATGGCGCGAACGGCATCCTCGGCGCTGAGATATCGTGCGTCTACCTGTTCGACCAGGAGACGTGGACGCTCCGGCTGCTGGCAAGCCAAGGGCGTCCAGACGAATGGTTCCGTCCTGTGGTGCCTGTCTCCCAGACCATCCTCGGGGCCGCTTTCCGTGACGGCTTCACGCAGCAGGCAGACGTTCCTCAGGGGAGCGAGCTCGCTCAGTGGGTGAGCGAGCCTGACGAGATCAGGTCGCAGACCGCCGTGCCGCTGCGCTCAGGCGACTCGATCCTGGGCGTGCTCGTCGTGGCGTGGACGACGCCGCGGGAGCTTGACGTCGCGGAGCGGGATCGGCTCCAGGTCATCGCGAACCAGTCATCGCTCACGCTGCAGAACGCGTTGCTGCACGAGGAGCTGGAGCGCCTTTCTGTCACCGACCGGCTGACCGACCTGTACAACCACGGCTACCTGCTGCAGCGTCTCGAGGAAGAGCTCGGCCGTGCCGCCCGTTTCGGGCACCGCTTGTCGGTCATCATGATGGACATCGACGACTTCAAGCAGTTCAACGACACCTACGGCCATCCGCGCGGCGACCAGGTCCTGAAGGCCGTGAGCGGTATCATCCGCGAGAATCTACGCGAGATCGACGTCGCCGCCCGCTACGGGGGCGAGGAGTTCGTTCTGGTGCTTCCCGAGACCGACGCCGAAGGCGCTGCCCGCGTGGCAGAGCGCATCCGCGAGACCATGGAGGCGCACGAGATCGAGGTCGATCACGCCGGGGCGCGCGACCGCAGGACGGTGTCGCTCGGGGTCGCGACGTACCCGCTCCACGGGCAGACCGTCGCTCGGCTCATCGACGCGGCGGACCGGGCCATGTACGAGGCGAAGCGCCGAGGCAAGAACACGGTGGTCGTGGCGCGGTGAGGGCGGTCCACACGAGATCCGGAGTCCCGAGGTGACGCTCGCGCGGGCGCTTGCGCGCATCCCGGGCCCAACGGCCCATGAGGACGTCGCCGAGATCATGAAGGTCTTCTCGAGCCGTGCCGCCCAGCCGGTCGGCCTTGACGATGTTGCTCGGCTTTCCGGTCTTCCGCTCGACAGAGTGCGGGTCGTGGCAGACGCGCTCGCAGACGCGCTCGTGCTAGACTTCGTCGGCGGAGAAACGTACCGGTACGATCGCGACGTCGCGGTCGAATTGGAGCTGCGCTCGCTTACCGACAGGCTGCACGCGCATCGAGAGCACCTGCAGGACAACGTGGCGCGGTTCCGCTCCCATAAGGGCACGTACTGATGAGCCTGCGCATGCGCGGGCCTGGAGCGAGCGATGACCATCAAGATACAGCGGGGAGCGCGCGGTCCCGCAGTCGAAGACGTGCAGAAGCGCCTCGTGAAGCTCGGGTACGATCTCGGGCCCTCCGGGGTCGACGGCGTGTTCCAAGGCGCGACGCTGCAGGCCGTGCGCGCCTTCCAGCGAGAGCACGGCCTGGTCGAAGACGGCGTGGTGGGACCCAAGACGTGGGCCGCCCTCGTCGATGCGACTTTCGCCCTCGGCGACCGCATCCTGTACCTTCGCTATCCCTACCTCCACGGAGCCGACGTCGCCACGCTGCAGACCGCCCTGAATGTCCTTGGGTTCCCGTGCGGCGCGGTGGACGGCATCTTCGGTCCGTCCACCGAGCGGGCGGTGCGGGAGTTCCAGTTCAACGCGGGTCTGCCCGCGGACGGCGTTGCTGGCGACGAGACGCTTCGGGCCATCAACCGGCTCCGTCACGCATGGCACGGCCGGGACCCCGCGCTGCCGAGCGAGCTGAAGCGCTCCGAGGCGCGCGTCGGTTCGGGGATCGCCGACCGCGCCGTGCGGTTCGAATGGCGTGAGCAGTCGCTGCGGCCCGTGTGCGAGCGCGCTGCCAATCTCGTGGAAGCGATTTCGGAAGGGGCGCGGGCGACCGCATCCGGCTCCAGCCGGACGCACGATGGCGAGGACGTGGTCGTCGTCCTTGCAACGTGCGTCGACCGAGGAGAGCGTTTGCCCGCAGCGCGCCTCGACCTGGGCGATGCGCGCCAGTCGGTCTCGCGCATGGCCACAGCGCTCGCGTCCGTGCACGCGCGTCCGGCACGCATCGTGGCCCTTGTGGACGCTCCGTGCAGCGAAGAAGAGGCCCAGCGTCTCGCCGTGCTCCTGGTTGACGCGCTCGCGGCTGCGCTTGGGTGAGCGGGCGCTCGATGGTATAATCCGCGCGTTATCGCTCGCTGCCGATCACGGAGTCGTTTCGTGACGTTCCGCTCATACCGTAAACGGGCGCTCATCGCGCTGCTCATCGCCATCGCCACTGCAACCGGGCCCATGTCGGCAATCGCTGCGCCTGCCGACTCGAAGCGCGCTCAGGCGGAGGCGGTGCGCGCGCAGATCGCCGAACTCGACGACAAGATCGAGATGGCGTCGGAGGACTACAACGACGCGCAGATCGCGTACCAGGCGGTCACGGTCAAGCTTGCGAAGACCGAACGGCGGCTCGCAGACCTCTCCACCCGGCAGAAGTCGCTCGAGAAGCGTCTGAGCGTGCGTGCCGGCGAGATGTACCGCAAAGGTCCGCTCGGCACGCTCGACCTGCTGTTCGGAGCGACGACTTTCGAGGAGTTCGTGACGGCGTGGGACCTTCTGAAGTCGATGAACGAGCAGGACGCCGGCGCTGTCGCAGCCATCAAGACGACGAAGGCGGAGATGGCCAAGACTCGGGCCGAGCTCAAGCGGCAGCAGGCCGAGGCCAAGAAGCACCGCGACGTGATGCTCGCCCGGAAGCGCAGCATCGAGCAGCAGCTCGCTGAGCGCAAGCGGCGGCTCGCGGGACTCGAGGACGAGATCGAGCGCCTCGAAGCGGAGGAGCGAGAGCGGGAGCGCCGTGCGTGGACGCCGCCGCCCGACCTGGGCGATCCGGTCCGTGCGCCGCGCGGCTCTGTCGTGCAGATCGCGATGAGCAAGCTGGGGGCTCCGTATCGCTGGGGGGCAGGCGGTCCGGACGCGTTCGACTGCAGCGGGTTCACGATGTGGGTGTACGCGCAGGTCGGCGTGAGCCTTCCGCACAGCTCTCGGGCGCAGTACGGCTGCGGGGAACGCGTGTCTCGCGCGAACCTTCGGCCAGGTGACCTGGTCTTCTTCGGCCGCAGCAGGATCCACCACGTCGGCATCTACGTCGGCGGGAACCGGTACATCCATGCGCCGCATACAGGGGACGTCGTCCGCATCTCGAGTCTCGACCGCGCGGACTACGTGGGCGCGTGCAGGCCGTGACGTAGACCCTGCCCCGCGCTCGCCAAACGCGGTATCCTGTCGAGTGTGCTCCTGATGCCGTTCGCGTGGTGAGGAACGATGGCAGAGATCGACGCGCTGCTCAAGCTGATGGCCGACCGTGGCAGCTCCGACCTGCACCTGAAAGTCGGGAGTCCGCCGGCGATCCGCCTGAACGGGAAGCTGGTCGTGTTGCGCGAGCTGCCCGTGCTCACGCCGGAAGCGACCAAAGCGCTTGCGCTCGGCATGATGGACGATCGGCAGCGGCAGTCCTTCGAGATCCGTCGCGAGGCCGATTTCGCGTACTCGGTCCCTGGCGTGGGGCGGTTCCGCGTCAACGTGTTCTACCAGCGCGGCAGCGTCGGGATGACGCTTCGTCGCGTGACGACGGAGCGGGCCTCGATCGAGGAGCTCGGACTGCCGCCCGTGGTGCGCCGTCTCGCCGACGAGCCGCGCGGCCTCGTGCTCGTGACGGGGACCGCGGGCTCGGGCAAGACCACGACGCTTGCCGCGATGATCGACCACATCAACCACACCCGCGAGGGCCACATCATCACCATCGAAGACCCGATCGAGGTCTTGCACGAGGACGACAAGTGCATCATCAACCAGCGGGAGATCGGCATCGACACCGAAAGCTACGCGGATGCGCTCAGGCACGTCGTCAGGCAAGACCCTGATGTCATCCTGATCGGAGAGATGCGCGACCACGAGACCGTCTCGGCGGCGCTCACGGCGGCCGAGATCGGCAACCTGGTGCTCTCCACGCTGCACACCATCGATGCGACGGAGACCATCAACCGCATCATCGACTTCTTCCCGCCCTACCAGCAGAAGCAAATCCGCCTCATGCTCGCCTCGACGCTCAAGGGCATCATCTCGTTGCGTTTGATCCCGTCCATCAACGGCGGTCTCGTGCCTGCGGTGGAGGTGCTCGTGATGACGGGCACGATCCGCGAGTACATCATCGATCCGGACAAGACCTACCTCATCCGGGACGCGATGGAAGACGGCGAGTACTACGGTATGCAGACGTTCGACAAGAGCCTGCTTGCCCTATACCAGCAAGGGAAGATCACGCTCGACGACGCGACGGCGATGGCGGCCAACGCGCACGACTTCAAGATCAAGGTGCGCCAGCTCGGCATCACGCCGCAGCAGGCGGCCGAGACGGGGATCTACTGACGAGCTGGCGGCTGCTGAAGGCTACGACCTGCTCGATGCGGACGTCTTGAGGCCGGAGACGAGCGCAGCGACCTCTGCAGGCATCTTCCCGAGGCCGCCCATGTACTGCTTCAGGTACGAGTTCTCCATCAGCAGCTTCATGGTGACGAGGAAGTAGTCGCGCTTGAAAGGCGACATGCTCGGGATGCGCTTGAGCTTGCCCATGTAGAACCGCCGGTAGCAGTCGATGATCTCCTTCATGAGCTCGTCGGTGGTCATCGCCTTCGGCTTGACGACCGGCGCCACGAGGTTGTAGTCCTCGTAGTCGTAGCTCACGATGTACGGCTTCAGGTCCTCGTACATGTCCGCGTACGGCCACGGCGAGATCGTCAAGAAGAACCCGAGATCCGGGTCGTAGTGCTGCGCGAGGTCGAACGTCGCCCGGATCGTCTCTTTTGTGTCGTCCGGGAGCCCTAACACGAACGAGGTCTCCGAGATCATGTCGTGGCTATTGATGAGGTCGATGGCTTCCTTGCCCATGGACACCTTCGTGTTCTTCTTGAACAGGTCGAGGGAAGCCTGATCGGTGCGCTCCACCCCCACGTAGATGTGGCGGATGCCAGCGGCGCGGTACAGCGGCATGATCGCGCGGTCCCGCAACACGTCGTCGACGCGCGTCTCCATGAGCAGGTGCGAATCGACCTCCCGTTCGATGAGCAGATCGAGCAGGCGGCGCCACCTGTGCGGGTCGAGCGTCGGCGTCTCGTCGGAGAACATCACGACGCCGACGCCGAACCGGTCGCGCAGCATCTCGATCTCGGCCACGACGTTCTCAGCGGACCGAGCGCGCCACGTACGGCACCAGAACGCCTGCTGGCTGCAGAACGTGCAGGCCTGGTCGCAGCCTCGCGAGGTCGAGATGATGGCAAGCTTCGTGTCCGGCATCGGATAGAACTGGTACAGGCTCCAGTCCACCAAATCCCAGGCGGTCGGCAGGGAATCAAGGTCGGCGACGAACGGCCGGACGGGCGTCACGACGACGCCGCTTTCATCGCGGAACGCGATGCCCTTGACCTTGGCGAGGTCGTCGCCAGCGTTCAGGCACTCGACCGTCTCTGGCAGAGTGCGCTCGCCCTCCCCGCGGAAGACGATGTCGACTGCGTCCGCGTCCCGTGTGAGGATCTCCTCGTACATGAAGTGCGCGTGGACGCCGCCGACGCCGGTCACGACCTCCGGGAGCGTCTGCTTCGCGAGCCTGAGCAGATCGGCGGCTTTCGGGTACGAGGAGGTGTACGCGGTCGTCACGACCATGTCGGGTCGGATGCGCTCGAGCTCCGAGGCGATCTCGGCCATGTCATGGTTCGCGGTCATGGCGTCGTAGATGACCGGATCGAAGCCAGCGGCCCTCAGCGCCCCGGCCAGGTACACGAATGCCGCGTTCGGCCATGAACCCGCTGTCTCGACCACCCCGCTGTGGTACGGTGGCGTGACCAAGGCGATGCGACGTATCGTTGGACGGAAGCCCATGCGGTGTCCCCATTCGACGACGATGATGCGGCGACGTGCGGCCGTCACCGGAACGGATTCTACCATGCGCGAGCGTATCCTCTGCGCGCTTCGGGGCGTTTCCACCGGTGGCGGCAGCGCGGCGGCGCTTCAGAGCCACGGTGCTGCGGATGAACGTTGAGAGGCTCATCCAGAAGGCCCAACAGGGAGATGCTCGAGCGTTCGCGCGTCTGTACGATGCCTACTTCGAGCGCATCTTCGGATTCGTGCGCACTCGCGTGAGCGACCTCGAGGACGCGAAGGACCTGACCGCGACCGTGTTCATGCGGGCGTGGGAGGCGCTCCCGTCGTACGACCTGCGCGGCGTGCCGTTCGCTGCGTGGCTCTTCCGCATCGCGCGCAACGCGATCATCGACGAATACCGGCGGACGGCCCGTGGGCCGCAGCAGGTATGGGAGGACGACGCTCAGGCAGTCGCGGACCCTGTGAGCGTGGAAGAGACGGTCATCGCGCAGTGCGACGCGGAGACCGTGAGGCGAGCGCTAGAGGCGCTCACGGACGAGCAGGCGGCGGTGATCGTGCTGCGGTTCCTTTGGGACATGCCGATCGCAGAGGTCGCCGAAGCGCTCGGCAAGAGCGAGGGCGCGGTCAAAGCGATGCAACACAGGGCCGTTCGGATGTTGGCGAAGCACCTGGCGGAGCAGGTCGATGACGAAGCGTGAGGACATACCGGTCGTAGACGCCCGGCTCAAAGCGGCGGTTTCGGCGGCGCTCACCGAGCGAGCCGCTGAGGCGCGTCGTTCGGTGAAGCGCACGGTCGTGACAGCGGCCCGCTCCGACGGCCGCTGGAGGCCGTATCGGCTGCTGTCGCAGCGGGCGGCAGCGGCGTTCGCTGCGCTGGCGCTCGTGGCAGGCGGCGCGAGCGTGGCCGTGGCGTCTGCACCGCCAGGGAGTCCGGCGTACGCGCTCAAACGCGCTGCCGAGCGCATGGCTCTGGAGGCCGTGCCCGCCGGCGCGCTCGAAGACGCGCTTCGTGCCCGCTTCGCCGAGCGGCGCGCCGCCGAGATCCGCGATCTTCTGCGAAGCGGTCTCGACGAGGAGGCGCTGCGTCGAGCGCTCGAAAGCATGGGCGTGGCGCCGCCGAGCGTCTCACAGGACGGGGAGCAGAGCGCGTTCGATGTGCTCCGTCGCGAACTGCAGCGCATGGAGGGCGGCTCGACGTACGAGCCCGCTCCCGGCCAGGATGCGGGGCAGGGCCCTGGCGGGTCTTCGTCGCCTGCAGGGAGCGGCTCCGGAGCAGGAGCGCCGGCAGGAGGTGGCACAAGCGGTGGCGGCTCCGTCCAGGACGGTTCCAGTGAAGCGACGGACCAAGGCTCATACCAAGGAGGATCTGGCAGCGGTCGGGATTCGCAGGAGGCGACGCCGGACGCGGACTCCGGTTCCGGTGAGTCGCCCAGCAGCCCAAGTGGCGGCTCCGGCGGATCCGCCCAGGGCGGCTCCACGGATGCGACGGGCGGCCCACAGCACGTCCGGCGCTGATCCCCAGCACCGCAGCGAGTGACTCAATCGCCTCTCAACATGACACCCGTCACCTGTCGTCGGTCACAGCCGTTCACTGGGGTGAACGTCGGTTGGAACGAGGAGGTGAACGGAGATGCGGTGGAAGCGCATCGCGATGCTGCTGCTCACAGCGGCGCTCATCGTGTCGGTCGTCCATCTACCCGCATGGGCCGGGCAGGGAAGCCAGGCGGGCCAGGGAGCGGGCGGAGCGCAGGCGGAGGCACGCTCCGGTTGGGAGACGCAGCCGCCTGCTGACGGCGCCCAGCTCGATCGGGACCGCGATTGCGTGCAGGACCGGCTCACCGACGGGTCGTGCGGCGACTGCACGGCCGACTGCGTGAGCGGGAGCGCCGGAACGGAGGCCCGCACGCGCGCCCAGGTGGGCGTTGCGTCCGAAGGCGCCGCGGCCGGTGAGGACGCTGTCCGGCGGTCCGCCTCGAACGGGACTGCGACGCGGGCCGAGGTTCGCGAGCAGGAGCGCGTGCGCAGCCTCGTCAGGCTCGAAGCACGACTTCGTCTGCTCGAAGGTTCGCTCGGCGCCAGCGACCGCCCGCTCGGTCTTGCCGAGGTCGTCGCGAGGCTCATGGAGCGTCTGAGGGCGTGGCTGGGAACCTCGTGAGGCGTTCTCGAAACGCGCCCGGTTGCAACAAGGCGCCCTACGGGGCGCCTTCTCCGTTGCGGGCGAGCCACCACGCCAGCAACGCCGCGCCTACGAGCGCGCCGAGGGTGTCGATCGCCCAGTCCATCGGGTCGGGCGTCCTGCCGGGCACGAACGCCTGGTGGAACTCGTCTGTGACGCCGTACAGGGAAGCCAAGGCCGCAGCGGGGATCCACCGCGATGGGTGTGACAGACCGTGCAACAGCAGCACGCCGAGCACCGCGTACGCGACGAAGTGCGCGTACGGGGCGATGCCGCTAGGGACGTCCGAACCCGGGCGCGACGATAGCCAGAAGATCACGGTCATCCACGCTGCGGAGGGGACCCAGCGGGCGACGCCACGGGAGAGGGGCATTGCGGCTCCTTGCTCTTCAGAACGCACGGCCCGAGAGTGTACCACGCGACACCGTTCCTCTTGACGCTCCGCCGCACTGGTGCCAGGGTGATGCGCATTCGGTCGTCGTCGGTAGGAGGGCGTGTGAGCCGGCGCCTTGCGCTTGTCGCAGTCATCGTCTCGGCTGCGTGCTTCGGGACGTTGGGTGTGCTGGCATCGCTCGCGTATCGGCAGGGCATGCAGCCTCTTCCGCTGTTGGCGTGGCGGTTCGCGCTCGTGTCGGTGCTGATGGGCGCGTATCAGGCGCTCAAGGACCCAGCAGCGCTGATCGCGGGAGCGAAAGACTGGTGGCGGTACGCTGCACTTTCCATCACGGGGTACGGCGCTGCCTCGGTGTGCTACTTCTTCGCGCTCAAGCACGCGAGCGCGTCGATCGTGGCCGTGCTCCTGTACACGTACCCCGCGATCGTCGCCGCTCTCAGCGCAGCGTTCCTGCACGAGCGTCTGACAGGTGCCCGCGTCGGCGCAATCGCGCTCACCGTCGCGGGATGCGCCTTCGTGGTGCAGGCGTTCTCGCCTGGCGCACGCGCCGAGGTGGCCGGAATCGTGCTGGGGCTGGGAGCCGGGCTCGGGTACGCGGTGTTCAACGTGCTGTCGTACCGCTGGCTGCCAGGACGGTCGCGTCTGGTGCTGATGACCTACACGTTCGCCGTGTCCGCCGTGGCCATCGGTGCGCTGTGCGTGCTCACGGGCACCGACCTGTCTCCTGCTGGCTGGAGCCCCGCTGCGTGGGGGCTTCTTGCGGCCATCGTCGCCGTCCCGACGGTGGCAGCGGTCCTGCTGTACCTCGGGGGCATCCGGCGCCTCGGCGCATCTCAGGCGGCCATCGTGTCGACCACAGAGCCCCTGTTCACCATCGCGTTCGCCGCAGCGGTGCTCGGGGAGCGCTTGACGGCGTCGCAGGCCATCGGCGCAGCGCTCGTCCTGGCCGGCGTAGCGCTTGCCGAGATGCGGGGGAGCGGCGCTCCTCCGGACGAGCTCGCGTCGGTGTGAGCGCGGCCCTAGGCCGCGAGGAGGGCGCTCGCCACGGCGGCCGCTCCGGCAGCGAGGGCGTGCCCGCCGTACGCCCACGCCACGAGCCGGGCGGCGCTGCGCTCTGTAGCGCCGATGGCGACCAGCGCGCGATACGCGACGAAGGCTGACAGCGCGAATGCGACGAGCCCGAACCCGGGGATCGCGCTGAGAACGAACGGCGGCAACGCGGCCGCCCACGCCATCGCTGCTCGCTCGCGCGGCGCTCCCGCAGACGGTGCAAGTGCGAGCAGGACGGCGAGCCGCGCGGCCGACCACACGCCGAGCCCTGCCGCGTAGGCCCACAGCGCGGCACCCTGGCGCAGCCCGAGCGCTCCGCTGGCGGCGGCCGCGGCCGCCAGGAGGATCGCTGACAGCGTCATCGCTGTCGGGAGGTCGCCCGCACGCAGGTCTGCGACCGCAGCTGGGCGGAACCACGAGCGCACCGCGCCGACGATGGCGTTCCTGATCGGTAGCCGGCGCACGGCCACGGCGGCCCACTGCAGCGCTCGCGTCAGGACGTTGCGCCACCACGTGAACACGCCGCGTGCGACACGCTGCAGGCGCGCCTGAACGCTCTGCTCGTTGTGGCGTGCTACCATTCCTTCGACCGCCTCGGCTCGGTGCCGCAGACAGGATACCCGACTCTGTCGTCGGCAGCGGCCGGGTCGCATGGAGGGGTCGTGCGCGTATCGTCGTTGGAGCGGATCTTGAAGGTCGCTGCGGCGATCTTGGCCGTGCTCGTCGTCACGTTCATAGCGACGGGCGCGTACCTGTACGCCCTCTCGAAGTCGCTGCCCGATCTGAGCGCGTCGAGCGCCGCCTTCCGGCCCGCGCAGACCACGGTCGTGTACGCGTCGGACGGAACCGTGCTCGCCGAGTGGCACGCTGAGCAGGACCGCACCGTCGTGTCTCTCGAGCAGGTCCCGAAGCACCTCCAAGACGCCGTGGTGGCGATCGAGGACGAGCGCTTCTATGAGCACGAAGGCGTCGACTTCAGAGGGATCGCCAGAGCGCTTCGTGCGAACGCCAGCTCAGGGGAGGTGGAGCAGGGCGGCAGCACCATCACGCAGCAGGTCGTCAAGCTGCTGTTCACGGACGGCAAGCGCACCCTCAACCGCAAGGTCAAAGAGGCGTTGCTCGCGTACCAGCTCGAAGCGCGGACGAGCAAGCAGAAGGTGCTCGAGACCTACCTGAACCTCGTGTACTTCGGCGAGGGCGCCTACGGCGTGGAGAGCGCGGCGAAACGGTATTTCGGCAAGCACGTGGGAGACGTCGATCTCGCAGAGGCCGCGCTCCTGGCCGGCATCATCGCCTCGCCCGGCCGGTACGACCCCGTCGCGCATCCGGACGCCGCGCGCGAGCGGCGCGATCGCGTGCTCGACCGCATGCGTGATCTCGGGTACATCTCGGAGGAGCAGCGAGCCGAAGCCGCTGCCGCCGACGTTCGGCTCGCGCCCCGCCCCGATGACTCGAAGCAGCTCGCGCCGTACTTCGTCGAGCACGTCAAGCAGCAGCTCATCGAGCGGCTGGGGTCGCGCACCGTGTTCGAGGGCGGTCTTCGCGTCTACACGACCCTCGATCCCCGTGTGCAGCGGTATGCCGAAGATGCTGCGCGGGCCCTGCTTCCCGACCCGCAGGATCCCGAGGTGGCGCTCGTCTGCATCGACCACCGCACCGGGGATGTGCTCGCGATGGTGGGCGGGCGGGACTTCTCCACGGAGCAGTTCAACCTCGCCGTGCAGGGCAGACGTCAGCCGGGCTCGGCGTTCAAACCATTCGTGCTCGTGACCGCGCTCGAGCAGGGCGTGAAGCCGAGCGACGTGTTCGATGCGCGGCCGTACGTCACCCGGGTCAAAGATGGCATCTGGCGCGTGCAGAACTACGAGAACGAAAAGACGGCTCCGTCGATGACGCTTGCCGCAGCGACGACGTGGTCCGTGAATGCGGTGTACGCGCGTCTCGTCATGAGGGTCGGGGCCGAGAACGTCGTCAAGACGGCCCAGGCCATGGGTATCACCACGAAGCTCGATCCCAATCCGGCCATCGCGCTCGGCGGACTGACCACGGGCGTCTCCCCATACGAGATGGCCGGCGCGTACAGCACGCTTGCTTCGGGCGGGATACGACGCGAGCCGGTCAGCATCAGCCGCGTCACTGACAGCACCGGCAATCTCGTGTTCGCGCCGGTGCGCGAGCCCAAGCGGGTGCTTCCGGCCTCGACGGCCAAGACGGCCGCCGCCATGCTCCACGATGTCGTCGAGAAGGGCACCGGCCAAGCAGCCAAGCTCCCGGTGTGGGCGGCCGGCAAGACCGGGACCACCCAGGCCTACCGGGACGCCTGGTTCGTCGGCTGGGCAGACGGGCTGAGCACGGCCGTGTGGGTGGGATACCGAGAAGGTCAGGTGCCGATGACGGACGTCCACGGCATCAAGGTCACCGGCGGGAGCTATCCTGCGCGCATCTGGCAGCAGTTCATGAGCCGAGCGATCGCCGTCCGGCGACAGCCGCAACCATCGAGCGACAGTACGGGGTCGGCTCCGGGCGCTCTCGTCCGCGTCCGCATCTGCACGCAGTCGATGCTCCTTGCGAACGACAGGTGCCCGGACGTCGTCGAGATCTACCTCGATCCGGCGATCGCCCCGACCGCCGTGTGCACGGAGCACTAGCATGCGAGACTACTACGCGGTGCTGCAGGTCTCACCCGACGCGGATCCCGAAGTCATCGAGAAAGCGTACCGGGTGCTGGCTCGCAAACGGCATCCAGACGCCCGCGCTGGCGACCGACGAGCGCACGAGATGATGGTGGAGCTGAACGAGGCGTACGCGGTCCTGCGCGACCCGGCGAAGCGGGCCGCCTACGATGCACGCCGCGCGCAGGCGCGAGCGATCCCAGAAGCGCTTCGGGTGTTTTGGGACTCAGGCCTCATCGGACTGTACCGGCGGTACGCGCGGTAGCCGTCGCGCGCCGCCGGCGAGAGTCACGAGGCCTGCTCGAGCTTGGCCTGGATGGCGCGCAAGATGCCCGGATACGACACGGCGCCTTCGTACATAGGCTCGCCGTCGATGACGGTCACGGGATAGATCCAGCCGTTCTCCTTGATCGCGGCGATCATCTCGCCGTGCTCGGCCTGGACCTCAGGGCGCGTGGTGTCGAGGTAGACGACGCGCGCGCTGTCTCCAAAGCGCGTGCGGACCTCGGAGCTGACGATCTCGGTGATCTCCGCCGGAGTCCAGGAAGGCCCTCAACCGCCGGAGAAGCACTCGGTCTCGACGGGGAAGTCGAAGACCTCCACGGTCACGATCGCGTTCGCCATGTCGTCTCTCCTCACGCCGGCGCTACGGCGCCTGTCGGACATACGCGGGCACAGATGCCGCAGCCGGAGCAGCGGCTGGCGTCAACAGTATAGCCGTTATACCCAGGGTACGGCCCACCAGGGCGCGGGACGATCGCGCCTTTCGGGCAGACCCTCCGTGCTGGGCACGCGGGCGAGCGGTCACATACGGCAGCATCCACAGAGTACGTTCGCATCGTTTCCTCCCGGCCGGTCCATTATGGCAATGATATACCCCGATGGGTATCATACGCAACCACATGCGCACCAGGCGGCGACTTGGTAGTATGTGAACGAGCGGAACAAGGGGCGCTCCGCGAGCTTCGTGTGTGCGGTTTCGAAGAACGAGGTGCCGTATGAGCAAGAGCGTGCAAAGACAGGAGCTCGTCACGTTCCTGATCGCAGGAGTCGTCGTCGGGCTCGTCTTCCCTCCGTTCGCGTTGCTGTTCGTCGCCCCGAAGAGCTCGCTGGCCTTGGTGCTGTTCGTGGTCGCGTGCGTGGCGGCGGGGCTCGCCCTTGGAGTGGCGTGCTGGTACTGGTCCATCCGGCTCTCAGAGCGGCCGTTCCGCGACGTGCTCGACAAGGCGAGCAAGACGCTGGGCGTATCGATCCACGATGCCAAGGGGCTTGACGGGCTCGCCGCCGAGACCGACCGCGTGTTCTCGAACCTCTCCGCGCTCCTCGATCAGATCCGCGGGATGACCACGAACATCCGCGCGCTCACCGCGCAGATCCTTGCCGCGACCGAGGAGCAAGCGAGCGGCGCTGCCGAACAGGCCGCCGCGGTCACCGAGACCTCGGCGACCGTCGAGGAGCTCGCGCAGACCTCGAGCCAGATCGCCGAGAATTCAGCGGCCGTCGTCCGTGTCGCCGAGCGGACGCTCGCAAGCGCCGAAGAGGGGCTCCAGGCGGTGCACGATACCGCCGAAGGCATCGAGGAGATCCGCCTCACGACGCAGCAGTCATCAGACCGCATCCTGGCGTTGGGAGAGCGCAGCCAGGAGATCGGCCGCGTTCTCAGCATCATCGACGAGATCGCTGAGCAGACCAAGATCCTCGCGCTCAACGCCGCGATCGAAGCGGCGCGTGCCGGGGAAGCAGGCAAGGGCTTCTCCGTCGTCGCTGAGGAGATCCGCAAGCTGGCCGAGTCCGTGACCGAGTCCACGCAAGAGATCGGGCGCGTGGTGCGCGAGATCCAAGCGTCGACCTCAGCGCTCATCATGCAGACGGAGAAGGCGGCCAACAAAGTGAATGAGGGCAAGCGGCTGGCCGAGAGCACGCAAGACGCCCTGGAGCGCATCGTGTCTCAGGTCGAGGAAACGACCGACGCAGCCAAGCAGATCTCGATCGCCACGCAGCAGCAACGCAGCGCTTCCGACCAGGTCGTGCTGTCGATGAAGGAAGTGGCGGCCGTGTCGCAGCAGGCTGCCGAAGCGTCTCGGCAGGTGGCCGCCGCGATCAACGAGCTGAATCGGCTGGTCGACGCGATGGCTGTGAAGTGAGAGCGCTCGCAGGGCTCGCTCGGGGCAGGAACGCGCGTTCCTGAGGCGAAATCCTCCTGTGCTTGTATTGTCGCGTCACAAGGCATCGGATACAGTAGAGCGCATGCAGCGGCGCGAGGGGCTGCTCGTGCGGCGTGAACGCTGAGATCCGGGACGAGCGAGGAGAGATGCGTATGGCGAAGATCTCTTTGGCCGGGTTCAAAGATCCGGTCCGACGGCCGCGGTACATCGTCTGGACAGGGGTCGTCGTCCTGGCGCTTGCGGCGTTCATCATCATCGCGTTCGGCGCGACGTCGACCTATTGGTTCTGCGCCAACGTGTGCCACAAGGTCCAGGACGATGCGATCGAAGCCTACAACCGGTCGTCACACCGCATGGTCTCGTGCATGTCGTGCCATGAGCCGGTCAATGCGGATCCCATCACGTTCACGCTGAAGAAGGCCAAGGCGCTCGGCGAGCTCGTCCTGACCGTGACGAACAAGTTCGAGCTCCCGCTGAACGCCGAAAGCCACCTGGCGATGGACACCGAGGAGATGGGCTCGCGCCAGTGCACTCAGTGCCATGATCTGAAGACTCGCAAGGTGACGCCAAGCGCCGGCATCAAGATCGACCACGATGCGCACGAGGCGAAGGACATCCACTGCACGGCGTGCCACAACCGCGTCGCGCACAACGAGAGCGGAGACTGGGAGCCTTCGCTCATCGACCCGCAGACGAAGAAGAAGAGCGTGAAGCACCAGAACTTCATGACGATGACTGCGTGCTTCCGCTGCCACACGCTCACATCTGAGCCGCCTGCTGGCGGCATCAAGGCGCCGGGCACGTGCTCTGCGTGCCACCCCGCCGACTTCGATCTGAAACCGCCGTCGCACAAAGAGAAGGGCTTCTATCCCGAGGGCCATGCGAAGCTTGCGATGGCGAAGGTCGATCGTTCGACGGGCAAGCCTGTGGCGAATGAGAGCGGCTCCGAGGCCGAGGAGGCGACGGAGGGCGCGGCAGCGGAGAAAGAAGGCGAAGCCGCCGAAGGCGAGGGCCTGCATCTCGTCGCCGTGGACCAGGTCGACTACTGCGCGACTTGCCACGTGAAGGCGACCTTCTGCATGGGCTGCCACGGCATGGAGATGCCGCACCCCGCGGAGTTCAAGGAGAAGACGCACCCGCAAGTCGCGAAGACCAAGATGGACAAGTGCGACATGTGCCATCAGGTCAAGAAGACGAACTACCGGTTCTGCAACGAGTGCCACCACGGCACGAAGGTCAACTGGAAGTACGACCCGAAGGTCGCGTGGCAGACCCAGCACGCCAAGGCGGTCAGCACCAACGGCGTGAGCGCCTGCCTCGGCGCGTGCCACGACCAGAAGTTCTGCGTCGAGTGCCACACCAAGCTCAAGCCGCTGCCCACCTCGCACAAGGATCCGAAGTGGCTGCACGACAAGCTCACCGTCACCAAGTACGGTTCGGCGGCCGCGCAGCCGTCGGGCAAGCATGCGCTGGCAGCGCTCAAGGCGATCGACAGCTGCGACGTATGCCACGGCCCAGGCGGCACCAACGCGAAGTTCTGCAAGGGCTGCCACGGCATGGAGATGCCGCACCCGGACACCTTCAAGAAGAACCACGTGTCCGGTCGCAAGACGCCGCAGCTGTGCGCGAATTGCCACACCTTCAAGGAGGTGTGCTCGGACTGCCACCACGTGGACGCGGTCAACGGCGTGCCGTGGCAGAAGCAGCATCCGAAGGCAGTGGCCGCCAAAGGCACCGCTCCGTGCTTCGAGAAGTGCCACGAGAACAAGCAGTTCTGCGTGGACTGCCACACCAAGCTGAAGGCGCTTCCGGCGTCGCACAAGGCGTCTGACTGGACGCGCAACCTGGCGCTCGGCAAGTCGGCGAAGCACTCTGCGGCCTACAAGGCGCAGCCTGACAGCTGCGAGTACTGCCATGGAACCGGCGGCACGGAGTCTACCTTCTGTAGGAACTGCCACAAGCTGCCGATGCCGCACCCGGCCAACTTCAAGGACACCCACAAGGCCGACTTCCAGGCGAAGAAGCTCACGAAGCCGGTGTGCACGAACTGCCACAGCCAGTACTTCTGCGACAACTGCCACCACAAGGGCGCTGTTGCGAACCAGGCGTGGCGGACGTACCACCCGAACATCGTCAAGAAGAACGGCGCAGAGCCGTGCTTCGAGTGCCACAAGCCGACGTACTGCTCGTACTGCCACGTGAGGTTGATCCACTAGCCGCGTGAGAGGAACACAGGCGCCCGGGCCCGCACGAGTCCCGGGCGCCTGACTTTACCGGCAGGACGCCTCACGCTATGATGTCTTCCCGCCGGGATGTGGCTCAGCTTGGTAGAGCGCTGCGTTCGGGACGCAGAGGTCGTGGGTTCAAATCCCGCCATCCCGACCATCCGACACGGAGGCGGCAGGCCCATCAGGGTCTGCCGCCTGTTCGTAGGGCGTGACGATGCTCGAGCAGTTCTTCCATCTTCTCGGATACGGGCTGTGCCATCAGCTGCCAGAACGGTCTCTGTTCGCCGGAGGCTGGCAGCTTCCCGTATGCGCCCGAGACACGGGGATCTACGTGGGCTTCGCGCTCTCGCTTGCCGCTATCGCTGTCCTGGAGCGCCGGAGACGCGCCACGGACCTGCCGCCCGCGTGGGCGTTGGTTCTCGGCGCCGTCGGCGTGTCAGCGATGGTCCTCGACGGTGTGACCTCGTACGCTGGCCTTCGCGGTACGACGAACCTGCTCAGGCTCGCCACCGGGCTTGCTGCAGGATGGGCGCTCCCGCTCGTGGTGGTGCCGATGCTGAACGGGCAGATGTGGTCGTCGGCGTCGCGCGGCCGGCTCTTGGACGGGCCGAGGGCGCTCATCTGGCTGGCTGCGGGAATCGTCGCGTACCCGTTCCTGCTGTTCGCGATGCCGGCGCTCGGCGTGGTCTACCCGCTCGCAGTCAGCGCAGCGATCATCGTGACGCTCGTCGCGGTCAACCTCGTGTTCGTCACGCTGCTGCCACGATTCGAGCGCGCGGCGGCAGGCATCTCGCAGGCCGTGCCGCAGATCGCGCTCGCTCTGGCGCTCGCTGTCGCAGAGATAGCTCTTGCTGGCGCATTGCGAGCGGTCCTCGAAGGCGGCGTTCTGCGCGTGTTGTGACCTCGCTTCCGGGGGCGTATCATGCATGAGTGTGGGCGGCCCGGATTGGGGAGCGAGGATGGTCTACACCAAGAAAGACACGATCCGCGTGATGATCATCACCAAGGATCACCGCATCGAGGGCGACATGTACGTGTTGGAGGGAAGCCGGCTCACCGACTCGCTCAATGCGAAGGGCAAGGACTTCTACGCCATCACTGACGCACGCATCTTCAATCTCGCTGACGGTGCGCTTCTGGCCGCTCCGGAGTTCGTGGCCGTTGCGCGGGACGCAATCACCGCCATCTTCCCGGTGGACGAAGGCGCGCCTCCGTCTGTCTGATAGCTGGGCGATGCTCCGTCAGTCGAGCGTCCCAGACTCGATGACGTCGTACGTCGCGCGGCCGAAGAGCCAGTACCTGCGTGCCGTAAGCTTCGACGGACCGGCCGTCGACGGCTTGGCTTCCACGACGATCCAGCAATCGCGACCGTCCACGCTCGCGGCCTCCACGTAGGCAGGGACGCCCTGGTAGTCGGCCGGGAAAGCAGCAGTGAGGGCATCTGCGAGCGCCTGTGCGGCCTTCCCGTGCGACCGGAGCTCCGTGAGCGCCGTCGCCCGATGCTTCACGGCCTCCGATGAAGCAGCGCCGTACGCGGGTCCGAGGTCCACGGAGCGGGCGAGCTCGATGACCTCGGTGCGGCTCATCGTACGCCCGGAGTCTGTGAAACGGAGCACCGCCCGGCCGCACGCGGTCGCGAAAAGCGCGACGGCCAGCACGAGGGCCGCCAGGGGTATCATCTTGTGGAACACTCGGCGCTGCATGGCACACCTCCTCGGCACGGGGCCATGGTACGACATGCGGCACCGCTTTGCGATGCGATGCGGATCCAGGAGGCGTGATGCAGACGATCATCTGCTTCACCTCGGACTTCGGCATGGGGGACACGTGGGTCGGGATCTGCCACGCCGTGATCTATAAGGCCTGTCCGCAGGCTCGCGTCGTCGACTTGGCCCACGACGTGCCGCCCTACGACATCCGGAAAGCGGCCGCTGTGGCGGCCGCGGGTGTGTGGCAGCTGCCTGACGCGATCCACCTCGTGGTCGTGGATCCGGGCGTTGGCGGCCCGCGGAAGGACCTGTGCCTCGTGACGGGTGCGGGCACGATGCTCGTCGGCCCCGACAACGGCGTCCTCTTGCCCGCTTCGTGGCGTGCTGGGGGCGTCGCAGAGGCATACGCGATCCAGCCGGAGGTGCTCAAGTTCGAAGGTCCGCTGGCGACGTTCCACGCTCGCGACGTGCTCGCGCCGGCGGCGGCCGCGCTCGCGTGCGGCGTCGAGCCGTCAGCGCTTGGCATGCGCATCGACCCGGGGGCGCTCGCGCCGCCACCGTTTTTCCCTGCGCGCGCGGACGGCGACGCCCTTACCGCAGAAGCCGTGGACGTGGACCGATTCGGATCCGTCCGCATATCGGTCTCTTCGACCGACCTGCAGTCCATTCCGGTGCCGGACGAAGTGGAGATGTCGTTCGGGCACACGGTGATGACCGTGCCGTTCCGCAGGACGTTCTCAGACGTGGAAGAGGGCGAGCCTGTGGCCCTCGTGGACTCCTCGGGGTGGCTCACGCTCGCGGTGTTCAAAGGGAGCGCTGCAGAACGGTATGGGATCGAGCCGGGCACCCCGTTCCGCGTGCGATTCCGATAGATGTCAGCCCCCTCTGCGATGATGGCTCCGTTGGAACTGATGCGGAGGGGACGATGAAGACGCAACTGGCAACCTCGCTCGTGGAGGGGCAGCACGTGGACTCCGTGTTCGCGATGCGAGCGCGAGAGCTGCGGTCGACACGTCACGGTGAAGCGTACCTGGCGATGGAGTTCGCGGACCGTTCGGGGGCGGTCGCGGGCGTGATGTTCAAGCCCGATACCGCGGCGCTCGCGATCCCTGCCGGGACGGTCGTGTGCGTCCAGGGCGTCGTCACGACGTACCGGGGGGTGATGCGCATCTCGGTCGACGACATGCGTCCGGCCGAGCGGTACGACGTCGCGGATCTGCTGCCGAGGTCGACGCGCGAGCGCAAAGAAGCGGTGGCGGAGCTTAGGCGGCTCGTCGATGCCGTCCGCGACCCGGGCCTTTCGCGGCTGGTACGGTCCGTGTTCCGAGACGCCGCGTTCTTCCGGTCGTTCGCCTCGCTGCCTGCGAGCGTCGCCGAGCATCATGCGTACATCGGCGGGCTGCTCGAGCACACCCTGGCGGTTGCGACGGCATGCGCCGCGTACCAGACGGTCCACCCCGGTCTCGACCGAGACTTGCTGCTCGCGGGCGCCCTGCTCCACGATGCGGGGATCGTCGACGCGATCCGGCTCGGCGCCGGTTTCGAGCTGACGACCGAGGGACGCATGCTCGGCCACGCCGTCCTCGGAGAGCGCAGAGTGCGTCAAGCGTGCGCTTCGCTCGGCGACGCGGTGAGCGCTGAGACGGCGACGCACCTGTCGCACCTCATGCTCAGCCACCACGGCAACGACGACGGGGCCGTCGCCCCGTGCTCGCTCGAGGCGCTTGTGCTCAGCCGCATCGACGCGCTGGATCGCGAGGCCGCTGCGTTCGCGAGCTCGCTCAAAGGCGCGCTTCGGGCAGAAGAGGAGTGGACAGACGCGTCCAACCCGTTCGGACGGCCGCTGTACGCAGGCGACGCAGCGCGGCTGAGGTCCGCCTGAGCGGGGGTCGCCGATGCTCTACAATCAGCGCAGCAGAACGTCTGAGGATGTGGAGGTGCGTCGCGATGCAGTACCCGCAGGCGGAGATCGGCGTGTTCGGAGGAAGCGGCTTCTACTCGCTGCTCGAGAACGCCGACGAGGTGCGTGTCGACACGCCCTACGGGGCGCCGTCAGCACCGGTGACGGTCGGCGAGATCTCGGGCCGGAGGGTCGCGTTCCTGCCCCGGCACGGTACCGCCCACCAGTATCCGCCGCACATGATCAACTACCGTGCGAACGTCTATGCGATGAAGCTGCTCGGCGTCTCACGCATCATCGGCCCGAACGCCTGCGGCTCGCTGCAGCCGCACGTCAAGCCCGGCGACTTCGTGATCTGCGACCAGTTCGTCGATTGCACCTGGGGGCGCAAAGATACGTTCTACGATGGTCCGACCACCACGCACGTGTCGTCAGCGGACCCATACTGTCCGGTGATGCGGCAGGTGGCGATCGACAAGGCCCGCGAGCTCGGCATCACTGTGCACGAGCGCGGGACGGTCGTCGTCATCCAAGGACCCCGGTTCTCGACGCGCGCTGAGTCCCGCTGGTTCGCCTCGCAGGGCTGGGAGGTCATCAACATGACCCAGTATCCGGAGGCGTACCTCGCGCGGGAGCTGGAGATCTGCTACTGCAACATCTCGCTCATCACCGACCACGATGCCGGTACCGAGGGCATCGAGCCGGTGACGAACGAGGAGGTCATCCGCGTGTTCAACGAGAACAACGAGAAGCTCAAGCGGCTCCTGCACGCGATGATTCCGGCGCTTCCGGCCGAACGGGACTGCATCTGCGCACACGCGCTCGACGGCGCGGCGTTCTGACCGGGCGGAGGGGCCCGACGGCGGCTTGACGAGGAGGGCGGCCATGTTCGGATCGTCGTCGCGCACCATCGGAACCGCCTTCGGCATCCCCATCGAGGTGAACGCGAGCTGGTTCCTCGTGTTCTTTTTGGTGTCGGTCGGTCTTGCGACGAGCTACTTCCCGCAGGCCATTCCCGGTCTTCCGTCGTCGGCTTACGCGGCGCTCGCCTTCGTGACTGCGCTGGCGTTCTTCGGCTCGATCGTGCTGCACGAGCTCGCGCACTCGCTCGTGGCGCGGGCCGGCGGGCTGCGCATCAAGCGGGTCACGCTGTTCGTGTTCGGCGGCGTGTCGCAGATGGAGGAGGAGCCGAGAAGCCCGCTTCGCGAGCTCGCTATGGCGGTGGCCGGCCCTGCGACGAGCTTCACGGTGGGTCTGGTCGGCCTGGGCGTCACTGCTGTGTTCGGCGCGTGGCTGCCGAGCGTGGTGCGGGTTCCGCTCGAATACCTCACGGTCATCAACTTCTCGGTCGCCGCGTTCAATCTCCTGCCCGGCTTCCCGCTCGACGGCGGACGAGTGCTTAGAGCACTGCTCTGGGCGCTTACCAAGGACGTGCTCAAGGCGACCCGGTGGGCGACGAGGGCCGGTCAGGCGATCGGTTACACGCTCGTGGCGGTCGCCGTGTACCTGGTGCTGCACGGCCAGCTGGATGCGATCTGGCTGGCGATCATGGGGTGGTTCATCTCGGTGCTCGCTGCCAGTGCGTATGCGCAGCAGGTGGTCCGCGCCCGCCTGGCGGCCGTGCCGCTCGCGGCCATCATGAGCGCACCGGTGGCGACCGTCCCCGCAGTGACGCCGATATCGGAGGTCGCTGAGGCGTACGTGCTCGGCGGGCGGCACTCGCGATATCCGGTCGTTGACGCAGGGCGGGTCGTCGGGCTCCTCGATCTTGAGGCCGTGCGGAGCGTTCCGCGCGAGCAGTGGGCCTCCACGAGCGTCGGGGACATCGCGGTGCACGACCTGTCGCGCGCGGTGGCTCTCCCGTCCGCGAGCGTCGAGAGCGTCCTTCCATCGCTGGAGCCGGACGGTCCTGGGGCGGTGCTCGTGGTCGAGGACGGTCGTCTTGCGGGAATCGTCACGCGAGCCGACGTGATCCGCCTGCTCAGACAGGGCGATTCTGCATAAAACGGCAGCCAGGATGTTGCCTGAGATTGTTACTGTGGGTAACAATGTATTCGGGCTTGCGACGATTGGACCGCCATGTCTTCCCCGCCAGCAGAGATTCCAGCAGGCGTGATCGAACGGTTGCCCGTCTACCTTGGAGCTCTCATACAGCTCAGACACGAAGGTCGCACGACGGTGTCCTCGGCGCGGCTCGGCGAGCTCACCGGGATCAATCCAACGCAGATCCGTCGGGACTTGACGCGGTTCGGCTCGTTCGGTAAGCGCGGCGTCGGGTACGACATCGCGCTTCTCGTCGACAGCATCCAGCGGATACTCGGTGCCGACCATGTGCATCGGCTGGCCCTTATCGGCGCGGGGAATCTCGGCTCTGCGATCGCTGGATACGACGGGTTGAAGCAGCACGGCTTCTACGTCACGGCCGTGTTCGACAACGATCCCAAGAAGGTCGGCACGCGCATCGGCGACGTGGTCGTCCGGCACGTCGACGAGCTGCCGCGCGTCGCGGCGGACCAGAACATCCGGATCGCCGTGCTTGCCGTTCCGCCCGAGGCCGCGCAGCAAGCGGCGGATCTCGTGTGCAATGCCGGGATCAAGATCATCCTCAACTACACCCCGGCGCTCGTGAGCGTCCCGCCGGGGGTCAGGCTTCACAACACGGATCCCGTGCTCGAACTGCTGCACACGCTGTACTACCTCTCGCGGGCGGAGGGGACGGACAAGGTCTAGCGAGCAGGAGGATGCGGACAGGGTCTCGTATTCGAACCCTGCGACTGCTAGCGCAGACGGTGCAGCGGTGCTACTGTATGGGAACGCTCAGACGCTTCCGTGCGCGCCTGCGCGAGGACGACAGTCATAAGGAGGACAGATGGCTGCATTCGGTCTACCCATGGGCGGAGAGCTCTGGGTCATCTTGATCATCGTGCTCGTCCTGTTCGGACCATCGCAGCTCCCGAAGCTTGCGAAGATGTTCGGGGAATCCGCGAAGGCCTTGAAAGAAGGGCTGCAGGAGGGTCTGGACGAGGACGAGACCAAGTCGGAGCCTGCGAAGTCCGAAGAGAAGAGCTCTGAGAAGACGGAGTAGGTCCATTCCGCTTTCCCGGGCGCTCGCCGGTGCCATCAGGCGCTGGCGAGCGCTTGTGCGCTTGGCCCCATGATGTATACTCTCACGAGCGTTTTTCAGGCACCGGGCACGCTGCCCGCCAGCTTCAGGACCGATCAGGAGCAGCCATGCACGAAGAAGTCGTGCTGACCCCCGAAGGCCAGGCACGTTTGGAGGCCGAGCTTCACCACTTGGAGACCGTGCGCCGGCGCGAGGTCGGCGAGCGGATCAAGGAGGCCAAGGAGTTCGGCGACATCTCGGAGAACTCCGAGTACGACGACGCGAAGAACGAGCAGGCGTGGGTGGAGAGCCGCATCGCGGAGATCAACGCCATCTTGTCTCACGCGACCGTGCTCGAGGCGCCGAAGAAGAGCAGCAAGGTCGTGCTCGGCTCGCGCGTGGAGCTCAAGGACCGCGCCACAGGAGAGACGCACGTCTTCACCGTCGTCGGCTCGGCGGAGGCCGATCCTTCCAACGCGAAGATCTCCAACGAGTCTCCCGTCGGGCAGGCCATCATGGGCAAGAAGAAGGGCGAGGTCGTCACCGTGACGACGCCTCGCGGCAGCGTCATCGAGTACGAGATCCTCTCGATCAAGAACTGACGCATGCCGGACGGAAACGACATCTCGGGACTGCAAGCCGACGACCCCGTAGCCGTCCGGTTCGCGAAGATGGCGGCGATGCGGGCCGCTGGCGATGAGCCGTACAAGGACCGTTTCGATCGTACGCACACCGCATCGGAGCTCAAGACGGCGTGCGCGGATCTCGCCTCCGGAGAAAGCGCCGGCCTCGAAGCGGCGGTGGCGGGCCGTGTCATGGCCAAGCGCGACCAGGGGAAGATCGCCTTCCTCGTGGTGCGCGACGGCACGGGCGAGATCCAGCTGTTCTGCAAGGCCGACGTCATGGGCGTCGACCGGTTCCGCGAGACGCTCGACGCCATCGACCTCGGTGATTGGGTCGGTGCGTCAGGCGAGGTCGTCCGGACGCGGCGCGGCGAGCTGTCGGTGGTTCCTGCCGAGATCGTCGTCCTGTCCAAGTCCCTGAGGCCGCTGCCCGAGAAGTTCCATGGGCTCACGGACGTCGAGACCCGGTACCGGCAGCGCTACGTGGACCTCATCGCCAACCCCGAGGTGCGCCAGACGTTCGAGAAGCGCTTCCAGGCGATCGCTGCCATCAGGCGGTACATGGAGTCCCAGGGCTTTCTCGAGGTGGAGACGCCGATGCTCCACCCGATCCCCGGGGGCGCGACGGCGCGCCCGTTCGTGACGCACCACAACGCGCTCGACATGGACCTGTACCTGCGCATCGCGCCCGAGCTGTACCTCAAGCGGCTGCTCGTGGGCGGCTTCGAGCGGGTGTTCGAGCTCAACCGGTCGTTCCGCAACGAAGGCATCTCGGTGCGTCACAACCCTGAGTTCACGATGTTGGAGGCGTACCAGGCCTTCACGAACCTTGAGGGCATGATGCGCCTCGCTGAGGGCATCGTGACGTCGGCGGCGCAGGCCGCATGCGGATCGCTCGTGGTGGACTACCAGGGAACGCGGATCGACTTCACGCCGCCGTGGCCGCGCCGGACGCTCGTCGATCTGACGAGCGAGGCGGCGGGCAAGGAGGTGTCGTTCGCGCGGTCGCTCGACGACCTGCGCGGGCTGTGCGACGAGCACGGCGTTGCGTGGGAGCCGGGTTGGGGCAAGGGCAAGCTCATCACCGAGCTGTTCGAGAAGCTCGCCGAGCACTCGGTCACCGGCCCGATGTTCGTGACAGAGTATCCGCTCGAGACGTCGCCGCTTGCGCGCAAGAAGCCGTCCGAGCCGGACCTGACGGAGCGCTTCGAGGTGATCGTGGCGGGACGGGAGATCGCGAACGCGTTCTCCGAGCTCATCGATCCGGTGGATCAGCGCGAGCGGTTCGAGGCCCAAGCGCGAGCCAAGGCCGGGGGCGACGACGAAGCGATGGGCTACGACGAGGACTATCTGCGCGCCATGGAGTACGGCATGCCGCCGGCAGGCGGGCTCGGCGTCGGCATCGACCGGCTCGTCATGCTCCTCACCGACAGTCCCTCGATCCGGGACGTCATCCTGTTCCCGCACATGCGTCCCGAGGCGTAGGACGCCCCTTTAGGATCGAGCCGCCCTCCCCGGTGTCAGCCCGCGGGGGTAGAATACCCATAGGACCCTTCCGCCGAGAGTATCGGCGTCACAGATGGCGAGGCGATATCCCATGTTCGAACGGTTCACAGAGAAGGCCCGGCGCGTGGTGGTCTACGCGCAAGAAGAGGCCCGCATGCTCAACCAGAACTACATCGGCACCGAGCATCTTTTGCTCGGGCTGATGCGCGAGCCCGACGGCGTTGCCGTCAAAGCGCTCGAGTCGCTCAGGATCTCTCCGGACGACGTCCGCCAGCAGGTCGAGGAGCTCATCGGCAGGGGCACGTACGTCCCGACCGGGCACATCCCGTTCACGCCGCGAGCCAAGAAGGTACTGGAGCTGTCGCTCCGCGAAGCGCTGCAGCTCGGCCACAACTACATCGGAACCGAACACATCCTGCTCGGCCTCATCCGGGAGGGCGAGGGCGTGGCCGCCCAGGTTCTCGTGAACCTCGGCGCCGACTTGGAGAAGGTGCGCTCCGCAGTCATCCAGCTGCTGTCCGGCTACTACGGGCGGCAGGCGGAAGGCGCTGAAGAGCGGCGGTCGCGCGGCGGCGAGGGAGGCTCGCTGCTCGACGAGTTCGGGCGCAACCTCACCCGCGCGGCACTCGAAGGCAAGCTCGACCCGGTGGTCGGGCGCCAGCAGGAGATCGAGCGGGTCATGCAGATCCTCTCGCGACGTACGAAGAACAACCCGGTGCTGATCGGCGAGCCGGGCGTCGGCAAGACCGCCGTCGTCGAGGGGCTCGCGCAGAAGATCGCTCGCGACGAGGTCCCGGAGACGCTGCGGGACAAGCAGCTGTACACCCTCGATCTGGCTGCGCTGGTGGCTGGAAGCAAGTACCGGGGCGAGTTCGAAGAGCGCCTCAAGAAGGTCATGAAGGAGATCCGCGAGCGTGGCGACATCATCCTGTTCGTGGACGAGATGCACACGCTCGTCGGGGCCGGGGCAGCGGAAGGCGCCATCGACGCCGCGAGCATCATCAAGCCGGCGCTCGCGCGCGGCGAGCTGCAGACCATCGGCGCCACCACGCTCGACGAGTATCGCAAGTACGTCGAGAAGGACCCGGCGCTCGAGCGGCGGTTCCAGCCCATCATGGTGGGCGAACCGAGCGTCGAAGAGACCAAGGCGATCCTGTACGGACTGCGTGACCGGTACGAGGCGCACCACCGGGTCTCGATCACCGATGGCGCCATCGACGCAGCCGCCACCCTGGCAGACCGGTACATCTCCGACCGGTTCCTGCCCGACAAGGCCATCGACCTCATCGACGAGGCCGGCTCGAAGATGCGCATCAAGACGATGACGGCGCCTCCGGGCATCCGCGAGGTCGAAGAGCGGCTCAAGCAGGTGCGGCAGGAGAAAGAGGCCGCGATCGAAGCGCAGGAGTTCGAGAAGGCCGCTGCGCTCCGCGATAAAGAGAAGCAAATCATCGCCGAGAAGCGGCGTATGGAAGAGGAGTGGCGTCGGCCGGACAACAACCGTGTCGTCGAGGTCACCGAGAAGGAGATCGCCGAAGTCGTCTCCATGTGGACGGGCATCCCCGTGGCGTCCCTCACCGAAGAGGAGACGCAGAAGCTCCTGCGGATGGAGGCGTCGCTGCACGAGCGCATCGTCGGCCAGGACGAGGCGGTCACCGCGGTGAGCAAGGCCATCCGCCGCACTCGCGCGGGCCTCAAGGACCCGTCACGACCTGCCGGGTCGTTCATCTTCCTGGGTCCGTCCGGAGTCGGGAAGACCGAGCTTGCCAAGGCGCTCGCGGAGTTCCTGTTCGGCAGCGAAGACGCGCTCATCCAGCTCGACATGTCCGAGTACATGGAGAAGCACACGGTCTCGCGGCTGATCGGCTCCCCGCCGGGGTACGTCGGTTTCGACGAGGGCGGGCAGCTCACGGAGGCCGTGCGGCGCAAGCCGTATTCGGTCGTGCTGTTCGACGAGATCGAGAAGGCGCATCCGGACGTGTTCAACGTCCTGCTGCAAATCCTCGAAGAAGGGCGGCTCACTGACGCCCAAGGCAGGCGCGTCGATTTCAAGAACACGATCATCATCATGACGAGCAACGTCGGGGCGCGCGACATCGCGAAGGGCAAGACCATCGGCTTCACGATGCAGCCTTCCGATGCGATGCCCTACGAGACGCTGAAAGAGCGCGTCACCGGCGAGCTCAAGAAGATCTTCCGGCCGGAGTTCTTGAACCGCGTCGACGAAGTCATCGTGTTCCATGACCTCACCTCGGAGGAGATCGAGGCCATCGTCGATCTGATGGTGGCGAGGCTGCGCGAGCGCTTGGCGGAGCAGGGGATCGGGCTCGTTCTCACGCCGGAAGCGCGCTCGGTGCTCGCGAAGGAAGGCTTCGATCCCGCGCTCGGCGCGCGTCCGCTGAGGCGCGCGATCCAGCGGCTCGTGGAAGACCCGCTCTCGGAGCGGATCCTCGCAGGCGAGTGGCACCCCGGCGACGTGGTCGAATTACGGGTGGAGGACGGCGTCATCACCTTCGCACACGGCGACCTCTCTCCCGAGGCGATCGTGCAGCCGTCGCGCCCGAAGCGCGCCAGAGCGTCGATGCCGCCGCGCAGCGGATCGCGCGGAGGGCGGACGCCGCAGTCCGACGGCCTCGCGGGCGAGTGAGGCATGGCGCGACCGCGCTCCGAGTGGCGATGCTCACAGTGCGGCCACGCCGCACCGAAGTGGCTCGGCCGTTGCCCGGTGTGCGGCGAGTACGGCACCTTCATCGAGGAGGCGCCGTCAGAAGCGGCGGCCTTTGGAGCGAGCGCGCCGCCACGGACGCCGATCGCGCTCGGGGACGTGCGTGTCGACCCAGCGACGAGGATCCGCACGGGCATCGATGAGCTCGACCGCGTGCTCGGCGGAGGCATCGTCCGAGGCTCGGTCGTGCTCCTGGCAGGAGAGCCGGGCATCGGCAAGTCCACGCTGCTTCTCCAGGCGGCCAGCCGGCTTGCCGCACAGTGTCGGCGCGTGCTGTACGTGTGCGGCGAGGAGTCGGCCGAGCAGGTGCGCTTGCGAGCGGACCGACTCGGCGCCGACGGGCGCGTGCTCCTCCTTCCCGACGCCGAGGTCGAGGGCGTCGTCGCTACGGCGAAGGCGCAGGCCGTCGACGTGCTCGTGGTCGATTCGATACAGACGCTGGCCGACCCCGCAACACCCGGGCTCGCGGGCAGCGTGAGCCAGGTGCGCGCCTGCGCGCAGTCCCTGGTCGCGCTCGCGAAGGCGAGCGGCGTCGCGGTGATCATGGTGGGTCACGTGACGAAGGAGGGTACCGTTGCGGGTCCCCGCATCCTCGAGCACGTGGTCGACACCGTCCTGTCCTTCGAAGGCGACCGGGAGCATGCATACCGGGTCGTGAGGGCGGCGAAGAACCGCTTCGGTTCGGTGAGCGAGGTCGGGGTGTTCGAGATGACGGGCACGGGGCTCGAACCGATCTCGGATCCCTCAGGGCTCACGCTCGGGCAGCGCGCGCAAGACGCACCGGGCACGTGCGTGTTCCCGACGGTGGAGGGGACCCGGCCCATGCTGGTGGAGGTGCAGGCCCTGGTCACACGCACCTGGCTGCCTGCACCGCGCAGGCACGCGGTCGGCGTCGACCTCGGACGCGTGCACCAGATGCTCGCCGTGCTCGAAGGTCGAACGGGCGTGCGGTTCGGGGAGCACGACGTGTACGTCTCCGTCGTCGGCGGCGTGCGGGTCTCCGATCCGGCGGTCGATCTGCCGCTCGCGCTCGCGCTCGTTTCTGCGAGAGAGGCCGTGCCGCTCTCGGGGCCGCTGGCAGCGTTCGGCGAGGTCGGCCTCACCGGCGAGCTCAGAGGCGTTCCGCACGGTGCGGCCCGAGCGGCCGAGTGCGGACGCGTGGGCGTGAAGACGCTTCTGGCGCCGGACGGCGCAGGGACGCTTGCCGCCGACGGGATGTCGGTGGTTCGGGTCGCGTCGCTGCGGTCTGCCCTGGCGCAGGCCGGGCTCGGCAACGCCGGCTGATGCGCGTGCTCTAGCAGCGCACCGCCGCAGCGTGGCACAATCTGGGCAGGCGATGGCGGGAGGCCCGATGGACACCGCGCAGAACGACGTCATGCTCCAGGCCCTTGCGGCGGTGGCGCCAGGCACGCCGCTGCGTGAAGGCCTCGACCACGTGATCTCCGCGCGCACGGGGGCGCTCATCGTCATCGGGGACGAGCGCGGGGTCGAGAGCATCAGCAATGGTGGTTTCGTCGTGGGCGTCCCGTACACGCCGCAGCGGCTGTTCGAGCTGGCGAAGATGGACGGCGCCATCACGCTTGACGCCGAGATGCGCCACATCCTCAAGGCGAACGTCCACCTCGTTCCCGACCCGGCCATTCCGACCTCTGAGACCGGCATGCGGCATCGCACCGCAGAGCGCGTGAGCCTCCAGACGGACGCGCTCGTCGTCTCGATCTCGCAGCGCAGGGACGTCGTGAGCCTGTATCGTCGCGGGCAGAAGGTGGTGCTCGAAGACATCGAGGTCGTCCTCGCGAAGGCGAATCAAGCGCTCCAGACGCTCGAGCGCTACCGGACGCGTCTTGACGAAGTCTCCACTCATCTCACCGTCCTCGAGTTCGAGAACGCATCCACCTTCCGTGAGGTCGCGCTCGTGATCCAGCGTGCCGAGATGGTGCTCAGAGTCGCGAAGGAAGTGACGCGGTACGTCGTCGAGCTCGGCGAGGACGGACGGCTCGTGCGGATGCAGGCCGATGAGCTCACGGCAGGCGTGGACGAGGACTACACGATGCTCGTCCGCGACTACGCCGTCGACCCGTCGACGCGCACGGCGGCGCGCGCCCGGCAGAGGATCTCCGCGATGAAGCCGGAGCAGCTTCTCGATCCCCTTGCCGTCGTCCACGCGCTCGGGCACGCTGGCGGCGCTGATCTCATCGAGCAGCAGGTGCGGCCGCGCGGCTATCGCGTGCTGAGGCACATACCTGCCCTCCCAAGCTCCGTGGCGAACCGCGTCGTCGACAGGTTCCAGACGCTCGCTGCGCTGCTGGGCGCGTCCGAGCAGCAGCTCGACGACGTCGAGGGGGTCGGTGCCCGGCGCGCTGCCGCCATCCTCGACGGTCTGCGCCGCATGCGCGAGCATCCCGGCGGGTAGCAGCAGCCAGCAGCGAGCGTACAGACAGCCGCTCGTCGCGGTGAGGAATCCGCTCGTCGCCTCCTGTGCTAGACTGAACGCAACGATGCCGTTCCGTTCTGGCGTGAAGGAGGTGAGGGCGCACCGGCAGATGCGTCTCCGGTCGTCACAGGCATGATCGTGCAGTTGATGCGGTTCGTGCTGCTGACGGCGGGCGCGTTCGGTGGTTATTCGGTCACTCGGCTTGCCGACTGGCCGTCCCAGACAGGCTTCTCTCAGGAATCCGTCATCATACTGTTCATCATTCTGGGAAGCTCGATGGGGTACCTGCTCGGCGGCATCCTCGGCCGAGAGGTGACCACCCAGTTCCGCCGCCTCGAGCAGCAGATTTCCGAGTTCCAGCCCGCAGAGCTGGTGTTCGGCGCGCTGGGGCTCATCGTCGGTCTGGCGATCGCGTTCTTCGTCTCCGACCCCCTCCGCCTTCTCAAGCCGACGTGGCTTTCGTTCCTCGCCATCGTCGGGGTGTACGGGCTGTTCGGGTACGCCGTCACGAGGCTGTTCTTGTTGCGCCGTCACGAGGTCGCGCGGCAGGTCTTCTCGCAGGCCGCTCAGCAGTCCCGCGAGCGCCCGAAGTTCCTCGACACCAGCGCCGTCATCGATGGGCGGTTCGAGGCGATCGTCAAGTCCGGGTTCCTGGAAGGCCCGCTGCGTGTCCCGCGCTTCGTGCTCGTCGAGCTGCAGACGCTTGCGGACTCGGCAGACGACCTCAAGCGTGCGCGTGGCCGTCGGGGGCTTGATGCGCTGACGGCGCTCTCTGCGCTCGACGACCTAGTGACGGTGGTGGATGCCGACTATCCTGACGTGCCCACTGTGGACGCCAAGATGATCCGCCTCGCCCAGTCATCGGGCGGTGCGATCGTGACGGCCGACCACAACCTGACGCAAGTGGCGCGCGTCGAGGGCGTCGACGTCCTCAACCTGAACGAGCTCGCCGAAGCCGTCCGCCCGGTGTACCTGCCTGGTGACCGGTTCGTGCTCGGCGTGGCCAAGCCGGGCAAGGAGCCCGACCAGGGCGTCGGGTATCTCGGCGACGGCACCATGGTCGTCGTCACGGACGGGCGCGACGCGGTCGGCCGGGAGGTCGAGGTAGAGGTGACCTCCGTCCTGCAGACGTCTGCCGGCCGCATGATCTTCGCGAAGGCGGTGTGAGCGTGCGCGTCGCAGCCATCGTCGCGGCAGCCGGATCCGGCGAGCGCTTCGGGCGTGCTGGCGGCAAGCAGCTCGCACCGCTCGCGGGCGCGACCGTCCTCGAACACGCGGTTCGGCCGCTTGCCGCGTGCAGGCGGATCGAGGCGGTGGTGGTCGTGGCGAATCCTGCCGACGTGGACACGGTCGCTGCGTTGTTGGCCAGGGAACCGAAAGTCGTGCGCGTCGTGGCGGGCGGGGCGACGAGGCAGGAGTCCGTCATGCGCGGCCTGGATGCGCTGCCTGCTGGCGTGGACGTCGTCGTCGTGCACGACGGAGCGCGCCCGCTTCTGGCAGCGGACACCGTCGATGCGGTCCTCGATGCGCTCGATGAGGGGTCGGACGCAGTGATCGTGGGGCATCCGAGCTACGACACCGTGAAGTCCGTCGGCCCGGACGGCATCGTCGAGCGCACGGAGGACCGTGAGCGCTTGTGGCTCGTGCAGACGCCGCAGGTCTTCCGGGCACAGACGCTCCGGACTGCGCTGGAAGGCGCTGCTCGCACCGGTGTCACCGGCACCGATGACGCCGCTCTCGTGGAGGCCAGCGGCGGTCGCGTTCGCGTCGTGCGAGGATCCCGCGACAACGTGAAAGTGACGGTGCCCGAGGACCTGGTCCTCGCAGAGGCGGTCCTGCGGGCGCGGGCGGCGCGTGGCCCGAAGAAGGGCAGAGGGTGATGGTCGTGAGCGGTTCGCAGCGAATCGGGTTGGGCTTCGACGCCCACGCGTTCGTCGAAGGCCGTCCGCTCGTGCTCGGCGGAGTCGAGCTTCCGAGCGACCGGGGGCTTGCGGGGCACTCCGACGCCGACGTGCTGGTCCACGCGCTGATGGACGCGATCGTCGGCGCGCTGCGCGAGGGCGACATCGGCCGCCTGTTCCCCGACGACGACCCGGCGTACGAGGGCGCGTCGAGCATCAGGTTGTTGGAGCAGGTGGCCGCGCTCATGCGCTCCCGAGGATTCGAGCTCGTGGATGCGGACTGCGTCGTGGCGCTCGAGCGGCCAAAGGTGGCGCCGCACCGCGATGAGATGCGGCGGCGCATCGCCGAAGCGCTCGGGGTCGAGGTCGAGCGGATCGGCGTGAAGGCCACCACCACCGAAGGGCTCGGCTTCGTCGGTCGAGAAGAAGGTGCTGCCGCCTACGCCGTGGTGCTGCTGGAGCGTGCGCGGCCATGAGCGAGCGCACCCGCTTCGCTCCCGCACCCACGGGCCCGCTGCACGTCGGAGGCGCGCGGACGGCGCTGTTCAGCTGGCTCGTCGCTCGCGCGAGCGGCGGCCGGTTCGTCCTGCGGCTCGAGGACACCGACCCCGCGCGCGTCGTCCCCGGAGCCGACGCGGCGCTGATCGCGGACCTGCGCTGGCTCGGGCTGGACTGGGACGAGGGTCCTGACGTCGGAGGGCCGCACGCCCCGTACCGGCAGTCGGAGCGAGCGAGCGAGCACGAGGCCGTGTGGAGACGCCTGCGTGAGGCCGGGCTGGTGTATCCGTGCTACTGCACGCCCGAGGAGCTCGAAGCCGCGCGAGAAGCTGAGCGGGCGCAGGGCCGTGCCCCGCGCTATCCGGGCACGTGCAGGAACCTGACCGCTGCCGACCGAGCGCGCTTCGAGGCCGAAGGCAGACGCCCTGCGTGGCGATTCGCCGTCAGGCCGGGCGAGCGGGTCGTGTTCGACGACGCGGTGCACGGCTCGATGGAGTTCTCGACGGACGGCATCGCCGACTTCGTCATCGTGCGCTCTGATGGGCGCCCCACCTACGACTTGGCGTGCGTCGCGGACGACACCGCCATGGGCATCACGTTCGTCGTGCGAGGAGACGACCACCTCGCCAACACCGCTCGCCAGATCCTGCTCTTGGACGCGCTCGGTGCCCCGCGGCCGCGGTACGCGCACCTGCCGCTCGTGACGGCTCCAGGCGGCGAGCCGCTGTCGAAATCGAAGGGCGGCGCCGCTATCGGCGAGCTTCGCACGGCAGGATACGTGCCGTCTGCGGTGGTGGAGTACGTCGCCTCGCTCGGGTGGAAGGTCCCCGACGGCCTTCAGGTCCGCGGGCCGCACGACCTCTTGCGCGCGTTCCGGATCGAGGCGGTCTCGCCGTCGCCGTCAACGCACGATCCCGAGCGGCTGCGCGCGCTGAACGCGAAGCACCTGCGGCGTCTCGATGACGCTGCGTTTTTCGCATTCGCCTCGTCGTTCCTGGGACCTGTGCCCGAGGGCGTCGATCGCGAGGCGCTGCTTGCCGCGGTCCGCGAGGAGGCGGAGACCGGCGCGGACATCACTCGGCTCGCTGATCGCATCGTCGTGCGGCCACAGCGGCTTGTGGCGCTCAAAGACCCCGTTCTCGAATCGGCGCTCGGCGCGCTCGAGCGCTCGGGCGAGCCGTGGGACCCCGACGATGCGGTCGCTCGCATGAAGGCCGAGCTCAAACACCGTGGCGTGCCGGTCAAAGATGGGCTGCACGCGCTCCGCGCCGCCCTCATCGGCACGCCCGACGGGCCTCCGGTCGCGTTGCTGCTCAAGGCGCTCGGCCCGAGCGAGGCGGAAGCCCGCATCCGGCGTGCTGCGTTGACGCGACCTGGCTCGTCCGGCGATAGTGGTGTGCCGCAGGACTCCGCCGGCCAGATGGAAGCGTGAACGATGTTCAAGCGCATGCGACGAGACATCCGGGCGATCAAGGAGCGCGACCCCGCGTGCACGTCCACGCTGTCGGCCCTCACGAACTACCCGGGTCTGTGGGCGGTCTGGTGGCATCGCGTCACGCACCGGCTCCACAAGGCAGGCTTCGTGTGGTTTGCGCGGCGCATCAGCCAGGTGGTTCGCCACTACACCGGCATCGAGATCCATCCGGGCGCGACGATCGGCGACGGCTTCTTCATCGATCACGGCATGGGCGTTGTGATCGGCGAGACGACGGTCATCGGCAAGGACGTGACCATGTACCAGGGGGTGACGCTGGGCGGCACGGGCAAGGAGCACGGCAAGCGGCACCCCACCATCGGAGACAACGTGGTCATCGGGGTGGGAGCGACGGTCCTGGGAAACATCACGGTGGGGGACCACTCCAAGATCGGAGCAGGCGCGGTCGTCATCCAAGACGTCCCGCCGAACTGCACCGTGGTGGGCGTCCCAGGCAGGATCGTCGTGCGAGAAGGCGAGCGCGTGGACGCCATCGACCTCCACCACGAGGACCTTCCGGACCCGGTGGTGGAGATGTTCCGAACGCTCCAGCGCCGGATCGAGCGGCTGGAGATGCGCCTGGAGCGCGACGAAGGGGTGGCCTCGGAGGCCGGCAAGCCGCCCTTCGAGAACGGGAACGACGAGGAAGGGCGTTCGTGATGGCGATTCGGATCTACAACACGATGTCGCGCACCAAAGAGGAGTTCGTTCCGCGCGAGCCGGGCAAAGTCGCGATGTACGTGTGCGGACCGACCGTCTACAACCACATCCACGTCGGCAACGCCCGCACGTTCCTGTCGTTCGACGTCATCCGCCGGTACCTCGCCTGGCGCGGTTACGAGGTGACGTTCGTGCAGAACATCACCGACGTGGACGACAAGATCATCAAGCGTGCACAGGAGGAGGGCCGGTCTCCCGCCGAGATCGCGGAGACGTACACCCTCGCGTTCCGTTCGGCGATGGACGCGCTCGGCGTCCTCCCGCCCACGCGGCAGCCGCTCGCCACGCAGACCATCCCCGACATGATCGCGATGGTCGAGCGGCTCATCGAGCGCGGGCACGCGTACGTCGTCGACGGCGACGTGTACTTCTCGGTGCGTTCGTTCCCTGGCTACGGCGAGCTTTCCGGCCGCGACATCGACGAGCTCGAGGCCGGCGCGCGGGTGGAGGTCGACGAGCGCAAGCAAGACCCGCTCGACTTCGCGCTGTGGAAAGCCGCGAAGCCCGGCGAGCCCCACTGGCCCAGCCCCTGGGGCGAGGGCCGTCCGGGCTGGCACCTCGAGTGCTCGGTGATGTCCGAGCGCGAGCTCGGCGTGCCGTTCGACATCCACGGAGGCGGCTCCGACCTCGTGTTCCCGCACCATGAGAACGAGCGCGCGCAGTCCGAGGCAGCGACGGGCAAGCCCTTCGTTCGCTACTGGATGCACGGCGGGATGCTGCAGATCGACTCGGAGAAGATGAGCAAGTCGCTCGGCAACTTCCTGCTCCTCAAAGACGTCCTGGCGCAGTATCCGGCCGCTGTCGTCCGCATGCTGATGCTGCAGACGCACTACCGCAGCCCGCTGGATTTCTCTGGGGCCCGGCTTGATGAGGCGGCCGCTGCGCTGGAGCGCATCACGAACGTCGTGCGCAACCTACAGTGGGCGAAGGACGGCGCAGGCAGCGGACCGGGCGCGCCGGCAGACGCACGCTCGGCGTTGAACGACGCCGTCCGCGAGGCGCGCGAGCGGTTCGTCGAGGCCATGGACGACGACTTCAACACCGCTGGCGCGCTGGCGGCGGTCTTCGAGCTCGGACGCGCCTGCAATGCGTTCCTCGCCGAGCACCAGGCGAAGCTCGGGACCGAGGACCGCGGCGTGCTCGAAGAGGCGGCGTCTGCTGTCCGCGAGCTCCTCTCGGTGCTCGGCATCGAGCTCGGCGAGGCCGAGCGCGAAGCGGAGCCCTCCGCTGACGTCATCGGCATGGCGCGCGACCTGGCCGGGTACGCGGGCACGGACGCCGACGAGGCCCTTCGCGCGCTCCTCGCGGCTCGCGAGGCGGCGCGGTCCGAACGCAACTGGGAGGCGGCCGACGCCGTCCGCGATGCGCTCGGATCGCTTGGCTACGCGATCGAGGACACCCCGCAGGGGCCGCGCGTGGTGCGCCGCGGCGGGAGCTGAGCGTGAGCGAGCGGGTCGAAGGAAGGCGCGCCGTCCTCGAGGTCGTGCGAGGCGGTCTTGACGTCGAGCGCGTGGAGGTCGCACGCGGGGCAGCGCGCGAGCCGGTCGTGGCCGACATCGTGCGCGAGGCGCAGGCGCGGGGCATCCCCGTGGTCGAGGTGCCGCGGGACGCCCTGGACGCACAGAGCGAACGCGGTCGCCACCAGGGCATCGCTGCCGTGCTCACGGCGTTCCGGTATACGGCGCTCGCGGATCTGCTGCGAGCCACTGAGGGCAAGGCCGAGAGCGTGGCGGTCCTCCTCGATCACGTGACCGACCCGGGCAACTTCGGTGCCATCATCAGGTCTGCCGAGTGCGCAGGCGCAGACGCGGTGATCGTCGCCGAGCGGAGGTCGGCGCCGGTCACTCCCGTCGTGCACAAGGCCGCTGCGGGCGCCCTCGCTCACCTTCCGATCGTGCGGGTCACCAACCTCGTCCGTGCCATCGAAGAGCTCAAGCGGGCCGGGTACTGGGTGCTCGGCGCGTCGGAGGCCGCCGTCACCGACCTGTGGCATGCGCCGCTCGAGGGACGGGTCGCGCTCGTGCTCGGGTCCGAAGGGCGGGGGCTGTCTCGCCTCGTGGAGGAGTCCTGCGACCTGCTCGTCTCGATCCCGATGCTCGGACGGATCGCATCGCTCAACGTGGCCCAGGCGGCGACGGTGCTGCTCTTCGAGCGCGTGCGACGGAGCGTGTCGGGCCGATGCGACACCTGATCATCGACGGCTACAACGTCCTGCGGACGGCCGCGCGCTACAAGCGCCTGGCACAGCACGACCTCGAATCCGCACGGACCCGCCTCATCGCTGACGCATCGATGATGTCGGACGAAGGGACGCGCGTGACCGTCGTGTTCGACGCGGGGCGCAACGAGATCTCGAACGGTGTCGCTCGCACGGTCGCGGGGGTGGACGTGGTGTTCTCGCGGACGGGCTCGACCGCAGACGATACGATCGAGGCGCTTGCGGCGTGCGCACGCTCAGCAGGGCAGCACGTCGTGGTGGTGACGTCGGATGCAGCCACTCAGCACACGGTGATGGGCGGCACCGTCGTCAGGATGTCTGCCCGGGAGTTCGCCGAGGAAGTCGAGCGCGAGCAACGCGATCGGAGCGACAGCAGTGGCGCCGCACAGACCAGCGTCCCTGTCGAGCGACGGATAGACGCTGAGGTGAGGCGCGTCCTCGACCGGTGGATCGGGCGCGAGCGCTAAGGTGCGCTAAGCCGAAATCAGCGTCCTTCGGTGCTCCTGCGAGGAGCGAGAACAGGTTCGTTCATATTGCCCCGAACCTGTTGACGCGGCGAATCCGAGTGCTAGATTCCGAAGTGCGCCTTGCGTTGTTTTTCACAAGCGCACACCTGCAACCCTACCCATACTGGGGGAGTCGTGACGGGAGGGACATCGCCTTGCAAAGCGTGCAGAAGCACTCGCGAAGAAGGCTCGGACAGGCAGTCGACGAGATCCAGCTGATCCAAGCGGCACAGGCAGGTGACGATCAGGCGACCACGGAGGTCCTCAGGCGCTATCGCGGGTTCGTGCGGTGCAAAGCGCGGTCGTACTTCCTTGCCGGCGCCGACCGGGAGGACGTCATCCAAGAAGGCATGATCGGCCTGTACAAGGCCATCAGGGACTTCGACCCCTCGAAGCAGTCCAGTTTCCGTTCGTTCGCGGAGCTGTGCGTCACCCGCCAGCTCATCACCGCCATCAAGTCTGCGACGCGCCAGAAGCACGCACCGCTGAACTCCTACGTCTCGCTTTCGCGGACAGCCGGGGCCGAGGAAGAGGGCGAGCGCGTCTTGGCGGACATCCTCGCTGTCCGAGAGGTGTGCGATCCCGCAGAGATCGTGATTGCAGCGTGGGAGGCCGCCGACATCCGCGAAGGTTTCTTGAGCGCGCTGTCGCCGTTCGAGTCGGAAGTGCTGCGGCTGTACGTGAACGGCAAGTCCTACCAAGAAGTCGCTGACACGTTGGGACGCCACACCAAGGCGGTCGACAACGCTATCCAGCGCATCAAGCGCAAGGTCGAGCTCCAGGTGCAGCGCTGCCGGGCGTGCTGACCCGTCGCGAGCCTCTGGCGTCGGTGCGAGCGGCCGGGTACAATTCTCGGCGCTCGCCGGCGTGGCTCAATGGCAGAGCAATCGCCTTGTAAGCGATAGGTTGTGGGTTCGATTCCCTCCGCCGGCTCCAGCGCTCACGCGTCCGGGCCGCCCGCAGGCCCGGACGTTTCTGCTCTCCCGGCGTCATACGTGACGACCTGGGGAGCCATGCCGTCTTTCCAGAGGACTTCGAGGACCTCGACGGGACGGCCGATGTTCTTCAGCTCGCGTTCGCCATGGGAGTGAAGGGGAGGAGCGCTGGACAGGGCGCGCGCGACCTCGCCTGACACGAAGATGCGGCCCCCGTCGGCGAGCCCCATGACGCGAGCGGCGAGGTTGAGCGCCGCGCCGAGGAACGGTCGTCCACCCGCGTCCACCACCACTTCGCCCGAAGCGATGCCGATGCGGACGGCCAGGCTTTCCGGTATCGAGACCTCGCTCCCGAGGCGCGCGATCGCGTGCTGCATCTCGATGGCTGCCTGGACGGCCGCGTCGGCCGAGTCGAAGGCGGCCACCAGGCCGTCGCCGCCGGTCGGTTTGCCCTTGCCGCCATGGCGCTCGATGACGGGCAGCAAGACGTCGCGATGGCGCTGCACGACCTTCGCGCACTCCACGCTGCCCAGCCGTTCGGTCATCTGCGAGAAGGCCTTGAGGTCGGTGAGCATGACGACCGCGTTGCGCGTGTGCCTGCTCGCGAGCTCCTCTTCGGCTGATGCTATCAATCGCAGCAGCTCGTCGACGTCCGCCTCCTCGGCCTTGAGGGAAGAGGCGGCGCGGGCAGGGGCGCTCACAGAGACCGTGACGCGCGGAAAGACCCACTCGGACGCTGCTCCGACGAGCGCGACGACCGCAAGCGACGGCCCGAGGTCGCGGGCGAGCTCTGAGAGCGGAAGGCCCGCGCCGACGGCGCTCCACAGGCCGCCGACGCCGCCTGCCAAAAGCAGCGTCAAGAGCAGAAGCCCTGCCAGCGCCCGCAGGCGGTCGGGCGCCGGACGATCCGTGCCGCGAAGCCAGCTTGCCGCCGCTGCCGCAGCGATCCACAGAACGATCTCCGCCACCAGCAGCCACGCGGGTCCGGAGGTGGTGAGCGCGTGCAGGAAGCGGGCCGGGTCCGCGTGTGCGATCGAGTCTGACAGCCATCCGAACGCGAGCGGATCGTTCGGGGCGCTGCCGAAAGACACGATCGGCTCGGCGGCACGGGACCCAGTCAGCAGGACGCCCGCTCGAGACGCGCCGAGGACGGCTCCGCCCAGGACCGCGGCGACTGCGCCGAGACCGGCTCCGGATGTCCCGTCCTTCGATCCGAACAGGTATCCGGCAAGGACGGGCCCGGCCAGCCCCGCTCCGAGAGGCAGGGTCGCCACGGTGAGGAGGAGCGCGACCGACCCTGCGGACTCTCGCGACGCCAGCGCCTGCGCCACGGCGAATCCAGCAACGGCGAGCACCGCTGCCGAGACGAAGTCGCTCGCGGCCACCGGCACAGCGACGGCGACGACGCCGAGGAGCAGCGCGACGGCAGGCGTCCACAGCGCCAGCACGAACGCGCCGATGGCGATGAGCGCAAGGAGCCAGTCGGGATAGAACGCGGTGGACGACAACGTCGCACCGAGGACGCCTGCGATGAACGCGGCGCGAAGCCAGCGCAGCGCCACGGGATTCGTGCGGGTGGTGCGCGTAGCCATGCGTGCTCCTTCCTTGCCAGCCTTGCTAGCTCGCGATGGCGACTGCCGCGACGAGCAGCCACACGACCGTGCACAACGCCGCGCCGACCGCCGTTTCGCTCAAATGGCGTGCCTTTGCGGCCGGCGGGAGCGACAGCGCGAACGCGGCCCGCGGCGCGAATGCGGCATAGCCGACGACAGGGATCGGGCTCACAGCGGCCACGATCAGTGCGGCCGAGCGTTCGAACATCCCGTAGGCCCGTGCGCCATCGAACGGCAAGAGCGTCCCTTCGGCGCGGTCGCCGCCTTCATGCACGGAGGCGCGCACCTCGAACGCAAGGATGCTCCCCATAAGCGCAACAGCGACGATGCCGTCGACGAATGCGAGCTGCACCATCGACAGCTGCAGGCCCGCGACGCCGGGCGGCACGGCTGCCGGAAGCGCGAGGGAGATGAGGACGAGCGAGATGACGTGCAAGGCCTGGTCGAGGACGAACACCACGAGCCCCGACCGCGTCCCATCGCTGCGCGCGGGAACGGAGATGTACTCGATCGCGAGGTGTGCCGCTCCTGCCAGCGCCACGGCGGGCCAGGCGGACGCGAGCACGTCTGCCAGGACGAGCGCGGTGCACGCGGTCACGACGGCTCCGTGGAGCGCCTGCCCCGGGAACCCTGCGCGCTTCGCCTTCACGAGCCGGCCGGGCTGGAACGCGAAGTCTCCGAGGAGGTGGCCCAGCATCAGCCGCAGGAACAACGCCATGGACGCCCTCCGAGGTCGGTTCGTGACGTATCGATTGTGCACCAACGGGCCCTGCTGCGCCACGGGCGCTTCACTATGTCAGCCGGTTGCCCTACGATGGAGCCGGTGTGTCCATCGAAGGCGAGGTGGGGCGATGTCGAACGAGGAATTCCTGGCACGGGTCCCGATATTCGAGAAGTGCACGCCGGAGGAGATCCGCGCGATAGCAGACGTCGCCCAGGAACACTTCTACGAGCCAGGACAGATCATCGTCACACAGGGAACGCCGGGGCAGGCGTTCTACCTCATCCTGGCAGGTCGCGTCTCGATCGAGCGGGACGGCAGGGCCCTCGGAGCATTCGGGTCAGGCGACTTCTTCGGGGAGATGTCGCTCTTGGACAGCGCGCCACGCTCAGCGACGATACGCGCGATCGAGCAGACCCGCTGTCTGATGCTCTCGAGCTGGGACTTCAAAGCGCTCGTCGAGCGCAATCCATCGATCGCGATCAAGCTCCTCGAAGTGCTCAGCCGCCGGCTTCGGGTGGCGGACGAGCGGCTCACGAGCTGACGCTTTCGGAACGAGACGAGCAGGAGGGGGAAGGGCCGATGACGACCGCGCGCGGCAGCCGCTTGTTGCACGACGTCGCTCTCCGGATACTGGTGCGCCACCTCGTCCTGGCAGGCTGCACGGACGTGGTTCCGCGCACGGACGCCATGAGCAGTGCGCAAGGCGTGGATCTGGAGTACGTCCGTGGCGGACAGCGACGGACTGCCAAGGTCAAGGCGGACGCATACGCGGGCGACGACCAGCAGAAGGTTGCGGACAGGAGCCTGCTCTTCTACCGGGAGCGCACGGGCTTCTACGGGCTCGAGACGCTGGCCGACACGTTCTCCCGTCAGCCGGGGTGGGTGCAAAGGTCTCAGGCTGACGAGCTGCTGTACTACCGCGTGGCGATCGCGCAGACCGAAGACGAGGTGGCCGCACTCATGGACGAGCCCGACGAGGTCTTCTTCAGCGAGCTCGCCGTCGAGCGCGATGACCTGCGCATCGTCCCGATGCGTGCGCTGCAGCAGTGGTTCGCGACCGCCGGCGAACGCTACGCGCCTCGTCCCGTGCTGACCGATGGCCGATCGTCGTGGTACCGGCTCGTTCCGGAGACCGACCTGGAGGCGAACGTCCCCGGGATCGAGCGCGTAGGAAGCATCTTCGCGCGCGTGAACGCGTAGACGAGCGATCGCCTGGAGCGTCCGCTGCTGTCGCGCGGTGCCCTGCGTGGGTAGACACGCCCGGCACCGTTGTCGTCGTTGACACGCCAAGAACGCTTGCAGTAGTATTCCTTCTGCCTTTCTGGCGGATGAGCAACTTGAAAAGCGATCGAGAACGGCTTTTTTGTTGTCGGGGGTGTGCCCGAGTGGCTAAAGGGGACGGGCTGTAAACCCGTTGGCTCTGCCTACCTAGGTTCGAATCCTAGCGCCCCCACCAGCGACGATCCCGCCATGGCGGGTTGCTTCGGTGCCCACATAGCTCAGTCGGCAGAGCACTTCCTTGGTAAGGAAGAGGTCACCGGTTCAAGTCCGGTTGTGGGCTCCATCGACTTGTTCCGGCCGAGTCGGCCGGATCGTGGCGGCGTAGCTCAGTTGGTCAGAGCGCACGGTTCATACCCGTGTTGTCACTGGTTCGAATCCAGTCGCCGCTACCAGGCGATTCTCGCGGCTCGTGCCGCGTCTTGTTTGTAGAGGGCTGTTCGTGAAGGAACCAAGGCGACGTCCCGCTTTTGGGTCGCGTCGTCGAACCCCAAGAGGAGGAGACTCATGGCGAAGAAGAAGTTCGAGCGCACCAAGCCGCACATGAACGTCGGCACCATCGGCCACGTCGACCACGGCAAGACGACGCTCACCGCGGCGATCACCAAGACCCTGTCCGAGAAGGGCTACGCCGACTTCACGCCGTTCGACCAGATCGACAAGGCGCCCGAGGAGCGCGAGCGCGGCATCACCATCGCCATCGCGCACGTCGAGTACGAGACCGACAAGCGCCACTACGCGCACGTCGACTGCCCGGGCCACGCCGACTACGTCAAGAACATGATCACCGGCGCGGCGCAGATGGACGGCGCCATCCTCGTCGTGTCGGCCGCCGACGGCCCGATGCCGCAGACCCGCGAGCACATCCTGCTCGCCCGCCAGGTCGGCGTCCCGTACATCGTCGTGTTCCTGAACAAGGTCGACATGGTCGACGACCCCGAGCTCCTCGAGCTCGTCGAGATGGAGGTCCGCGAGCTTCTCTCCGAGTACGAGTTCCCGGGCGACGAGATCCCGATCATCAAGGGCTCGGCCCTCAAGGCCCTCGAAGGCGACGAGGAGGCCAAGAAGGCGATCTGGGAGCTCATGGACGCGCTCGACAACTACTTCCCGGACCCGGTCCGCGACGTCGACAAGCCGTTCCTCATGGCCGTCGAGGACGTCTTCACCATCACCGGCCGCGGCACCGTGGCCACCGGCCGCGTGGAGCGCGGCGTGGTCAAGGTCGGCGACGAGGTCGAGATCGTGGGCCTGCACCCCGAGACCCGCAAGACCGTCGTCACCGGCGTGGAGATGTTCCGCAAGCTGCTCGACCAGGCCCAGGCCGGCGACAACATCGGCGTGCTCCTGCGCGGCATCGCCCGCACCGAGATCGAGCGCGGCCAGGTGCTGTGCAAGCCCGGCTCCGTGACCCCGCACACCGAGTTCATGGGCCAGGTCTACGTGCTCACCAAGGAGGAGGGCGGCCGCCACACCCCGTTCTTCGACGGCTACCGTCCGCAGTTCTACTTCCGCACGACCGACGTCACCGGCGTGGTGCACCTGCCCGAGGGCACCGAGATGGTCATGCCGGGCGACAACGTCGAGATCAGAGGCGAGCTCATCGCCCCGATCGCGATGGAGGAGGGCCTGCGCTTCGCCATCCGCGAAGGCGGCCGCACCGTCGGCTCGGGCCGCGTGACGAAGATCCTGAAGTAACGAGAAGCGCGCGGAACGGACGGGGCCTGGGGCGAGCCCAGGCCCCGTTTTCGCCGCTCAGGGCGCGTGTCACGTGTTTGACACCGCTGAACGGCGGGTGTTAGATTACGCTACCGTGCGGCCGGGGGCAGAAGGCGCTCCAGCCGTTTGCCGAGGTCGCGAGGAGGACGCATGAGGACGCTGGTCACGCTCGCGTGCACGGAGTGCAAGCGACGCAACTACACGACGAAGAAGAACAAGCAGAACAACCCTGAGCGTATCGAGTTCAAGAAGTACTGCCGGTGGTGCGGCACCCACACGCTGCACAAGGAGACTCGGTAACGTTCAGCGTGACCTGCGTAGGGCAGTAGCTCCAACGGTAGAGCGCCGGTCTCCAAAACCGGATGTTGGGGGTTCGAATCCCTCCTGCCCTGCCAGAACATCGCCCGTCGGGGATAACCCGCGTGAACGATAGAGAAGCCGCCACGGCGGCTCTGAGGAACAGGTGGACGATGGCTCAGAACGGTACCAAAGACAAGCCGAACATCTTCGCGCGCATCGGTAAGTACTTCCGAGATGTGCGACAGGAGATGAAGCGTGTCGTGTGGCCTTCTCGCGAGGAGGTCATCAATTCGAGCATCGTCGTCGTCGTCACCTTGCTGTTCTTCATCGGGTTCACGCTCGTCATCGACAGCATCTCGTCGTGGCTGTTCATCGACGTTCTCGCGAAGGTCGGCAGGTAGGCCATGGCGAAGAAGTGGTACGTCATCCACACCTACAGCGGGTTCGAGAACAAGGTCAAGGCGAACCTGTTGCACCGCATCGAGACGATGGGGATGCAGGACAAGATCTTCGACGTGCTCATCCCGAAAGAGACGGTCACGGACGTCAAAGCGGGCGGCCGCCGGGTCACCCAGGACAAGAAGGTCTTCCCTGGCTACGTCCTCGTGCAGATGGAGCTCGACGACGACTCCTGGTACGTGGTGCGGAACACGCCTGGCGTGACGGGCTTCGTGGGCAGCCAAGGCAAGCCGGTTCCGCTGTCGCGCAAGGAGTTCGAGCGCATCCAGGGCCGAGTCGCTTCCGCGGCCAAGCCGAAGACGATGACTGAGTTCACCGAGGGCATGGCAGTGAAGGTGACCTCAGGTCCCCTCGCCGACTTCGACGGAACCATCGCCGAAGTCAACGCCGATCAGGGCAAGCTCAAGGTCATGGTGTCGATCTTCGGCCGTGAAACGCCCGTGGAACTGGGATTCGATCAGGTAGCCAAGCTCTAGCGAGAACGTGGGACCGCGCCGAGCCGCGGGGAGTGATGCACCCCGGCGCTTCTCGGTTCGACGAGGGACCTTGGAATAAGAAAAGGCAGATCGCGCGCCATTCGAAGGAACGGAAGAGACATGGCGAAGAAGAAGCAAGTCGGTTTCATCAAGCTCCAGATCCCTGGTGGCCAGGCCAACCCGGCGCCTCCCGTCGGCCCCGCGCTCGGCCAGCACCAGGTGAACATCATGCAGTTCTGCCAGGCGTTCAACGCTGCGACGCAGGACAAGATGGGCACCATCATCCCGGTCGAGATCACGGTGTACGAGGACCGGTCATTCGACTTCGTGCTCAAGACGCCCCCCGCTGCGGTGCTCCTTAAGCAGGCGGCAGGCATCGAGAAGGGGTCGGCCGTGCCGAACCGCACGAAGGTCGCCCGCGTCACGCGTGACCAGGTGCGTCAGATCGCGGAGACGAAGATGCCGGACCTGAACGCCAACGACGTCGAGGCCGCGATGAAGATCATCGAGGGCACCGCCCGCTCGATGGGCATCGTCGTCGAGGACTAGCAGAGGTGCTGCACGGCGCGATCGGCGCGCTGGCAGCGTGGGAGGGCCTGAAGGCCCGTTGACCACGAGGAGGAACACGTGAAGCGAGGCAAGAAGATCGTCGCCGCCCAGGCCAGGATCGAGCCGGGCAAGCTCTACTCGCCGCTCGAGGCGATCCGACTGGCCAAGGAAGTCGCACCGGCCTCGTTCGACGAGACCGTCGAGGCCCACTTCCGTCTCGGGATCGACACCCGGCAGGCGGATCAGCAGGTCCGCGGGTCGGTCGTGTTGCCGCATGGCACCGGCAAGAAGGTCCGGGTCGCGGTGTTCGCTCAGGGCGAGAAGGCCAAGGAGGCCGAGGAGGCCGGAGCAGACGTCGTCGGCGCCGACGACCTGATCGAGCGGATCCAGAACGGATTCCTGGACTTCGACGCCACCGTCGCGACGCCGGACATGATGGCGAAGGTCGGCCGCCTGGGCAAGATCCTCGGCACCCGCGGCCTGATGCCGAACCCCAAGCTCGGGACCGTGACCATGGACGTGGCGCGCGTCGTGAAGGAACTGAAGGCCGGCAAGGTCGAGTACCGTGCCGACAAGTACGGCATCGTGCACATCGGCATCGGCAAGAAGTCGTTCACGGACGAGGCGCTCGTCGAGAACTACGCGACGGTGCTCGATGAGATCATCCGCGCCAAGCCGGCCGCGGCGAAGGGACGCTATCTCAAGTCCATCACCATCACTACCACGATGGGCCCGGGCATCCCCGTCGATCCGATGAAGACCCGCGGCCTGCTTGAGGAGTAGGAACCGGCCCCGGTTGCGCCGGGCCGTTCCAGGGTGCGATAATCGCGCCCGCAGTTGACAACACCGGACACGACCGCTGCCGAAGACAGCCGGTGCCTGGCAAGACCAGGCGTAAAAGGACGTTGAGCGTCCTGCCTGCCGAGGCGGAGCCGATGATCGTCGTGGGATCGCCACGCGGCCTCCGCCTGCTGTTTGGGCGGGGGCCGCTTCGCTAACGGGACACCGTGCGAGCGGCCACTCGCGCGCAGGGCTTACAAGCCCTCGCGCGGGCGTGTTCGTACGGAAGGAGGGATGAACATGCCGACAGCCGAGAAGGCCGCGTTGGTCGCCGAGATCAAGGACCGGTTCGTTGCCGCGTCCGGTGTCATCATGGCCGACTACCGTGGGCTCACGGTGAAGCAGATGCAGGCGCTGCGCGCGAAGCTGCGCGAGGCTGGAGCGGACCTCAAGGTCTACAAGAACACGCTCACCCAGATCGCGCTTCGCGAGCTCGCGTTGCCGTCGATGGACAGTCTGCTGGAAGGTCCGACCGTCTTCGTGTTCGCGACCGGGGATCCGGTTCCCGCTGCGAAAGCGCTCGCGGACTTCGCGAAGGAGGCGAAGGTCCTCGAACTCAAGGGCGGCTTCGTGGACGGGGCCGTCATCGGCGCCGAGCAGGTGAAAGCGCTTGCGTCGCTGCCGAGCCGCGAGGTGCTGGTCGCCCAGGTCATGGGGCTTCTGGTCTCGCCGGTACGAGGCTTCATGTCCATGTGCAACGCGCCTGCGAGCGCGTTCGCGCGTGTCATCAAGGCCGTGGCCGATCAGAAAGAGGCCGCGTAAGGATCGTGTGGAAGAACGTGGCCGTGCGGAGGTTCCGCGCGGCGTGATGCAGAGAAGGAGCGTTGAACGATGGCGAACATCACGCGTGCAGAGGTTCTTGAGTGGGTGAAGAGCGCGCCCGCGCTCGAGCTCGCAGAGCTCGTCAAGGAGATGGAAGAGGTCTTCGGCGTGTCGGCCGCTGCGCCGGTCGCGGTCGCGGCTGCGGCTCCGGCCGCTGGCGGCGGCGAAGCGGCCCCGGCAGAGGAGAAGGACAGCTTCGACGTCGTGCTGACGTCGGCCGGCGACAAGAAGATCCAGGTCATCAAGGTCGTGCGCGAGCTGACCTCGCTTGGTCTCAAGGAGGCCAAGGACCTGGTCGATGGCGCCCCCAAGCCGGTTCTCGAGGGCGTCAACAAGGAGAAGGCCGAAGAGGCGAAGGCCAAGCTCGAGGAGGCCGGAGCCGTCATCGAGCTCAAGTAGCTCGGTTTCGGGTCTTGTGCGTGATGGCCGGCGGCCGTGGGCCGTCGGCCATCTCACGCGTCGTGTGTTCGAAGAATGTGTTGACCTGACGGGGGAGAGCGACTAGACTGATAGTTTGCGACTCTTGTATGCCTCTCCCGTCTCTAAGGAGGAATCGCCTGGTGCGCCGTCAAGCAGGTTTCCCCGCCGCAGCTGGCCAGCGTCAGCGCCGATCGTTCGCGAAGCTCCCAGAGATTCTCGACGTACCGAATCTTATCGCAGTACAGACCGAGTCGTTCAAGTGGTTCTTGGAAGAAGGCCTCCGTGAGACCTTCGATGACATCTCGCCGATCGAGGACTTCAACGGCGTGTTGGCCGTTGAGTTCGGCGAGTACGAGATCGGCGATCCGAAGTACTCCGTCGAGGAGTGCAAAGAAAAGGACATGTCCTACCAGGCGCCGCTGTTCGTGCTCGTCAAGCTCATCAACCGTGAGACCGGCGAGATCAAAGAGAACCAGGTCTTCATGGGCGACTTCCCACTCATGACCGACCGGGGCACCTTCATCATCAACGGGACCGAGCGCGTCGTCGTGTCGCAGCTCGTGCGCTCGCCGGGCGTCTACTACGCGGAAGAGCGCGACAAGACCACCGACAAGGTCATCTACACTGCGAAGGTCATCCCTGCGCGGGGGGCGTGGCTCGAGCTCGAGACCGATCGCCGCGACGCGGTGTATGTCCGCGTCGACCGGAAGCGGAAGCAGCCGGTCACGGTGCTGCTCAAGGCGCTCGGCATCGCGGAGACCCGAGAGGAGATCCTCGAGCTGTTCGACGGCGCGGAGTGCATCAAGCACACGCTCGATCGCGACATCACGGAGACCCGGGAAGAGGCGCTCATCGAGATCTACAAACGCCAGCGGCCGGGCGAGCCGCCGACGGTCGACTCGGCTCGGAGCCTGATCGAGGGCCTGTACTTCAACCCGCAGCGATACGACCTCGCCAAGGTCGGCCGGTACAAGATGAACCGCAAGCTCGGCCTCGACTTGCCGGACAGCCAGTCGACGCTCACGGACGGGGACATCGTCGAGACGATCCGTTACCTCGTGAAGCTGTGGGAGGGCGCCGAGGGTTACGAGACCGACGACATCGACCACTTCGGCAACCGCCGCGTGAGGACCGTTGGCGAGCTCATCCAGAACCAGTTCCGGCTCGGCCTCACGCGCATGGAGCGAGTCATCCGCGAGCGCATGACGACCCAGGACGTCGAAGAGATCACGCCGCAGTCGCTCATCAACATCCGGCCGATCGTGGCGGCGATCAAGGAGTTCTTCGGGTCTTCGCAGCTTTCCCAGTTCATGGACCAGACGAACCCGCTCGGCGGGCTCACCCACAAGCGCCGCATCTCAGCGCTCGGCCCTGGCGGCCTTTCGCGCGAGCGCGCCGGCTTCGAGGTCCGCGACGTGCACCCGTCGCACTACGGCCGCATGTGCCCGATCGAGACGCCGGAAGGCTCGAACATCGGGCTCATGGGCTCGCTCGCTACCTACGCGCGCGTGAACGCGTACGGATTCATCGAGACCCCCTACCGCCGAGTCGTCGACGGCAAGGTCACGGACGAGGTCGTGTACCTCACCGCAGACGAGGAAGAGAAGTACGTCATCGCGCAGGCCGCCGAGCCGTACGACCTGAAGACCGGGAAGTTCTTGAACGAGCGGGTGCTCTGCCTGAAGAAGGGCGGAGAGCCGGTCGACGTACGGCCCGAAGAGGTCGACTTCATGGACGTCTCGCCGCGGCAGATCGTGTCGGTCGCGACGGCGCTGATCCCGTTCCTCGAGCACGACGACGCCAACCGTGCGCTCATGGGCTCGAACATGCAGCGGCAGGCCGTGCCGCTCGTCCGCCCGTCCGCTCCGCTCGTGGGGACGGGCATGGAGTACCGCGCGGCCGTGGACACCGGCGAGATCATCGTCGCCAAGCGCGCGGGCACAGTCGACTACGTCGACGCGCGTCGGGTCGTCGTGAGGACCGACGACGGCGCGACAGACGAGTACGTCCTTCCCAAGTTCCAGCGGTCCAACCAGGGCACGTGCATCAACCACCGGCCGATCGTGTCGATGGGCGAGCGTGTTGAGCAGGGTCAGGTGCTGGCCGATGGCCCGTCGACGGACGGCGGCGAGCTCGCGCTTGGCCAGAACCTGCTCGTCGCGTTCATGCCCTGGGAGGGCTACAACTACGAAGACGCGATCATCCTGTCCGAGCGCGTTGTGAAAGAAGACCTGCTCACCTCGATCCACATCGAGGAGTACGAGGTCGAGGCGCGAGACACGAAGCTCGGCCCGGAGGAGATCACGCGCGAGATCCCCAACGTCGGCGATGAGCTGCTCGCCAACCTCGACCAGGACGGCATCATCCGCATCGGCGCGGAGGTCTTCCCCGGCGACATCCTCGTGGGCAAGGTCACGCCGAAGGGCGAGACCGAGCTCACCGCCGAGGAACGCCTGCTGCGTGCGATCTTCGGCGAGAAGGCGCGCGAGGTGCGCGACACCTCGCTCAAGGTACCGCACGGCGAGACGGGCCGTGTGATCGCCATCCAGAAGTTCTCGCGGGAAGCGGGAGACGACCTCTCGCCCGGTGTGAACGAGCTGGTGCGCGTGTACGTCGCGCAGAAGCGCAAGATCTCGGAAGGCGACAAGCTCGCCGGCCGTCATGGCAACAAGGGCGTCATCTCGAAGATCCTGCCGGTCGAGGACATGCCGTTCTTGTCCGACGGCACTCCCGTCGACATCATCTTGAACCCCCTCGGCGTCCCGAGCCGCATGAACATCGGCCAGCTGTTCGAGACGCATCTCGGATGGGCCGCCTTCGTGGGCTGGTCCGACGAGAAGGAGCAGAAGCAGCCGGTGGACGGCCCGCTTCCCGTCGCGACGCCGGTGTTCGACGGCGCGCGCGAGCAGGAGATCGTCGAGACGCTGAAGAAGGCGGACCGCAACCTCAAGATCAAGGCGAAGCGGCGGTACGGCGACAAGGTCCTGGACGCCTTCGTCCCGCACATCGACGATCACGGCAAGACCGTGCTGTACGACGGGCGCACCGGCGAGCCGTTCCGTGAGCCTGTCACGGTGGGCCAGATCTACATCTTGAAGCTGCTGCACCTCGTGGACGACAAGATCCACGCGCGCTCGACCGGTCCGTACTCGCTCATCACCCAGCAGCCGCTCGGCGGCAAGGCGCAGTTCGGCGGCCAGCGCTTCGGTGAGATGGAAGTGTGGGCGCTGTACGCGTACGGCGCGGCCTACGTGCTCCAGGAGATCTTGACGATCAAGTCGGACGACGTGGTCGGCCGCGTCAAGGCGTACGAGGCCATCGTCAAGGGCGAGAACATCCCCGAGCCTGGCATCCCCGAGAGCTTCAAGGTGCTCGTCAAGGAGATGCAGTCGCTGTGTCTCGATGTGGAGATCATCTCCGAGACGGGCGAGGAGGTCGAGATCAAAGAGGACGACCAGGACATCTTCGCAGCGGCGAAGGAGTTCGGTCTCGATCTCGGCACCGCCGAAGAGGGGAGCGGGTCCGAGGACGTGTCTCTCGAAGACCTGGACACCGGCGGGTTCGACCTGGGGTTCGACGAATCTGAGAACGCACCGGCACAGCCGGACGGGACGGAGGAGTAACGTTGCTCGACGTCGATGTGAACAGCTTCGACCGGCTTCGGATCGGCCTGGCATCGTCCGACCAGATCCGCCAGTGGTCGCGAGGCGAGGTCAAGAAACCGGAGACCATCAACTACCGGACGCTCAAGCCGGAACGCGACGGTCTGTTCTGCGAGAAGATCTTCGGTCCGGTGAAGGACTGGGAGTGCTCGTGCGGCAAGTACAAGCGCATCCGGTTCAAGGGCATCATCTGCGAGCGCTGCGGCGTCGAAGTGACGCGCGCGAAGGTGCGGCGCGAGCGGATGGGCCACATCGAGCTCGCCGCTCCTGTGAGCCACATCTGGTACTTCAAAGGCGTCCCGTCCCGCATGGGCTACCTGCTGGACATCGCGCCGAAGGACCTGGAGAAGGTCCTGTACTTCGCGGCTTCGATTATCACCTCGGTGAACGAGGAAGCGCGCCAGGCCGACCTGCCGATGCTCAAGGACGAACTCGAGGGCGACCTCCAGGCGCTCGACGCCGAGCTTGCTGAAGAGCGGGCGGCCATCGAGGAGGAGCGCGACCGGCTCATCGCCGTCATCAAGGGCGAGCGCGAGCCCGCATCAGGCGACGATGTCGACCAGTCCACGCCGATCGACGAGCAGATCAAGCGCGTCACGGCCGAGGCCGAGCGCGACATCCGCGACCTGGAGGAAGAGTACGAAGAGCGCAAGGCTCTTCTCCGCGAGGCGTTCGACACGTTCTCGAAGATCGCGCCGAAGGACCTCATCAACGACGAGACGCTGTACCGCGAGATGAAGATGCGGTATGGAACGTACTTCCGCGGCGGCATGGGCGCCGAGGCCATCAAGGACCTGCTCGAGCAGATCGACCTCGATGCGCTCGATGCCGAGCTCCGCGAGCAGATCCGCGACGGCAAGGGCCAGAAGAAGCAGAAGGCGATCAAGCGCCTGAAGGTCGTCTCGGCCTTCCGCCAGTCGAAGAATCGTCCCGAGTGGATGATCCTCGAGGCGATCCCGGTCATCCCGCCCGATCTGCGCCCGATGGTGCAGCTCGACGGCGGCCGGTTCGCGACGTCGGACCTGAACGACCTGTACCGGCGCGTCATCAACCGCAACAACCGCCTGAAGCGCCTGCTGGACCTCGGCGCGCCCGAGATCATCGTCAACAACGAGAAGCGCATGCTCCAGGAGGCCGTCGACGCGCTGTTCGACAACGGTCGCCGCGGGCGCCCGGTGACCGGTCCCGGCAACCGGCCGCTGAAGTCGCTTTCCGACATGCTCAAGGGCAAGCAAGGCCGGTTCCGCCAGAACCTGCTCGGCAAGCGCGTCGACTATTCCGGCCGCTCGGTCATCGTGGTCGGCCCGGAGCTCAAGCTGCACCAGTGCGGCCTGCCGAAGGTCATGGCGCTCGAGCTGTTCAAGCCCTTCGTCATGAAGCGGCTCGTGGACCTCGAGTACGCACAGAACGTCAAGAGTGCGAAGCGCATGGTCGAGCGTGGCAGGGACGTCGTGTGGGACGTGCTCGAGGAGGTCATCACGGAGCACCCCGTGCTTCTGAACCGCGCCCCGACCCTGCACCGCCTCGGCATCCAGGCGTTCGAGCCGGTGCTCGTCGAGGGCAAGGCGATCCGCCTCCACCCGCTCGTGTGCACCGCCTTCAACGCCGACTTCGACGGCGACCAGATGGCCGTGCACGTGCCGCTTTCCGCAGAGGCGCAGGCCGAGGCGCGCATCCTGATGCTGTCGACCAACAACATCAAGAGCCCAGCGCACGGGCGTCCGCTCACGGTGCCGAGCCAGGACATGGTCATCGGCCTGTACTACCTCACGACCGTGCGCGAGGGGGCCCTGGGCGAGGGCCGCGTCTTCATGAGCCCGGAAGAGGCGCTGCTCGCGTACGACAGCCGCGCCGACCTCGACTTGCAGGCGCGCATCGTCGTGAGGCTCACCCGCGACATCGTCGAGGAGTACCTGGACGACGCCGGGAAGCTCTCCTACCGCGAGCGCAAGGCAGGCGAGCGCATCGAGACCACGGTCGGGCGCATCACCTTCAACCGGTCCTTGCCCGCGGACTACCCGTTCGTGAACCACTCGGTGGACAAGAAGCAGATCGCCCGGATCGTGGAGGACTGCTCCAACACGTACTCCACCGTCCAGATGGCGGCGACGCTGGACGAGGTCAAGCGGCTCGGGTTCCACTACGCGACCCGTGCGGGTGTGACGGTCTCGGTCTCCGACGCCGAGATCCCGCCGGCGAAAGCCGACATCCTCGCCGAGGCCGAGCGGAAGGCCGCCGAGGTCGAGCAGCAGTTCGATCGCGGCCTCATCACGCACGAGGAGCGCCACCGCCAGATCATCGACATCTGGACGGACGCCACGGAGCGCGTCGGCGAGGCGATGGCGGAGAACTTCGACAAGTTCAACCCCATCTACATGATGGCGCACTCGGGCGCCCGCGGTAACATCAAGCAGGTCCGCCAGCTCGCCGGCATGCGCGGCCTCATGGCGAACCCGAAAGGCGAGATCCTCGACCGCCCGATCAAGTCGAACTTCCGCGAGGGCCTGTCGGTGCTCGAGTACTTCATCTCGACGCACGGCGCCCGCAAGGGCCTGGCGGACACCGCGCTTCGGACGGCGGACTCCGGCTACCTCACCCGCCGCCTCGTCGACGTGGCGCAAGACGTCATCGTCCGCGAGGAGGACTGCCACACGGACGAGGGCGTGACGCTGCCGCTCACGGAGAAGGGCGGGGCCGTCGACCACGACCTGGTCGGGCGCTGCCTGCTGACGGCGGTCGTGCACCCGAAGACCGGCGAGGTCCTCAAAGAGGCCGGCGAGTACCTGGCCTCCGACGGAGAGCTCAAGCAGCTTGCCGACGCAGGCGTCGAGGCCGTCGAGGTCCGCACGGTGATGACCTGCCACGCACGGCACGGCGTGTGCCAGAAGTGCTACGGCTGGGACCTCGCGGTCGGCCGTCCGGTGGACATCGGCACCGCGGTCGGTATCATCGCCGCGCAGTCGATCGGCGAGCCGGGCACGCAGCTCACGATGCGCACCTTCCACACCGGCGGCGTGGCGGGCGAGGACATCACGCACGGTCTGCCGCGCGTCACCGAGCTGTTCGAGGCCCGCAAGCCGAAAGGCCAGGCGCTGCTCGCCGAGATCTCCGGCACCCTCAGCATCGAGGAGGCCGAGAAGCACCGCGTGCTCGTGGTACGCGACGAGCACGGTCACGAGAAGCGCTACCAGGTGCCGCGCCGCGCTCGCCTGCGCCCCGGCATCGCCGACGGCGTGAACGTCGAGGCTGGCGACCAGCTCACGGAAGGCTCCGTGAACCCGCACGACCTCTTGGTCCTGCGTGGACCCAAGGCCGTGCTCGCGTACATCGTGCGCGAGGTGCAGGAGGTGTACGCGAGCCAGGGCGTCGACATCAACGACAAGCACATCGAGGTCATCGCGCGGCAGATGATGCGCAAGGTGACCGTACAGGATCCGGGCGACACCGATCTTCTGCCCGGGCAGCTCGTCGACCGCTTCGTCTTCGAGGAGGAGAACGAGCGGGCGATCCAAGACGGCGGCGAGCCGGCCACCGGCCACGCGGTGCTGCTGGGCATCACGAAGGCGTCGCTCGCCACGGACAGCTTCCTGTCGGCGGCCTCGTTCCAGGAGACCACGCGCGTGCTCACCGACGCGGCCATCGCAGGCAAGGAAGACGAGCTTCTGGGTCTGAAGGAGAACGTGATCATCGGCAAGCTCATCCCGGCCGCGACCGGTATGAAGCGGTACCGCTCCGTCAAGCTCACGTACCGCGGCCAGGCGGCAGAGTGGAGCGCGGAGGAATCGCAAGGCCCGCTGCCGGAGTTCGCGCCCGAGGAGCTGCGCGAGATCGAAGCGATGCTGCCGCCGGTGCCGGCAGGCGGTCTGTCCGATGAAGAGGCCGCGGCGATGTTCGCGGACTTCGACGAGGCCGAAGACGAGGACATCGACGTTAGCGGGTTCACGGGCCGCGTGTTCGAGCCCACGGGCGATGCCTTCGACGAAGTCGAGCAGGAGTTCGACGTGGACCAGTGCCAGGCCGTCCGCGGCGACGGCACGCGCTGCACGAACAAGGCCAAAGAGGGCAGCCGCTACTGCGGCGTGCACGCGAAGCTTGCCGAGACCGACGGTATGTGCAAGGCGTTCTACGCCGACGGCCGCCCGTGCAAGAACAAGGCGAAGGAAGGCAGCGACTACTGCGGCGTCCACGCGAAGCTGGCGCAGCAGGACTGATCGGAGACAGGCTCGCGTCCCGGTGCGGGGCGCGAGCCTGAGCGCGTTCGGGAAGAGGATGGCCACACCCGGCCGCGTGGTTTGACACGCAGGCAGCGGCTTTGTTACAGTGCCACCTTGTGGCTTCATGCCGGACGCGAGCGTCCGGTTCACGATACGGACGTGCGAGAGCAGAAACGAGCAAGGAGGGTCGATGCCCACTATCAACCAGCTGGTCCGAAAGGGCCGCAAGCGGGCAGCTGACAAGTCCAAGACGCCGGCGCTGAAGGGCAATCCCCAGAAGCGCGGCGTGTGCACGCGCGTGTACACGACCACGCCGAAGAAGCCGAACTCGGCGCTCCGCAAGGTCGCTCGCGTGCGTCTGACCAACCAGATGGAGGTCACCGCGTACATCCCGGGCATCGGCCACAACCTGCAGGAGCACTCGATCGTGCTCGTGCGTGGCGGTCGTGTGAAGGACCTGCCGGGCGTGCGCTACAAGATCATCCGGGCCGCGCTCGACTGCGCTGCGGTGAACAACCGCAAGCAGGCGCGTTCGCGGTACGGTGCCAAGAAGCCGAAGTAGGACGAGCAAGCGTGCGGGGCCGCGTCCGTTCGAGCGGGCGTGGCGCCGTCGTGTAGCAGAGGAGTGACGGAATGCCAAGACGTGCAGCAGCCCAGCGCCGGGAGGTCATGCCCGATCCGGTGTACAACAACCGGCTGGTCACGCAGCTGATCAACAAGGTACTGCTCGACGGCAAGAAGTCCGTGGCCGAGCGGATCGTGTACGGGGCCTTCGACCTCATCGAGGCGAAGACCGGCAACGACCCGCTTGCGACGTTCAAGAAGGCGCTCGACAACGTGCGGCCGACGCTCGAGGTGCGGCCGAAGCGTGTCGGTGGCGCGACCTACCAGGTTCCGGTAGAGGTGAACTCCCGCCGTGCGACCACGCTCGCCATCCGCTGGATCGTCGGGTTCGCGCGCAAGCGCCGCGAGAAGACGATGACCGAGCGCCTGGCAGCCGAGATTCTGGACGCCGCGAACGGCACTGGCGCGTCTGTGAAGAAGCGCGAGGACCTGTTCAAGATGGCCGAGTCCAACCGCGCGTTCAGCCATTACCGCTGGTAACACCGGACACGACGAGAGAGAACCGACTCGATGGCTCGAAAGCAGTATCCGCTTGCCAAGACCCGTAACATCGGGATCATGGCCCATATCGACGCCGGCAAGACGACCACGACCGAGCGCATCCTCTACTACACCGGCAAGACGCACAAGATCGGCGAGGTCCACGAAGGCGCGGCGACGATGGACTGGATGGTCCAGGAGCAGGAGCGCGGTATCACCATCACGTCTGCCGCGACCACCTGTTACTGGAAGGACCATCGCATCCAGATCATAGACACGCCCGGCCACGTGGACTTCACCGTCGAGGTCGAGCGCTCGCTCCGCGTCCTCGACGGCGCCGTCGCCGTCTTCTGCGCTGTGGGCGGCGTCGAGCCGCAGTCCGAGACCGTGTGGCGGCAGGCCGACCGGTACGGCGTCCCGCGCATCGCGTATATCAACAAGATGGACCGCACGGGCGCGGACTTCCTGAACGTCGTGCAGATGATGCGCGACCGGCTGGACACGCGTCCGGTCCTGCTGCAGATCCCCATCGGCTCCGAGGACAAGTTCACGGGCATCGTCGACCTCGTCGAGATGAACGCGATCTTCTTCAACGAGGACGACAAGGGCATCAACCCGACCATCGGCGAGATCCCGGCCGAGCTTCGCGACGAGGCCGAGATGTACCGGCACGAGCTCGTCGAGGCCGCTGCTGAGCAGGACGACGAGCTGCTGACGAAGTTCCTCGAAGACGAGGAGATCTCGACCGACGAGCTGAAGGCCGCGATCCGCAAGGCGACCATCGCGTGCTCCGTCACGCCGGTCACCTGCGGGGCGTCGTTCAAGAACAAAGGCGTGCAGCCGCTGCTGGACGCCATCATCGAGTACCTGCCGTCCCCGCTGGACATCCCGCCCGTGAAGGGGCACGACCTGAAGACCGGCGAGGAGGTCGTGCGCCACGCAGACGCCGGCGAGCCGTTCGCGGCGCTGGCGTTCAAGGTGATGACCGACCCGTACGTCGGCAAGTTGACGTACTTCCGCGTCTACTCGGGGACGATGACGTCCGGCTCCTACGTGCTCAACTCGACGAAGGGCCACAAGGAGCGCATCGGCCGTCTTCTCGAGATGCACGCCAACCATCGCGAGGACGTGGACGCGGTCTACGCGGGCGATATCGTCGCGGCCGTCGGCCTGAAGAACACCACCACAGGCGACACGTTGTGCGCCGAGGAGGCCCCGCTCCTGCTGGAGTCGATGGTCTTCCCGGATCCCGTCATCGACATCGCGATCGAGCCGAAGACCAAGGCCGAGCAGGACAAGCTCACGCAGGCACTTGCCAAGCTCGCGGAGGAGGACCCCACCTTCCGTGTGCGCACCGACGAAGAGACCGGCCAGACGATCATCGCCGGTATGGGCGAGCTGCACCTGGAGATCATCGTCGACCGCCTCATGCGCGAGTTCAAGGTCGAGGCGAACGTCGGCAAGCCGCAGGTCGCCTACCGCGAGACGGCAGGCAAGCCGGTGACGAACGTCGAGGGCAAGTTCGTCCGTCAGACCGGTGGCCGCGGCCAGTACGGCCACGTGGTCATCAACGTCACCCCGCAGTCGCCTGGCGAAGGCTACGTGTTCGAGAACAAGATCGTCGGCGGGGTCATCCCCAAGGAGTACATCCCGGCCGTGGACAAGGGCATCCAGGAGGCCATGACCTCCGGCGTGCTCGCCGGCTATCCGGTCGTCGACATCAAGGTGGAGCTCGTGGACGGTTCGTACCACGAGGTCGACTCCTCGGAGATGGCGTTCAAGATCGCGGGCTCCATGGCGATCAAAGAGGCGCTGAAGAAGGCAAGCCCCGTGCTGCTCGAGCCGATCATGGCCGTCGAGGTGAACACTCCCGAGGAGTTCATGGGCGACGTCATGGGCGACCTCTCCAGCCGACGGGGGCACATCGAAGGCATGGAGCGGCGTGGCAACGCACAGGTCGTGCGGGCCCGCGTGCCGCTGGCCAACATGTTCGGTTACGCGACCGACCTGCGGTCGCGCACCCAGGGCCGCGCGTCTTACACGATGCAGTTCAAGGCGTACGAGCCCGTTCCGAAGTCCATCGCTGACGAGATCGTCAGCAAGATGCAAGCGTAAGGGAGCCCAAGATGGCGAAGAAGAAGTTCGAGCGCACCAAGCCGCACATGAACGTCGGCACCATCGGCCACGTCGACCACGGCAAGACGACGCTCACCGCGGCGATCACCAAGACCCTGTCCGAGAAGGGCTACGCCGACTTCACGCCGTTCGACCAGATCGACAAGGCGCCCGAGGAGCGCGAGCGCGGCATCACCATCGCCATCGCGCACGTCGAGTACGAGACCGACAAGCGCCACTACGCGCACGTCGACTGCCCGGGCCACGCCGACTACGTCAAGAACATGATCACCGGCGCGGCGCAGATGGACGGCGCCATCCTCGTCGTGTCGGCCGCCGACGGCCCGATGCCGCAGACCCGCGAGCACATCCTGCTCGCCCGCCAGGTCGGCGTCCCGTACATCGTCGTGTTCCTGAACAAGGTCGACATGGTCGACGACCCCGAGCTCCTCGAGCTCGTCGAGATGGAGGTCCGCGAGCTTCTCTCCGAGTACGAGTTCCCGGGCGACGAGATCCCGATCATCAAGGGCTCGGCCCTCAAGGCCCTCGAAGGCGACGAGGAGGCCAAGAAGGCGATCTGGGAGCTCATGGACGCGCTCGACAACTACTTCCCGGACCCGGTCCGCGACGTCGACAAGCCGTTCCTCATGGCCGTCGAGGACGTCTTCACCATCACCGGCCGCGGCACCGTGGCCACCGGCCGCGTGGAGCGCGGCGTGGTCAAGGTCGGCGACGAGGTCGAGATCGTGGGCCTGCACCCCGAGACCCGCAAGACCGTCGTCACCGGCGTGGAGATGTTCCGCAAGCTGCTCGACCAGGCCCAGGCCGGCGACAACATCGGCGTGCTCCTGCGCGGCATCGCCCGCACCGAGATCGAGCGCGGCCAGGTGCTGTGCAAGCCCGGCTCCGTGACCCCGCACACCGAGTTCATGGGCCAGGTCTACGTGCTCACCAAGGAGGAGGGCGGCCGCCACACCCCGTTCTTCGACGGCTACCGTCCGCAGTTCTACTTCCGCACGACCGACGTCACCGGCGTGGTGCACCTGCCCGAGGGCACCGAGATGGTCATGCCGGGCGACAACGTCGAGATCAGAGGCGAGCTCATCGCCCCGATCGCGATGGAGGAGGGCCTGCGCTTCGCCATCCGCGAAGGCGGCCGCACCGTCGGCTCGGGCCGCGTGACGAAGATCCTGAAGTAACGAGCGTCGACGGAGGGTTGAGAGTTGGCCAACCAGAAGATACGCATCCGGCTGAAGGCGTACGACCACGAGATCGTGGACCAGTCCACGAAGCTCATCGTCGAGACCGCGCAGAAGACCGGCGCCAAGGTCGCGGGTCCCATCCCGCTGCCGACCGAGCGGAGCCTGTACTGCGTGATCCGTTCGCCGCACGTGAACAAGGACAGCCGCGAGCAGTTCGAGATGAAGACGCACAAGCGCCTCATCGACATCCTCGAGCCGACACCGAAGACCGTCGACTCGTTGATGCGGCTGGACTTGCCGGCCGGTGTTCACATCGAGATCAAGCTGTAGCAAGGCGTGTCTCCGCGCGTGCGGGGACGCGTGTGGCCGGTCCGCTGGGAAGGCACTGAGCGCCGCAGGGTCCCATGACCGAAGAGACGAGAAGGTGAGTCGAAGATGGCACGAGCGATACTAGGCAGGAAGCTGGGGATGACCCAGGTCTGGGGCGAGGGCGACCGCTTGATCCCGGTCACCGTCATCGAGGCCGGTCCGTGCGTGGTCACCCAGGTGCGCACGAAGGACCGTGACGGGTACGCCGCGATCCAGATCGGCTTCGGCGACGTGAAGGAATCGCGCGTCAACAAGCCGATGGCCGGTCACTTCAAGAAGGCCGGCGTCGCTCCGAAGCGGCACCTGGCCGAGGTTCGGCTGGACGAGGCCGAGGCCGCGCAGACCAAGGTGGGCGACACGATCACGGTCGAGGCCTTCGAGCCCGGTTCGCGCGTGCACATCACGGGTACCAGCAAGGGCAAGGGCTTCCAGGGGGTCATGAAGCGCCACAACTTCCGCGGCGGCCCAGGCGGCCACGGCTCGCACTTCCATCGCGAGCCGGGTTCGATCGGCCAGTGCGCGAGCCCCTCTCGCGTCCTGAAGGGCCTGGGGCTTCCGGGCCACATGGGCTCTGAGACCGTGACCGTCCGGAACCTCGAAGTGGTCAAGGTCGACACCGAGCAGAACCTGCTGCTCGTGAAGGGCGCTGTGCCCGGTGGCAAGAACGGCCTGCTGATGATCCGGCTCGCCTAGCGCGACGCGCTGGCTTGTGCGAGGAGTTGATGATGGCAACGATCGAAGTCAAAGACGCGAACGGCAAGAAGGTCGGGACGGCAGACGTCTCCGACGCCGTGTTCGCTATCGAGCCGAACACGTTCGCGATGCACCAGGTGGTGCGGAGCCAGCTCGCCGCTCGCCGGCAGGGCACGCACGACACCAAGGGCCGCAGCGAGGTGAGCGGCGGTGGCCGCAAGCCGTGGCGGCAGAAGGGCACCGGCCGTGCCCGCCAGGGCACCATCCGTGCGCCGCAGTGGAAGGGCGGCGGCGTGGTGTTCGGTCCGACGCCGCGCAGCTACGCGTTCAAGGTGCCGAACAAGGTCGTGAAGCTGGCGATGCGCAGCGCGCTGTCGGCGAAGCACGCGGAAGGCGTCTTGTACGTCATCGAGGGCTTCGGCTTCGCCGAGCCGTCGACCAAGCAGGCCGCTGCGGTGCTCGAGAAACTCGGTATCACAGGCAGGTGCACCGTCGTGGTCGCGAACGATGACGTGAACGCGATCCTGTCGCTACGCAACCTGCCGAAGGTCCGGGTCATCACGGCGAGCGAGGCGAACACGTACGACCTGGTCGACAACACTGCGCTGCTGTTCACGAAGCCGGCGCTCGAGTGGCTCGAAGGAGTGCTGAAGTGATGAAGGACGCTCGAAGCCTGATCATACGGCCGATCGTCTCGGAGAAGTCGTACGGGATGATGGAGCAGAACCGGTACACCTTCGAGGTGGACAAGCGCGCGAGCAAGCCCGAGATCGCGCGCGCCGTCGAAGAGATCTTCGGCGTGACGGTGACTGACGTGAACACGATGAACGTCCCGGGTAAGCCGAGGCGCGTGCGCTACAACAAGGGCTACACGCGCTCGTGGAAGAAGGCCGTCGTCACGCTGAAGGCGGGCGACACGATCGACCTGTTCGGGAACCAGTAGGGTTCCCGCGAGGCACAGACCGGCGCGAGCTCCGGTGATGGAGCCGCCCGGCACCGTGGGAGAGTCCGGCGTCGAGCCGCAGGCGCAGTCGCGCCGAGTCCCGGCGGCCCGGCAATCGGACGGAAGGAGAGGACATGGGACTGAAGAAGTACAAGCCGACGTCGCCTGGGCGGCGCTTCCAGACGGTCTCGGACTTCGCTGACATCACGAAGACCGAGCCGGAGAAGTCGCTGCTCGAGCCGCTGCACAAGAAGGGCGGCCGCAACAACAACGGCCGCATCACCACGCGTCACCAGGGCGGCGGCCACAAGCGGCGTTACCGCAAGATCGACTTCAAGCGCGATAAGGACGGCGTGCCCGCCAAGGTCGCGTCGATCGAGTACGACCCCAACCGCTCTGCACGCATCGCGCTGCTGCACTATGCAGATGGCGAGAAGCGTTACATCCTGGCGCCGCAGAAGCTCAACGTCGGCGACACCGTGATGTCAGGCCCCGAGGCCGACATCCGGCCTGGGAATGCTCTGCCGCTCGAGAACATCCCCACCGGCACGGTGGTGCACGCGATCGAGCTGCAGCCCGGTCGTGGGGCAGCCATCGCTCGCTCGGCGGGCACGAGCGCGCAGCTCATGGCGAAAGAAGGTCCCTTCGCCATCCTAAGGATGCCGTCTTCGGAGATGCGCATGGTGCCTCTCAAGTGCCGTGCGACCGTCGGCGTGGTCGGGAACGCCGAGCACGAAGGCATCTCGATCGGGAAGGCAGGCCGCGCTCGGTGGATGGGCATCCGCCCCTCTGTCCGTGGTACGGCGATGAACCCGGTCGACCACCCGCACGGCGGCGGCGAAGGCAAGAACAAGTCGGCCGGCCGGCACCCGGTCTCGCCGTGGGGTGTGCCGACCAAGGGCCACCGGACGCGCAAGAAGCACAAAGCGTCTGACAAGATGATCATCCGTCGCCGGAAGAAGTAGCGCGTAAAGGAGCTTGAAGTGAGCAGAAGCCTGAAGAAGGGTCCCTACGTCGAGCCTCGACTCCTCCAGCGCATCCACGCCATGAACGAGGCCGGCGAGAAGAAGGTCGTCAAGACCTGGTCCCGCGCATCGACCATCTTCCCCGAGATGGTCGGTCACACCATCGCGGTGCACGACGGGCGCAAGCACGTCCCCGTGTACATCACGGAGTCGATGGTCGGCCACAAGCTGGGTGAGTTCGCTCCGACCCGCACGTTCCGTGGACACGCTGAGGATCGGAAGAAGGGCCGGCGGTAGCCGGGCGTCGTGAAAAGCCCGGTTCGGCACGCAGGGCGTGCCAGCCGGTCGTCGTCGGAGGTTCAAGCAGATGGAATCGAAAGCAGTAGCGAGATACGTGAGGGTGAGTCCCCGCAAGGCACGGCTCGTCGTCGACCTCGTGCGCGGCAAGAGCGTGCCCGAGGCGGAGGCCATCCTGAAGTTCAGCGACAGGGCGGTCGCCGAGGTCGTCGGCAAGGTCGTGCACAGCGCGGCCTCGAACGCCGTGCAACAGCACAAAGTGCGGCCTGAGACCCTGTACGTTGCAGAGGCCTACGTCGACGAGGGTCCGACCCTGAAGCGCATCCGGCCTCGCGCACGCGGCATGGCGTACCGGATCAACAAGCGGACCAGCCACATCACGGTGGTCGTGAAGCAGCGAGAGGAGGCCTAGCGCCATGGGGCAGAAGGTCTATCCCATCGGGCTCAGGCTCGGCATCACTGAGGACTGGCGCTCGCGCTGGTTCGAGAGCAAGGGCTACGACAAGGCCCTGGCAGAGGACCTCGCCATCAGGAAGTACCTGAACAAGCGTCTTGAGCGTGCCGCGTTGTCGCGGATCGACATCGAGCGCAAGGGCGACAAGGTCATCGTCAAGCTCTGGACGGCGCGACCCGGCATCGTCATCGGCAAGAAGGGCGCCGAGGTCGACGTGCTGCGCAAGCAGCTCGAGCAGCTCATCGGGCGCCCCGTCGCGGTCGAGATCGTGGAGATCAAGCGGCCGGAACTCGATGCCACGCTCGTCGCGCAGAGCATCGCCGAGCAGCTCGTCGCTCGCGTGTCGTTCCGCCGCGCGATGAAGAAGGCAGTGACGGCCGCGATGAAGAGCGGCGCTAAGGGCGTGCGCATCCAGTGCTCGGGTCGGCTTGGTGGCGCTGAGATGGGGCGCCGTGAATGGTACCGCGAGGGCCGCGTGCCGCTGCACACGCTGCGCGCGAAGATCGACTACGGCCAGGCCGACGCGGTCACGACGTTCGGCGTCATCGGTGTGAAGGTGTGGATCTACCGCGGTGACTTCATCCGCGACGCGGACGACCCGATCCTGGCGGAGCCTACGGGCGGCCGTCCACGCTCGGAGCGTCCGCGCGGCCGTCGTCGCGAGGGCGAAGGGAGAGGCTAAGGATGCTGCTTCCCAAGAGAGTCAAGCATAGGAAGGTCCAGCGCGGCAGCATGAAGGGTGCAGCCAAGGGCGGGACCCAGGTGCACTTCGGCGACTACGGTCTGAAGGCGCTCGAGGCCGCGTGGATCACGAACCGGCAGATCGAGGCCGCTCGTATCGCGATGACGCGTTACATGAAGCGTGGCGGGAAGGTCTGGATCAACATCTTCCCGGACAAGCCCGTGACGCAGAAGCCGGCTGAGACTCGTATGGGCTCCGGCAAGGGCAACCCCGAGAAGTGGGTGGCCGTGGTCAAGCCCGGCAGGGTCATGTTCGAGGTGGCTGGCGTGAGCGAGGAGGTCGCCCGTGAGGCGTTGCGGCTCGCTGCGCAAAAGCTGCCGATCAAGTGCAAGTTCGTCACACGAGCCGAGTCTGGCGGTGAGGCATAGATGAAGGCGTCCGAGATCAAGGCGTTGGCCGACCAGGAGCTCCTGGAGAAGCTGAAGCAGGCCCGCACGGAGCTGTTCAACCTCCGGTTCCGCCTCGCAACGGGCAACCTCGACAACCCCAACGCCATCCGTGCTGTCAAGAAGGACATCGCACGCCTCCACACCGAGCTGCGCGCCCGCGAGATCGAGGCGTCGCGCAGCCAGGCGTCGTAGCGTGCAGGAAGGGATGACGGATGACTACCGAGCGTAACCGTCGCAAGGAGCGGCAAGGCGTCGTGGTGTCGATCTCTGGCGACAAGACCTGCGTCGTCATGGTCGAGGACCGGAAGAAGCACCCGCTCTACGGCAAGATGATCACCCGCAGCAAGAAGCTCCACGTCCACGACGAGGCGAACGAGGCGCAGGTCGGCGACACCGTCCGCGTGATGGAGACCCGGCCGCTGTCGAAGCTGAAGAGGTGGCGGCTCGTCGAGATCGTGGAGAAGGCCAAGTAGCACTGGTCCTCTCAGGCGACACGTCTGACGACCAGGTAGGCTCAACGGAGGATAGAGATGATCCAGCAAGAGACACGGCTCAAGGTCGCCGACAACTCTGGCGCTCGCAAGGTCGCGTGCATCAAGGTTCTCGGCGGCACGCGTCGGCGTTATGCCAGCGTCGGCGACGTGATCGTGTGCGCGGTCAAAGAGGCCATTCCGAACGGCACCGTCAAGAAGGGCGATGTCGTCAAGGCCGTGGTCGTTCGCACGAAGAAGGAGATCCGCAGGCCGGACGGCAGCTACATCAAGTTCGATGAGAACGCTGCCGTCATCATCGACAACCAGGGCAACCCGCGTGGGACGCGCATCTTCGGCCCGGTTGCGCGTGAGCTGCGCGATCGCAAGTTCATGAAGATCGTCTCGCTCGCGCCGGAAGTCCTCTAGGAGGTGACGTACGTGGCTAGCTCAATGACTGTCCGCAAGGGCGACAAGGTCCGCGTCATCGCCGGCAAGGACAAGGGCAAGGAAGGCAAGGTGCTGCGCGCGTATCCCGAGAAGCAGCGCGTGGTCGTCGAGAACGTCCACATGATCAAGAAGGCGACTCGGCCATCGCAGCGCAACCCGCAGGGCGGCATCGTCGAGATGGAAGGCACCATCCACGTCTCGAACGTGATGCTGGTGTGCCCGAACTGCGGCCAGCCCACCCGCGTCGGTCGGCGCCGCGAGGATGGCGTCCGGATCCGGGTGTGCAAGAAGTGCGGCAAGGACATCGACAAGTAGTCGATCGAGACGAAAGTCCCGTCGGGTCGGAAATCCGCCGGGCGCAGGATCGGAGGAGACACGTGGCACCACGTTTGAAGGAGCGGTACCTGAACGAGATTGTGCCCGCGCTCAAAGAGCGGCTCGGGTGCGAGAACGTGCATCAGGTGCCACGGCTGGAGAAGGTCGTCGTCAACATGGGCGTCGGCGCGGCGGTGCAGGATCCCAAGCAGCTCGAGGCCGCGATGCAGGACCTTGCGCTGATCACGGGCCAGAAGCCTGCTGTGACGCGCGCCAAGAAGTCGATCGCCGGCTTCAAAGTGCGGCAAGGCATGGCGATCGGCGCGAAGGTGACGCTGCGCGGCGACCGCATGTGGGAGTTCGTCGACCGGCTACTGTCGACGGCGCTCCCACGGATCCGCGACTTCCGCGGCATCAGCGCGGATGCATTCGACGGTCGCGGCAACTACTCGCTCGGCATCACCGAGCAGCTGATATTCCCCGAGATCGACTACGACAAGGTCGATCGCATCAGGGGCATGGACATCACGTTCGTCACGAGTGCGAAGACTGACGAGGAAGCCCGGGCCCTGCTCGACGAGCTCGGATTCCCGTTCAAGCGATAGACCAAGCGGAGCCGCTTTCGCGGACCGACCGTTCGAGGAGGTCGAACTGTGGCAAAGAAGTCGATGATCGCCAAGGCGAAGCGCAAGCCGAAGTTCGCGGTGCGCGCAGTGAACCGGTGCGTGCGCTGCGGCCGTCCGCGCGGGTACTTCCGCCAGTTCGGGTTGTGCCGCATCTGCTTGCGCGAGCTAGCCAGCCGTGGCGAGCTGCCAGGCGTGAAGAAGGCCAGCTGGTAGGTCGGCCGGCCGTGCGTCGAGGGTCCGAGAGGCGCTGGGGCCACGGGCACCAGCGAACCGGCGGACCGTACGAGTCCGAAAACAGGAGGACGAACCGATGAGCATGACAGACCCTATCGCAGACATGCTGACCCGCATCCGGAACGCGAACACCGCGTACCAGAGCACGGTCGAGATGCCCTCGTCCAAGAAGCTGGTCGAGATCGCGCGGATCATGAAGGAAGAGGGCTACATCGCGGACTACGCGGTGAAGCCTGGCGAGCCGCGTGACGTGCTGCAGATAACGCTCAAGTACGGCCCCAAGAAGCAGCGCGTGATCACCGGCATCCGCCGCATCAGCAAGCCGGGTCTTCGCGTGTACGCGAAGAAGGACGAGCTGCCTCGCGTGCTGGGCGGTCTCGGCATCGCCGTGATCTCGACCTCGCGGGGCGTCATGACCGACAAGCAGGCCCGCGCCGCTGGTGTCGGCGGCGAGGTCATCGCCTACATCTGGTGACCGGACAGGACTGAAAGGAGCGAGGAGCTGTGTCTCGTATCGGCAAGCAGCCCATCCCGGTCCCGTCCGGGGTCGAGGTGGCTATCAACGGCACTGAGGTCACGGTGAAGGGTCCGAAGGGCACGCTCACCCAGACCTTCGACAAGGACATGATCATCGAGCTCGAAGATGGCGCGATCGTCGTCAAGCGTCCGAGCGACGAGCGCAGGCATCGCTCGCTGCACGGCCTGACCCGTACGCTCATCGCGAACATGGTCAAGGGCGTTTCGGAGGGCTTCCAAAAGGAGCTCGAGATCGTGGGCGTCGGCTACCGTGCCGCGCTCAAAGGCTCGGATCTCGATCTCAGCCTGGGGTTCAGCCATCCGGTGATCGTCACGCCAGAGGAAGGCATCACGTTCGAGGTCCCTGCGCCAACCAAGATCGTGGTGAAGGGCATCGATAAGCAGCGTGTCGGCCAGGTCGCTGCCGAGATCCGCAAGATCCGTCCGCCGGAGCCGTACAAGGGCAAGGGCGTCCGGTACGCCGGTGAGCAGGTGCGCCGGAAGCTCGGCAAGGCGGCGAAGTAGCGACAGGGATCGCGCCGGCGGCGGCCGGTGCGATGGATCGAGGAAGCAGGGTTCAAAGACATGGACAAGACCAAAGCGAAGAGGACAGCGCTTGCGAGGCGCCAGCGTCGTGTGCGGGGCAAGGTCTCAGGCACCGCCACGCGTCCACGCCTGCGCATCACCCGCTCGAACGCGAACATCTACGCGCAGATCATCGACGACGAGGCGGGTGCGACGCTCGTGTCCGCCTCCACGCTCGATCCGGAGCTGAAGTCGGTGCTCAAGAGCCGGTCGAACATCGAGGCGGCCAAAGCCGTCGGCGAGCTCGTTGGCCGTCGGGCCGTGGCGAAGGGCATCACGGCGGTCGTCTTCGACCGCGGTGGCCGGCTGTACCACGGCCGTGTCAAGGCACTTGCAGATGGCGCCCGTGATGCGGGCCTGTCGTTTTAGGAGGATGCGCTGATGGCTCGCGATCACGAAGCGGCTCCAGTATCGGAGCTTCAGGAGAAAGTCGTCTACATCAACCGTGTGGCGAAGGTCGTCAAGGGCGGCCGTCGGTTCTCGCTCACGGCGCTCGTCGTCGTCGGCGATGGCAATGGGCGCGTCGGCGTCGGCATGGGCAAGTCCGCCGAGGTGCCGGTGGCGATCAAGAAGGGTGTCGAGGACGCGAAGAAGAACATGTTCACCTTCCCGCTGTCCGGAACCACGATCCCGCACGAGGTGCTGGGCGAGTTCGGAGCCGGCAAGGTGCTGCTGAAGCCAGCAGCGCCCGGTACCGGTGTCATCGCAGGCGGACCGGTGCGCGCCCTGCTCGAGCTCGGCGGCGTCAAGGACGTGCTGTCCAAGTCGCTCGGCAGCAACAATGCGCTCAACATGGTCAAGGCTGCGGCGGAGGGGCTCAAGCAGCTCAGCAGCCCCGAGGAGGTCGCGCGCAAGCGCGGCAAGACGGTCGCGGAAGTGTACGGTCTGGAGGTCAAGTGATGGCGAAGGCGACGAAGCCCGGCACGCTGAAGATCACGCTTGTCAAGAGCATGATCGGCGCGCCGCAGGACCAGAAGGCCACGGTGCGAGCGCTCGGCCTGAAGCGCATGCACCAGACCGTCGAGCAGCCTGACACACCGGCGATCCGCGGCATGGTCTTCAAAGTCAAGCACCTCGTCAAGGTCGAGGAGCAGTAACAGAAGCAAGCAACAGTCAGCCGGCGGCGAGCGGCCGGCGACGGGCGATGCCCGTGCAGCGAACAAAGGAGTGAAGCCATGCAGATCCACGATCTTTTCCCGGCTCCCGGCTCGCGTAAGGATCGGAAGCGCGTCGGCCGCGGCCATGGAAGCGGCCACGGCGGCCGGTCCGGGCGCGGCGACAAGGGCCAGCTGTCGCGTTCGGGCGGCGGCAAGGGCCCCGGGTTCGAGGGCGGCCAGAACCCGCTGCACATGCGTCTGCCGAAGCTGCCCGGCTTCAAGAACCGGAACCGCGTGGAGTACGCGGTGGTGAACGTGTCCCGCCTCGATGCGCTGTACGAGGCCGGCGAGGTCGTCGATGTCGACTCTCTGTTTGCGAAGGGCGTCATCAAGTCGAAGACCGTCCCCGTGAAGGTGCTGGGCGACGGTGAGATCACCAAGGCCCTGACTGTCCGCGTCGATAAGGTCTCGGTGCCTGCGAAGGCGAAGATCGAGGCCGCTGGAGGGACGGTCGAGCAGCGGTGATCGAGGCGCTTGCGAACGCGTTCAGGATCCCGGATCTCCGCAAGAAGATCCTCTTCACGCTGGGCATCATCGCGGTCTACCGTGTGGGTGCCCACATCCCTGTTCCGGGGGTCGATCCCGCCGCGATCAAAGAGGTCGTCCAGTCAGGTGCGGCGCTCGACCTGCTCAACCTCTTCGCCGGTGGCGCGCTGGAGAACTTCGCCATCTTCGCGCTGGGCATCATGCCCTACATCACCGCATCGATCATCATGCAGCTCTTGCAGGCGGTCATCCCCACCCTCGAGCAGTGGGCGAAGGAAGGCGAGGCCGGTCAACGCAGGATCACCCAGGTCACGAGGTATCTGACGCTGGGCATCGGCTTCTTGGAGTCGATCGGTCTGCTGAGCATCTTCCAGGCCGACGTCTCGCAGGGCGGCATCGGCGTGCGCTTCGACTGGCTCACCCGCATCGTCATCATCATCTCGCTGCTCGCTGGCACTGCGTTCATCATGTGGCTGGGCGAGCTCATCACGCAGCGGGGCATCGGGAACGGCATGTCGCTCCTCATCTTCGCGAACATCGTCGCGCGGTTCCCGGTGACGATCGTCAACGCCATGCAGCTCAACGAGTGGTACCTCACGGCGTTCCTGCTGATCGTGTTCGTGTTCGTGATCGCCGCGGTCGTGTTCATGGAGCGCGGACAGCGGCGCATCCCGGTGCAGTACGCGAAGCGCGTGGTGGGGCGGAAGGTGTACGGCGGATCCGGCACCTACATCCCGCTCAAGGTGAACGGCGCGAACGTCATACCCATCATCTTCGCGTCCTCGGTGCTGATATTCCCGGCGACCATCGCGCGCTTCTTCCCGACCGTGAAGTGGCTGGCGTCCTTCGGCACCGCGCTGTCGCAGGGATGGTTGAACATCGCGCTGTACGTCGTGCTTATCGTGTTCTTCACGTACTTCTACACGGCGCTCGTCTTCAACCCGATCGAGCTTGCTGACAACCTGCGGAAGAACGGCGGCTTCATCCCTGGCGTGCGTCCGGGCAAGCAGACCGCCCAGTACATCGAGAACGTGCTGAACCGCATCACGCTGCCAGGCGCGCTCTTCCTCGCTGCGATCGCGGTGGGTCCGCAGCTCGTGTTCCAGTTCCAGTCGACGGCCTCACCGTTGCTTCGAGTGTTCGGCGGAACGTCGCTCCTCATCATGGTGGGCGTGGCGCTCGAGACGATGACGCAGCTGGAAAGCCAGCTTCGGATGCGGCACTACGACGGCTTCTTCAAGTAGGAAGGGGTAGGGGACGTGAACCTGATGCTCTTGGGCGCCCCCGGCGCCGGAAAAGGGACGCAAGCGGCGAAGCTCGTCGAGACGTACCACCTAGCACACATCTCGACCGGCGACATACTGCGCGCAGCGGTCGCCGCCGGCACGCCGCTCGGCATGACCGCCAAGTCCTACATGGACAAGGGCGAGCTGGTGCCGGACCTCGTCGTCATCGGCCTCGTGAAAGCGCGTCTGCAGGAGCCTGACACGGCGGCTGGCTTCATCCTCGACGGGTTCCCGCGCACCGTCGCTCAGGCAGATGCGCTCGACAAGGAGCTCGAAGCGCTCGGCAAGCAGCTCGATGCGGTCATCAGCGTCGAGGTCGACCGCTCGGCATTGATCGATCGCCTGACGGCCCGTCGGACCTGCAAGGCGTGCGGCGCCATCTACAACGTGCTCGCGCAGCCGGAGACGGCAAGCGGCGTGTGTCCCGCCTGCGGCGGAGAGCTCTTCCAGCGTGACGACGACACCGTCGAGACGGTGACCAATCGCCTCGCAGTGTACGAGCGCTCGACCGCCCCGCTCATCGATTACTACAGCAAGAAGGGCCTCCTCCGACGCGTTGACGGCAACCGGTCTGTCGAGGACGTGTTCGCGCAGATCCGCGAGATCGTGGAGAGTGCTGCGCGTTGATGCTGCTCAAGTCGCCAGCGGAGATCGAGGTGATGCGTGAGGCAGGGCGCATCACGGCGAGCGCGTTGCGTGTCGTCGGCGAAGCGGTAGCGCCAGGCGTCACCACTCGACAGCTCGACGAGATCGCGGCGGAGCACATCCGTCGGGAAGGCGGCAAGCCCGCCTTCCTCGGGTACCACGGCTTTCCCGCAACGCTGTGCGTGTCCGTGAATGACGAGGTCGTTCACGGCATCCCCGGGAAGCGGAGGCTCAAAGAGGGCGACATCGTGTCGGTCGACTGCGGAGTGATCGTGGACGGCTTCTACGGCGACGCCGCGATGACCTTCCCTGCAGGGGAGGTCTCGGACGAGGCGCGTCGGCTGATGGACGTCACGCGGGAGTCCTTGGAGGCCGGCATCGCTCGGTGCCATCCCGGCATGCGGCTGGGCGACATCGGCAGTGCGGTGCAGAGCGTCGTCGAGAACGCCGGATTCTCGGTGGTGAGGGAGTACGTCGGGCACGGCGTCGGGCGATCGATGCACGAAGAGCCGCAGGTGCCGAACTTCGGGCGAGCAGGCACCGGTCTGCCTTTGCGCTCAGGCATGGTCATCGCCATCGAGCCGATGGTGAATGCAGGAGGGTACGCGGTCCGCACCCTCGACGACGGGTGGACGGTGGTGACGGCAGATGGCAGCCTGTCGGCGCACTTCGAGCACACGGTGGCGATAACGGCGGACGGCCCGGTCGTCCTGACATTGGAATAGCAGAAGCAGACATTCGGGTGGACTGAGCAGGGTGGCGTGGGTTATACTCCACGTTTGCGACTTCTCGGCGATGAGGAGAGGATGAGTTGGCGAAGCGCGAAGATGCCATAGAGATGGAGGGCACGGTCATCGAGCCGCTCCCGAACGCCATGTTCAGGGTAGAGCTCGACAACGGCCACAAGGTCCTCGCGCACATCTCAGGCAAGATGCGCATGCACTACATCCGTATCCTCCCGGGGGACAGGGTCGTCGTCGAGCTTTCTCCGTACGACCTGACGCGTGGCAGGATCACCTACCGGTACAAGTGACCGTTCTCGGTCCGGTGCGCGAGACGCCCGGAGCCGTGTAGAAGAAAACACGCACCAGCGGCTGGGTGTGGACATAGAGATGAGCACGTTCCGAAAGGACCATCGATGAAGGTACGGCCCTCAGTGAAGCGCATATGCGAGAAGTGCAAGGTCATCAAGCGGCACGGCCGCGTGCTGGTGATCTGCGAGAACCCTCGCCACAAGCAGCGCCAAGGTTAGGTAGGAGGACTACGTGGCACGTATCGAAGGTGTCGACCTCCCGCGCGAGAAGCGCATCGAGATCGCGTTGACCTACATCTACGGCATCGGCCTCACGACCAGCCAGAAGATCCTCCGTGAGACCGGCGTCAATCCGGACACCCGCGTCCGGAACCTCACCGAAGAAGAGATCGTCCGGCTTCGCGAGTACATCGACCGGAACCTGAAGGTCGAGGGCGACCTGCGCCGCGAGGTCGGGCAGAACATCAAGCGCCTGATGGAGATCGGGTGCTACCGGGGACTGCGGCATCGCAAGGGCCTTCCCGTGCGCGGCCAGCGGACGCACACCAATGCGCGCACGCGCAAGGGTCCCCGGCGTCAGATCGGTGCGAAGAAGAAGGGCAAGTAGTCCATGGCGGCCAAGAAGAAGAACGTCAAGGCAAGGCTGAAGCGCAGCGAGCGCAAGAACATCGCTGTCGGCCAGGCCCACATCAAGAGCACGTTCAACAACACGATCGTGAGCATCACGGACCCGCAGGGCAACGTGATCGCCTGGCAGTCCGCAGGCACGGTCGGGTTCAAGGGCTCCCGCAAGTCGACCCCGTTCGCCGCGCAGTTGGCGGCCGAGGCCTGCGCGAAGATCGCGCAGGAGCACGGGATGCGCAAGGTCTCGGTCTTCGTGAAGGGGCCGGGCTCCGGCCGGGAGACCGCGATCCGCTCGCTGCAGGCCGCAGGGCTCGAGATCGCGAGCATCCAGGACTGCACCCCTGTCCCGCACAACGGATGCCGACCGCGCAAGCGTCGGCGCGTCTGATAACCGGAAGGACCACGAGCTATGGCACGTTACTCAGGGGCGGACTGCAGGCTGTGCCGCCGCGAAGGCATCAAGCTCTTCTTGAAGGGCGATCGCTGCTACAGCGACAAGTGCGCCATGGAGCGCCGGCCGTACCCGCCGGGCATGGCGGGCAAGAAGCGCCCTCGTGACAGCGAATATCGTCTGCAGCTCCGCGAGAAGCAGAAGGCGAAGCGCATCTACGGGCTGCTCGAGAAGCAGTTCCGGAACTATTACAAGCTTGCCACGCGGATGCCGGGCATCACGGGCGAGAACCTGCTGCGTCTGCTCGAGACGCGGCTGGACAACGTCGTGTACCGCCTCGGCTTTGCCGCGTCGCGCGATGAAGCACGGCAGATGGTGCGCCACGGCCACTTCCTCGTCGATGGCCGCCGGGTCGACATCCCGTCGTACCGGGTAAAGCCCGGCCAGACGATCGCCGTCTCGCCGAAGGCGAAGGACCTGACCGTCATCAAGGCCGCGTTGATCTCGTCGTCGAAGATGGAGATCCCGGCCTGGCTCGAAGTCGACATGGAGAAGCTCCAGGGCAAGATCCTGTCGCTTCCGTCGCGCGAGCAGATCGATGCACCCGTCCGCGAGCAGCTCATCGTCGAGCTGTACTCGAAGTAGAGCCTTGATCGAAGCCAAGGAGGCTTAGTCAATGACAGACTTCATGAGGCCCCAGGTGTCGGTCGACGTCATCGACGAGCGCACCGCTCGTTACGTCGTCGAGCCGCTGGAGCGCGGGTACGGGTACACGCTCGGCAACTCGTTGCGTCGCGTGCTGCTGTCGTCGCTTCAGGGTGCGGCGGCCACGTCGATCCGCATCGAGGGCGTGCAGCACGAGTTCGCGACGATCGACGGCGTCCGCGAGGACGTCACCGACATCGTCCTGAACGTCAAGGGCCTGGTGTTCCGCGCGACCGGCATCGGCGCAGGCGAGGGCGTGGCAACGCTCGACGTCACCGGACCGGCGGCCGTCACCGGCGCCGACCTCAAGGTCCCAGCGGAGTTCGAGCTCGTGAATCCCGAGCATCCGATCGCGACGCTTGAGAAGGGCGCTCGCCTCGAGATGAGCGTCCGCATCGGCATCGGAAGAGGCTACGTGAGCGCCGACCGCAACAAGCGGGCCGACGATCCCATCGGCGTCATCACCGTCGACTCGCTGTTCAGCCCGGTCGCGAGGTGCGCGTACGTCGTCGAGAATACGCGTGTCGGTCAGCGCACCGACTACGACAAGCTCATCCTGGAGGTCGAGACGAACGGCGCGGTGGATCCGGCGGAAGCCGTGGCCAGCGCGGCACGCATCGTCACCGAGCACATGCGCCTGTTCGTCGAACAGGCAGGCGGAGACATGCCGGAGGAGGGCATCTTCTCGTCTGGTAAGGGCGAGTCCGACAGCAAGCTCGACCTGCCTATCGAGGAGCTCGATCTCTCTATGCGGTCGTACAACTGCCTGAAGCGCCAGGGCGTCAACACAGTCGGGCAGCTCGTGGCGTGCAGCGAGGCCGACCTCTTGAACATCAGGAACTTCGGCGCGAAGTCCATCGAGGAAGTCAAAGACAAGCTCCAGGCCATCGGTCTGAGCCTTGCCGACTAGGAGTGACCAGGACATGAGACACGCGAAGAAGGGGCGGAAGCTCGGCACCGATGCCAGCCACACCGAAGCGATGCTTCGGAGCCTGGCGATCGCCTTGCTGACGCACGAGCGCATCAAGACCACCGAGACGCGTGCCAAGGAGGTGCGCGAACTCGTCGATAGGATCATCGGGTGGGGCAAGCGTGGCGATCTGCACGCACGCCGCCTCGCTCTGGCGGAGCTCAAGGACCGTGCGCTGGTGCACAAGGTGTTCGCCGAGATCGCGCCGCGCTACGCGGAGCGCCCTGGTGGATACACGCGTATCTACCGCATCGGTCCGCGCAAGGGCGACGCTGCGCCCATGGTGATACTCGAGCTCGTCGACTGAGGCGCTGAATGGCCCGGACCCGCCGGGCATGCACTCGTCCCGAGGGTCTCGGCTCGATCCGAGGCCCTCGGCTGCGTATTCGGCAAGGAGCGAAGTGATCGTCTTCGAAGCAGTCTCGTTCTCGTACCGGGACGATGGCCCGCCGGCCGTCTCGGGTGTCGACGTGAGCATCAGCGAGGGGGAGCGAGTTGCCCTCGTGGGGCCCAACGGGTCCGGCAAGTCCACGATCGCGCTGCTCAGCAACGGCATCCTTCTCCCGAGCCAGGGCCGAGTGCTGGTGGACGGGCACGACACGGCCGACGAAAGCGCGCTCGACGTCGTCCGTGCGACGGTCGGGCTGGTGCTGCAGAACCCGGACAACCAGATCGTGGGCGCTACGGTCGAGGAGGACGTCGCGTTCGGTCCCGAGAATCTGGCGCTGCCCTCGGAGGAGATCCGCCGCAGGGTGGCCGCCGCGATCGAGGCGGTGGGGCTCCAGGGCCTCGAGCGACGCGAGCCGCACACCCTGTCTGAAGGCCAGAAGCAACGGCTGGCCATCGCGGGGGCGCTCGCGATGCAGCCTTCGTACCTGGTGATGGACGAGCCGACCGCGATGCTGGATCCGGCTGGACGCGAAAGCGTGCTTGCCGCGATGGAACGCTTCCATCGCCAACGGCGCACCATCGTGCACATCACACACGATGCATCGGAGATCGCGTTGTGCGACCGCGTCATCGGGCTGCGCGAGGGCAAGGTCGTATACGACGAAGACGCCGAGTCGCTGCTGAAGGACGCTGAGACGATGCAGACCCTCGACGTCCAGCCGTCTCCGGCGCTTGAGGTGGCGCGCATGCTCGCAGCCGGAGGCGTCGACGTCCCGCTCGAGGCCGACGCGTCGAGGTTGGTGGACGCGCTGTGGGTCTGAGCGCGGCCGACATCGCTGTCGCGTACAACCGCGGCACCGTCGCCGAGCAGCGGGCGCTCGACGGCGTGAGCGTGCAGGTGGAACGCGGCGAGGTCGTGCTGGTCGTCGGCGTCACCGGAAGCGGGAAGTCGACGTTGCTCAAGGTGCTCGCCGGCCTGCTCGCTCCCGGTGAGGGGTCCGTGACGATCGACGGATCTCCGCTGCCTCACCCACCTGCGAGCGCGGTCGGCATCGTCTTCCAGAATCCGGAGCGGCAGCTGTTCGGCGAGACGGTGCTGGAAGATGTCGCGTTCGGGCCGCGCATGCTGGGCGCTCCTCGACCGCTCGAGGTCGCCGAACGCGCGCTTTCGCGGGTCGGCCTCGACCCGGAGGCGTTCGGGGCGCGCTCTCCGTTCTCTCTTTCCGGTGGCGAAGCACGGCGGGTCGCCATCGCCGGAGTGCTCGCGCTCGGCGCCGACTATCTCCTGTTCGATGAGCCGACGGTGGGTCTGGACGGCTCCGGGCGTCGTGCGGTGGTGGACCTGATACGCAGGGAGCGTCAGGAGCACGGCGTCGTGGTGGTCACACACCACCCCGATCCGTTCCTTGCGCTCGCGGACCGCATCGTCGCCCTCCGTGATGGCAGGGTCGTGTTCTCGGGCAGCGTCGAAGACGTGGTGCGAGCGCCTGGGCGCTACGAAGCGACGGGGCTGCGGTTGCCCGAGCTTCTCTGGATCCAGGTCGAAGCGCTCCGGCGCGGCGCTCCCCTGAAAGGCGTCGGCTCGACGCCCGAGGAGGTCGGCAGGCTGCTTCTCGACGCGAGGCGGCGGTCGTGATGCAGGTGCTGAGCATCGGACAGTACGTGCCTGCTGACTCGGTCGTGCACCGTCTCGACCCGCGCACGAAGCTTGGAGCGGTGGCGCTCGTCACCATCGCGCTGTTCAGCGTGGGCCGCTTCGAGGCGTACCTGGTGCTCGTCGCACTGCTCGCGCTTGCCGTGCGGTCATCAAGGCTTCCTGTGCGCTCCGTCTTGCGCGGCATCAAGGCGGTGGGGCTCATCCTCGCCATCACGCTCGCCGCTCACGCGCTCCGCTGGGGAAGCGTTCCTGAGGGCGTCTTGCACGCTGGTCCGCTGTGGCTCGATCCGGCAGGTGCGGTGACGGGCGCCTTCTTCGCTCTGCGGATCGTGCTGCTCGTGGTGGTGACGTCGATGCTCACGCTGACGACGAGCCCCGTCGCGCTCGCCGACGGCCTCGAACGGCTCATGCGCCCGCTTGCCCTGTTCCAAGTGCCGGTCGGCGACATCGCGATGATGCTGACCATCGCGCTGCGGTTCATACCGACCACCGCGTACGAGGCGGAGCAGATCATGCTCGCCCAGGCAGCGCGCGGTGCCCGCTTCGACCAGGGCGGACCGATCAAGCGTGCCCGGGCCCTCGTCCCGGTGCTGGTGCCGCTGTTCGTGAACCTCTTCCGTCGGGCAGACGAGCTTGCGATTGCGATGGAAGCGCGCTGCTACGCGAGCGGCCGACGTCGGACGCGGATGAACGAGCTTGCGATGCGAGCGGTAGACTGGGCGGTGCTGGGGGCGCTCGTGGCGCTCTGCGCTGGGCTCGCGCTGTGGATGTGAGGGAATCGCGATGACGGACCGGACGCTCGTGCTGCACGTGTCGTACGACGGCTCAGGCTTCAGCGGCTTCGCGCGGCAGCCCGGCCTTCGGACGGTGCAAGGCGAGATCGAGCAGGCGCTCAGCGTGATCGTGCGGCGGCCGGTAAAGATCGTCGGAGCCGGGCGCACCGACGCCGGCGTGCACGCGCTCGGGCAGGTGGTGAGCTTCGCGGAGACAGGATCCGAACCGCCGCTAGACGTGCTCGTCCGCTCCTTGAACGCGCTCACTGGCGAGGATCTCGTCATCCAGTCGGCCACGTACGCAGAGGCCGGATTCAGCGCCCGACGCTCGGCGCTCGCGCGGGAGTACCGATACCTGCTCGTTCCGGGTCCCGTGCCACCGCTCTTCGTGCGGAAGGTCGCGTGGTGGGTGAAGCGTCCGCTGGACCTGGACGCCATGCGACACGCTGCGGCGTGCTTGGTGGGCGAGCACGACTTCGCTGCGTTCTGCGCGTCCGAGTCCGTCGACAAAGGGCCGACGCGACGCCGGATCGACCTGGTGGAGATCGCTCCAGGGCGTGAGATGGGGGAGCATGTCGTCACCGTGCGTGTCGTCGGGAACGCGTTCTTGCACTCGATGGTGCGGATCATCGTGGGCTCGCTCGTGGAGATCGGTGTCGGCCGGCGGGAGGCGGGGTGGCTGGAAGAGGCGCTTCGCAGCGGCAAGCGCGAGATGGCCGGGCCCACGGCGCCGCCGCACGGGCTCACGCTGTGGCACGTCACCTACCCCGAGGACTGCTGGCTGTGAGAGGTGCGCCGATATGGATACACCCGGAGGCGTTTGTTGACACTCCCGCTGGCGGCGGATAAAGTGTAAGGGTTCGCTTCATGAGCCCCGTGAAACTTGTGAAGAGGACTGCGCAGTCGTAGATCGTGGAGGACCATGTGAAGACCTACTACGCCAAGCCGGGCGAGGTCGAGCGCGAGTGGCTCGTCGTCGACGCCACCGACATCCCGCTCGGGCGGCTCGCCAGCGAAGTCGCCTCGATCCTGAGAGGCAAGCACAAGCCGCAGTACACTCCGCACGTCGACGTCGGCGACTTCGTCATCGTCGTGAACGCGGACAAGGTGCGGCTCACCGGCAAGAAGCTGCAGGACAAGCGCGTGTTCCGGCACTCGGGTTTCCCGGGCGGCCTGAAGTCGATGGCGATCGGCGACATGCTCGCCAAGCGCCCCGAGCGCGTGGTCGAGCGGGCCGTCAAAGGCATGCTCCCGAAGAACACCCTCGGGAGGGCCATGGGCAAGAAGCTCAAGGTGTACGCGGGGCCGGACCATCCGCATCAGGCGCAGAAGCCGCGGCAGATCACCCTGGAGGTCTAACGAATGGCTGAGAACAAGGCAGTCTACTGGGGCACTGGCCGTCGGAAGACGTCCGTGGCTCGCGTGCGGCTGATGCCGGGCACCGGCCGCATCATCGTGAACGGCAAGGAGTTCGACGACTACTTCGGCCGCAAGACCCTCAAGACGTTCGTGCTCCAGCCGTTCAAGGTCACCGAGACGCTCGGTCGCTTCGACGTGGTGGCGAACATCACGGGCGGCGGCGTGAGCGGTCAGGTCGGCGCCCTTCGGCACGGCATCGCCCGTGCGCTTCTCGAGGCCGGCGACACGTATCGCGGCGAGCTCAAGCGCGCCGGGCTGCTGCGCCGCGACCCGCGCATGGTCGAGCGCAAGAAGTACGGCCTGAAGAAGGCGCGCAAGCGCCCGCAGTTCTCGAAGCGCTAGAGCTGCGAGGCAGGATGTGCGAACGGCCAGGCCCGCCCTCGCGGCGGGCCTGTTCGCGTTACCGGGATCGAGGAGCTATCGATGGGACGACTGTTCGGGACGGACGGCGTGCGGGGCGTGGCGAATGCCGAGCTGACGCCGGAGCTCGCGTTCAAGATCGGCGAAGCGGCGAGCAGGTTCCTCGCCAAGAAGGGGTCGGGGACTATCGTGGTCGGCACGGACACCCGGCGGAGCGCCGACATGCTCGAAGCGGCGGTCGTGGCGGGCATCTGTGCGGGCGGTGCGGATGCGCTCCGGCTCGGCGTGGTGCCGACGCCTGCGGTCGCGTATCTCGCGAGAAGCATGGAAGCGGACGGCGGCGTCGTCATCTCGGCATCGCACAACCCGGCAGAGTACAACGGCATCAAGCTCTTCGATCGCGACGGGTTCAAGCTTCCCGACGAGATCGAAGACGAGATCGAAGAGTTCCTCGTCGCCGAGCGGCCGGCTGCCGACCGACCAGTCGGCGCGCGCGTCGGGCGCGCCTACGCCGTCCCGGACGCTCAGGCCCGCTACGTCTCGCACGCCATCGACACGATCGGCGGCGATCTCGTCGGGCTCACTATCGCAGTGGACTGCGGGCACGGCGCCGCGTCGTTCACCACAGTCAAAGCGCTGCGCGACCTCGGCGCCATTGTGCACGCGGTGAACTGCGACTCGACCGGGCTCGACATCAACGCTGGGTGCGGCTCGACGCACATGGACGTCATCAGCGACCTGGTGCGTGCACACGAGGTCGACTTCGGGATCGCGCACGACGGCGATGCGGATCGGGTGCTCGCGGTCGACGGGAGCGGGGCCGTGGTCGACGGAGACCAGATCATGGCCATCGCCGCAGTCCACATGAAGCAGCAGGGCCGGCTCGCGGGAGACCTGCTCGTTGCAACGGTCATGAGCAACCTTGGGCTCGAGGTCGCGATGCGCGAGCACGGCATCGCCGTGCTCAAGACCAAGGTCGGCGACCGCTACGTGATCGACCAGATGCGTGCGAGCGGAGCCGTGCTCGGCGGCGAGCAGTCAGGCCACATCATCTTCATGGAGCACACCACGACAGGCGACGGTCTCATCACCGCGCTGCAGCTCGCGTCCATCGTCAAGTCCACCGACACGCCGCTTTCTGAGCTGCGGACCGTCATGCGACGGTACCCGCAGGTTCTCCTGAACGTGCCGGTCGCGGACAAGGCGCTGCTCGCGAGCAGCACCGCCGTGCACGATGCGGTGCACGATGCGGAGCGCCGTCTCGGGGAACACGGTCGCGTGCTCGTGCGTCCGTCGGGCACCGAGCCGCTCGTCCGCGTCATGGTGGAGGCGGCCGAGGAGCAGGTGGCACGCGAGATCGCTGCGTCGATCGCCGAGGTGGTCCGTACCGAGCTCGGCTGAGCGTCGCCGATCCGTCACGCGGGCGTCAGACGGCCGCTGGTATAATCCTCGCGTGCTCTCGCACCCCTCTGCACCCGGTCCGGCCGCGCGCCGGCTCTCATCGAGGAAGGATCGCTGATGTGCGGAATCGTGGGCTACACCGGCCCCCGGCAAGCGTGTGGCGTACTGCTCGGCGGCCTGACGCGGCTCGAGTACCGCGGATACGACTCTGCGGGCGTGGCCGTGGTGAGCGACGGCGAGATGGCGCTCGTCCGGCGTGTCGGGAAGCTCGAGAACCTCAAGGCGGCGGTGGCAGGCGATCCAGTCGTCGGCACCGCTGGCATCGGCCACACCCGGTGGGCCACTCACGGCGCTCCGACGGAGGACAACGCGCACCCGCACCGGGACTGCTCCGGCCGTCTTGCGATCGTCCACAACGGCATCATCGAGAACTTCGCTGAGCTGCGCACCGAGCTCGCCGCCGCAGGGCACGCGATCCGCTCCGAGACCGACACCGAGGTGGTCGCGCACCTGATCGAGGCGCTGTACGAGGGCGACCTGGTGGCGGCGGTGCAGAAGGCCACCGCCCGGTTGCACGGCAGTTACGCGATCGCGGCCGTCCACCTCGATCACCCGGACCTTCTCGTGGCCGCCCGCAAGGACTCGCCGCTCATCATCGGTCTGGGCGACGGCGAGAACATCGTTGCGAGCGACATCCCCGCGGTCCTCGAGCACACGCGCCGCGTCGCGGTCCTGCACGACGGCCAGGTAGCGGTCGTCACGCCGGAGCGTGTGACGGTGCACGACGCGTCTGGGGCGGAAGTCGAGCCTGAGGTGATGGTCGTCGAGTGGGACCTCGATGCTGCCGAGAAGGGCGGCTACGAAGACTTCATGCTCAAGGAGATCTTCGAGCAGCCGAAAGCGTTGCGCGAGACGCTGCGTGGGCGCGTCGGCGAAGACGGGCGCATCCAGATGTCCGAGCTGCAGATGAGCGACGAAGAGCTCGCCGCGATCGAGCGGGTGTTCATCGTCGCCTGCGGCACCTCGTATCACGCAGGGCTGGTGGCGAAGCTGCTCATCGAGCAGTGGGCGCGCGTGCCCGTCGAGGTGGACGTGTCGAGCGAGTTCCGGTATCGCGACCCGATCGTGGACAGGAACACGCTCGTCGTCGCCATCACGCAGTCGGGCGAGACGGCCGATACGCTCGCTGGAGTCCGTGAGGCGCGCGAGCGCGGCGCGCGGGTGTTCGCGGTGACGAACGTGGTCGGCAGCCGCGTCACGCGGGAGGCCGACGGCGTCATCTACACGCACGCAGGTCCGGAGATCGGAGTCGCTGCGACCAAGACGTTCACGGCACAGATCGCCGCGCTTTCGGTCCTCGCGCTCAGGCTCGCTCAGGCCAGAGCGACGCTCGAGCCAGAGCAGGTCGCGTCGCTGTGGGCGGAGCTCGCGACCGTTCCTGACGTCGTGGAAGCGATACTGGCCGATGCGCAGGACATCGAGGCGTGCGCACGCGAATACACGCAGGCCGTGTCCTCGCTCTTCTTGGGGCGCGGGATGGGTGTGCCCGTTGCGATGGAAGGCGCGCTCAAGCTCAAGGAGATCAGCTACATCCACGCGGAAGCGTACCCCGCCGGCGAGATGAAGCACGGCCCGATCGCGCTCATCACGCCAGATGTGCCGGTAGTCGTCGTGGCGACGCAGGGGCACACGTATGAGAAGGTCGTCAGCAACATCCAGGAAGTCCGTGCGCGCGGCGCTCGCGTCATCGCCGTGGCGACCTACGGCGATGAGGCGATCCGGTCGTACGCCGAGCACGTCCTGTGGATCCCGCAGGTGAGCGAGGCGCTGTCTGCGATTCCCGCTGCTGTGCCGCTTCAGCTGCTCGCGTATCACATCGCCAAGCTGCGCGGCTGCAATGTCGATCAGCCCCGCAACCTGGCGAAGTCCGTGACCGTGGAGTGAACGTGGCCGCCGACGCCCCTTCCATCAGCGGACTCGGCGTGGACATCGTCGAGATCGAGCGCATGCGTCGGGCCCTCGAACGCCATCCGAGGATGCGCGAGCGCTTGTTCTCGGAAGAGGAGCGCGCGTACTGCGATTCGCGAGCACGGCCGGAGATCCACTACGCCATGCGGTTCGCGGCAAAAGAGGCCGTCCTCAAGGCGCTCGGCATGGGCTTCTCGGGGGGCATACGCTTCACCGACGTCGAGGTCGTCCGTGACGAACGGGGGCGGCCCGTTCCTCGCCTGTCCGGCCGGGCCGAAGAGATCGCGCGCGAAGCCGGCGTCGTCGAGATGCACCTGTCGCTGAGCTACACGCACCTGAACGCAGTCGCTTCGGCGGTCGCCGTCACCGAGCGCATGCGGCCGCAGCCAGAACCGCGGGCCGCCACCAGCGCGGAGCGGCTGGAGGAGGCGTTCAAAGAAGCGCGCACCGTCCTTGACGACATCGAAGGCTGACGAGCACGATGGTGCGGACGCCCTTCGCCTGAGAGGGGGCTACGTGCGTCCAGTTCTCTTCTCGCACGGCATCCGAGAGGCCGAGGCCGAGACGGAGGCTTCGAGCGCCGTCACGCTCGCCGATCTCATGGAGCGGGCCGGCGAGGCCGTCGCGGCTGCCGCTCTCGAGATCGCGCCTGCCGGCCGCGTGCTCGTCGTGTGCGGCGGCGGAAACAACGGCGGCGACGGCTGGGCGGCGGCGCGGCTCCTGTGCGAGCGTGGTCGGGACGTACGGGTCGTGAGCCTCGTCGATCCGGCCGCGCTTCCCGAGCCCGCCCAGTCGGCCGCGGCCCGCGCGCAGCAGGCCGGCGTGGCCTGGATCGCATCGAGCGAGGCGGCCGCCGTCCGCGAGCACGCTCGCGACGCTGCGCTTGTCGTGGACGCGGTGCTCGGCATCGGCCTTCGTGGCCCGGTCCGGGACGGAGTCGCAGAGGTCCTGCACGAGATGGCTGCGGCCTCCCGGCCGGTGCTGGCCGTCGACGTGCCCTCTGGCATCGATGCGGACACTGGGGCCTTGCTCGGTCCTGTGCCTCGCGCCGTCATCACCGTGACGTTCATCGCCCTCAAGCCGGGGCTGCTCATCTACCCGGCGGCGGCCTACGCGGGCGAGGTGCGCGTCGCCGACATCGGGGTGCCGGTGAGCGCACGGCGTCCACCGCGCGTCGAGGTGTGGGAGGCGGCCGAATACGCTGCGCTCTTGCCCGTGCCTGCTCCAGACGCGCACAAGGGCGACCGCGGCAGCGTGCTTATCGTGGCCGGGTCTCGCCTGTATGCGGGAGCGGCCGTTCTTGCCGCGTCGGGTGCGATGCGGATGGGCGCGGGATACGTATTCGCGGCGGTGCCGGCGTCTGTGGTGCCCGTGGTGCAGTCTGCGCTGCCGCACGTGATCGCGGTCGGTCTCGCCGAGACTGACGAAGGCGCACTGAGCGAGCAGGCCGCCGAGCACGTTCTGCGGCTCGCGCGTGACGTCGATGCGGTCGTGATGGGCCCGGGCCTGACGGCGCACGCCTCGGTCGCGGCCGCAGCGCGGTCCATCGTGTCCGGTGTCGAGTGTCCCCTCGTGCTTGACGCTGACGCGCTGAACGTGCTCGGGCCTGACGGGCTCAGTGCCGCGACAGCGCGCCGGGCTCCCACGGTCCTGACGCCGCACCCGGGCGAGCTCGCGCGGTTGCTGGGGATCTCGCCGTCCGAGGTCCAGACAGACCGCATCTCGTCGGCGCTGCGGGCGTCGGCACCTCGCTGCGCGTGTGTGTTGAAAGGCGCTCGGACGGTCGTCGCGTGCGCCGATCGCGCTCTCATCACGATGGCCGGGAATCCCGGCATGGCGACCGCAGGCATGGGCGACGTGCTGGCGGGGATGACGGGCACGCTGCTCGCCCAGGGCCTCGAGCCGCTGGAGGCGGCCGCGCTTGCGGCGTACCTTCACGCGCGGGCAGGGGATCGGGCGGCTGACGAGCTGACGGAGGTCTGCCTTACCTCCAAGGACCTCCCGGCATACCTTCCGGCAGCGGTGCGCGAGCTTCTCGGTCACCGCCACCCGTGACGCCTGTCGGGTAGAATCTCCTCGGGACGTGCGGACAGACCGAGCGGAGGCGACGATGGGCAAGACGGCGCGAGACATCATGACGCCGGATCCGGTGACCGTTACCGAGGACATGCCGGTACGCGACGCGGCCAGGCTCATGGCGGAGCGTCGTGTCGGCGCTCTGCCAGTGCTGCGCGACGGCGCGCTCGTCGGCATCGTCACCGAAGGCGACCTCATCATGCAAGACGTCAAGGTCCAGTTCCCCACGTACATCCACCTCCTCGACGGATTCATCATGTATCCTCCTGCGGCGGCTCGGTTCGAGACCGAACTGAAGAAAGCCGTCGGCGCGACGGTGGGCGACGTGATGACGAGGAAGCCGGTGACGGTGAACGCCGACGCCCCGATAGAAGACGTCGCCACGCTCTTGGTCGACAAAGACGTGAGCCGCCTTCCGGTCATGGACGGAGACAGGCTTGTCGGCATCGTCAGCAAGTCCGACATCGTGCGGTCCTTGGCGTCGGAGGAGTAGGCCGCGATGTCGAATCGCCGGTGGGCCTGGGCGGAGATCGATACACGCGCTGTCACGGACAACGTCAGGACGCTCAAGGGTCTCGCCGGCCCGGGCGTGCTGTTCATGGCCGTCGTCAAGGCAGACGGCTACGGACACGGAGCGGTCGATGTGGCGCGGGCCGCGCTTGCAGGCGGCGCGGACAGGCTCGGGGTCGCCACGCTGGACGAGGCGATCGCGCTTCGTGACGCTGGCTTCGAGGTCCCGATACACTTGCTGAGCGAGGCGCCTCCCGACGCGGCCGCAGACGTCGTTGCAGCGCGCGCCGTTCCCACGGTCTGCACCAAGGAGTACGCCATTGCGCTGAGCAGGGCCGCGACAAGCGCCGGTGCGACCATCCGGTACCACGTCAAGATCGATACGGGGATGAACCGCATCGGCGTGCGGGCAGAGGAAGCGGCCGATTTCGCACTGTGGCTCAAGGCCTTGCCGGGCATGGAGATGGAAGGCGCGTTCACGCACTTCGCGACCGCGGACGTCCATGGCGACTGGGAGTTCGAGCGCCAGGTCGAGCGCATGGGCCGGGCGCTCGGCCGTATGCGGACCGAGGGGCTGAGGCCGTCCATCGTGCACGCAGCGAACAGCGCCGCGACGGTCCTGCGACCCGAAACGCGCTTCGACATGGTGCGCTGCGGCATCGCCATCTACGGTCTGCACCCAGCGCCGTCGACGTACGGGCGCGTGGAGCTCGTTCCGGCGATGCGAGTGGTCGCACGGGTGTCGTTCGTCAAGCGGATCGGTCTCGGCGAAGGCGTCTCGTACGGCTTCACGTATCACGCGAACGGCCCGACGACGGTGGCGACGCTGCCCCTCGGGTATGCAGACGGCGTTCCTCGGCTCGCCTCGAACAGCATGGAGGTGCTCATCGGCGGCAGGCGGTGCCGGCAGATCGGCCGGGTCTGCATGGATCAGCTTATGGTGGAGGTCCCCGAGGGCATGCGCGTCGAGGTCGGCGACGAGGCCGTCATCGTCGGCTCGCAGGGCAAGGAACGCATCGTCATGGAGGAGCTTGCCGAGCACGCGTCCACCATCAACTACGAGATCGCCTGCGCCTTCGGCCGACGGCTGGAACGTCGCGTCATCTCGTTCTGAAACCCTCTCGTTTCTTGCAGGAAAGGCGCGAACGCGCGCCGAAATGCGCAACAGCGGCAGCTTCTGCGTGTCGCAGTCGTGCGGAGCGACCTGCACGTGCGGGTCGCGGGCGGCGTGAGGAGCGGATCTGTGGACGAGAAGGTTCTCGAAGAGATCAGGTTCCAGCAAGAAGTCGTCGACAAGGACACCGAGTCGCCCCTGTACCTCATCCGGCAAAAGGAGCTGGAGATCTCCGGCCGTGTGCTCGCAGCGCGGAGCCAGGCCGAGAAGACCGTCGCAGACGCGCGCAAGAAGGCGCAGGCCATCCTCCGGGACGCTGAGGCGGAAGCGGATCGCCAGGTGAAGCGGCACACCGAAGAAGTCCTGGCGGCCGCGGAACGGGAGGCAGCCGAGATCCGGGCAAGCATCCCGGAGCAGACCGCAGCGCTCAAGGCGAAGCTGGAGCCGAAGATCGATGAGGCGGTGGAGTTCGTCGTCAGAGCAGTCACGAGCGTCTGACGTCGGATAGTACGGCCACACCCGAGAATCGGGGGAGGGTTCGAGCATGCTGGTTCCAATGGCAAAGGTCGAAGTGATAGGTCCCAAGAACCTGTTCTTCGACGTCCTCAGCCTGCTCCACGAAGAAGGAACCCTGCACATCGAGGACCTGTCGAAGAAGATCCAGACCGGCGAGGTGCCGCTGCGGCCTATGGAGGTGGTCGCGGAGCAGGAACACGAGAAGCAGCGCATGGAGGACCTGCTGCTGCGCCTCCGCTCGATCCTCAAGGCGCTGCACCTGCCCGCAGAGGAGATCGACCCGGCCGAGCGCGATAAGATGTACGTCGAGCTCTGGAGCAAGGACAGCAAAGACCTGGCGCGCGAGGTCGCCGAGGTCATCGAGCAAGTCGAGGAGCGGACGGCGAACCTCGCTCAGACGCAGGCCTCCATGGAGGCGGAGCTGGCGCTGCTCGCTCGGTACGAACCGATCCTGCAGAAGATCCAGCCGCTGGCGAAGCAGATCGTCACGACGGGCACCTACGATTCTGTCGCTCTCCTCGTGGAGCGGCGCTACAAGGCCGCTCTCGAAGACCTGAAGCGCGAGCTCGACAAGATCACGGACTCGCAGTGCGAGATCGTGTCCACAGATGTCGACGAAGACACGACGGCGGTCATCGTCGTCTTCCCGAAGCGGGCGTCAGAAGCGGTGCACAAGTTCCTGGCGATGGAGAACGTCAATCAGGTGCGTTTGCCGTCCGAGTTCCAGGACATGCCGTTCGACGTGGCGTACGACCGGTTGCGCGAGCGCCGGGCCCTGCTGCCGAAACAACTCGAAGAGGTGCGCGAGGGCCTGAGCGAGATGTCGCGCAAGTGGTACACGCGCCTCATCACCATCCGTGACGTTCTCACTGACAAGATCGATGAGCTCGCTGCGGTGCCGAAGTTCGGCCAGACGGAATTCGCGTTCGTCATCACCGGATGGATCCCGGTTGACAAGCTCAAGGACCTCGAGCGGTCCATCATGGATCACTTCGGTTCCGACGTGATCGTGGAGCAGCTCGAGATCGACGAGCACGAGTACGAAGAGACGCCGGTCGCACAGCGCAACCCCAAGTGGGCCGCACCGTTCGAGCCGCTCATGGGCTACCTGATGGGAGGCAAGCCCCAGTACGGTACGATCGACCCGACGATCGTGTTCGCGCTGAGCTATCCGCTCATCTTCGGTATGATCGTCGGCGACATCGGCTACGGTGCGATCATGCTGGCGATCATCCTGTGGATGCGGTTCAAGTTCAAGGACAACGCCGGCGTCCAGCTGGCGACGAGCATCCTCGGGCCGGCAGCCACGAGCGCGACGCTCTTCGGCTTCTTCTACGGCGAGTTCTTCGGCGGGACGCTGTGGGAGGCCGGGGCAATCATACCTATAAAGATCTTCGGATTCACGCTGCCGTACAACCGCGAGCACGACATCATGCCGCTGATCGGCATGGCGCTTGGGCTCGGCGTCCTGCAGATCCTCTTCGGACTCATCTTGGGCGTCGTGAACGCCGTCAAGACGAAGCATATGAAGCACGCGTATGTGAAAGGTGGCCTAGTAGGCTTCATTCTCGGGGCCATCGTGCTGGTCGTAGCGGGGATGCTGCTTTCCCCCGAGCTCAAGCCAGCGGCTCAGATGATGGGGGCGCTGATCATGCTGGCGGGCGTGTTCACGGCTCTCGCCTTCGGCAGCATCATGGGCTTCGTCGAGGCTCTCGAAGCGGTGTCGAATATCGCCAGCTACATCCGTATCATGGCGGTGGGGCTCTCGGACGCCATCTTCGCCAGCGCGATCAACAAGCTGGGCGAATCCATGCCGCTTCCCGTCACCATCGTCGTGCTCGTGCTCATGCACGGGCTGCATCTCATCCTGGCGGCGTTCACGCCGACCATCCACGCTTTGCGTCTCAACTTCCTCGAGTTCTTCGGGAAGTTCTACGAGGCGACCAAGAACGAGTACAAGCCGTTCCAGAAAACCGGAGGTGAGAAGAGCGCATGATCAAGAACAGGCTCGCAAAGTGGGTGTTTGGCAGCGCGTTCGTCGGTACCGTGGTGGTTCCTGCCATCGCGCTGGCGGCCGAAGGGGAGGCCCCCGCCGCTGCAGCAGAGGATCCGAAGGTCGGAATCGCGAAAGCGGCTGCGGCCGCGGTCGCGATGAGCGTCTCTGCATTCAGCGCTGCGTACGCACAGGCGCGGATCGGCTCGGCGGGCGCTGGCACGCTCGCAGAGCGTCCCGAGGTGGGCACGAACATCATCGTCCTGCAGGCCCTTCCTGAGATCATCGTCCTGCTCGGATTCGTCATCGCGTTCATGGTGATGCAGTAGGCAGGTGCGGTGGTCTAACGCTCACGTTCAAGACACGACGCAACGGAAGGGACCGGCATGGCGATAGAGGACATCTTCCGAGCACTCGAGGAGCAGGCCGACAGCGAGTGCCGGGACATCCTGAACGCCGCTGACATCCAGGCCGCGTCGATCGTCGAGGAGGCGCGCGCTGAGGCTGAACGCATCAAGCAGCGCAAGCTCGAAGCGGTCGAAGAGGCGCTGCGTGCTCGCGCCGGGAAGATCGTGAATGACGCTCGGCTCGATGCCAAGCGCGCGCTCGCCCAAGTGCGCGAGCAGCTGGTGAACCAGGTGTTCGACGCGGCCGCTGCGCGACTGGCATCGATGCGCGGCGATTCTGCGTACGAACGCGTGTTCCGCGGCCTTGCCGAGGAGGCTCTGGCCGGTGCCGACGGTTCCTGCGTCGTGACGGTGGCTCCGGCAGATGTCGCGCTTGCGAGGAAAGTCCTCGCTGACTTCGGTGTAAGCGGCGAGGTAGAGGCCGACGATGCCATCACAGGCGGCCTGGTCGTCTCGCTTCATGGGGGGCGAGTGGTCCGCAGGAACACGTTCGATTCCCGGCTTCAGAAGGTGCGGACGGCAGCGGAGGCAGCGGTTGCGGAGATCCTGACGCGATGACTACGACGGCAAGGGCCCAGCGGCCTCGTCCAACCGGCAAGGATTACGGATACACCAATGCCCGCGTCCGTGGCATGCGGTCACGGCTGCTCAAGAGGTCGTTTCTCGAGGATCTCATGCGGTCGCCCGATCTCGACGCGGTGATCCGCAAGCTCATGGAGACCGAGTACGCTGCAGACCTGGAAGAACGGCTGTTGCAGGGCCGGACCGCGAACCAGGTCGACCTGGCTCTGCGCGATAACATGGTCCGCTCGTACCGCAAGGTCTACGACCTCGCAAACGACGAGGGGCGCGAGATCCTGATCGCTCTTCTTGGACGCTGGGACCTCTTCAACGTGAAGACGGTGGTTCGCGGCAAGCACCACTCGTTGTCGACAGAAGAGATCCTGGACAGCGTGATGCCGGTAGGGCAGATGTCTCGCGTGGATCTCGAAGAGTTGGCTCGACAGGAGTCGGTGAAGGCGGTGGCTGACACGCTGGCTACGTGGCGGCTGCCCTTCGCGGAGCCGCTGAATGCAGTCATGCCACAGTACGTGGAGACGCACAACCTGGCGCTGCTCGAGCTCGCACTGGACCGGTACTACACCGAGTGGGCGACCAAGCGTCTGCAAGGGCGCGGTGTCAACAAGGAGCTCGTGAAGCGGTTCATCGGGGCGCAGGTTGACACGATCAACCTCGTCACTGCCATCCGGCTCCTGTACGCGGACCTGGGCGAACAAGACCCGATGTCCTTCTTCCTGCCCGGCGGCACTGTCGTGGGCGAAGCGCTCTTCCAGGACCTCGTGTCGAAGTCGGATGTGGACGAGATCTACGAACGGCTGAAATACACGCCATACGGCCGCGCCGTCGAGGCGGTGGCGATCAAGTACGTGGAGACGGGCTCCGTGGCGGTCTTCGAGCGCGCGCTCGAAGATTACCTGACCAAGCAGGCGTTCACGATGGGGCGCGGCGATCCGCTCGGCGCCGGGGTCATGGTGAGCTATCTGTGGATGAAGGCGAACGAAGTCACGAACCTGCGCATCATCGTCAAGGGCGTCTCGGTCGGCATGCCTGTCGACCGCATGGAGGAGGAGCTCATCGTTGTATAAGCTCGTCGTCCTGACAGATAGCGATACTGGCGATGGCTTCCGTCTCGCGGGGGTCGACGTGGTCACGGTCGACTCGCCTGACGAGGCGCGCCGCCGGTTGAACGATCTGATCGACGATGACTCCAGCGGCATCATCGCCGTCAACGAGGAGTACATGTCGCAGATCGACGAGCGGACGCAGCAGAAGATCAACTCGACGTATCGGCCGATCGTCATCTCGCTGCCGATACGCGAGAAGCTGGTTTCGGAGGAAGACCACAGGGCGTATCTGTCACGCCTGATCCGACGGGCGATCGGATTCGACATCACACTGAGGCGAGGCTGATGATTGTCGGAACACTGAGCAAGATCACCGGCCCGGTCGTCATCGCGCAGGGCATGACCGGTGTGAAGATGTACGACGTGGTGCGCGTCGGCGAGGCCGGCCTCATGGGCGAGGTCATCCGTCTGGAAGGCGACCTCGCGACCGTCCAGGTGTACGAGGACACGTCCGGTCTGCGCGTGGGCGAGCCGGTGGAGTCCACGGAAGGCCCGCTTATGCTCGAGCTGGGGCCAGGGCTGCTGTCGTCGATCTACGACGGCATCCAGCGGCCGCTGCCGGTCATTGCTGCGCAGACGGGAAGCGACTTCATTGCGAGAGGCACCGTGGTGTCTCCACTCGACAGGGAGCGGCCGTGGGACTTCACGCCGGCTGTCGAGGTAGGTCAAGAGGTCGTCGCGGGCGACGTGCTCGGAACGACGCCGGAAAGCCCGACGGTCACGCACAAGGTCATGGTGCCGCCGGGTCTTCGCGGGCGTGTGACGAAGGTCGTGCCGGAAGGCCAGTACACCATCGACCAGGTGGTGGCGGTGCTGGACGACCGCTACGAGATCACGATGACACAGAAGTGGCCGGTCCGCACCGGACGGCCGTACCAGCGGAAACTCGATCCGACGACGCCGTTCTTGACGGGCATGCGGATCCTCGACACGTTCTTCCCGATCGCGCTTGGCGGCAATGCCATCATCCCGGGCGGTTTCGGCACGGGAAAGACCGTCACGCAGCAGTCGCTCGCGAAGTGGGCGGACGTGGACATCATCGTGTATGTCGGGTGCGGCGAGCGCGGCAACGAGATGACCGAGGTCCTCAAGGAGTTCCCCGAACTGGAGGACCCGCGCACCGGCTCGAAGCTGATGGATCGCACCATCCTCGTGGCGAACACCTCGAACATGCCGGTGGCGGCTCGTGAGGCCTCCATCTACACGGGCGTCACCCTGGCCGAGTACTACCGTGACATGGGCTACAACGTCGCGATGATGGCGGACTCCACGTCGCGATGGGGCGAGGCGCTGCGCGAGGTCTCGGGTCGGCTCGAGGAGATGCCGGGCGAGGAAGGCTACCCGGCGTACCTCGCCACCCGACTTGCGGCGTTCTACGAGCGCTCCGGACGCGTGATGGCTCTCGGCAGCGACGAACGTGTGGGTTCGGTGACGATGGTCGGTGCGGTCTCCCCTCCGGGCGGCGACATGTCCGAGCCGATGACGCAGAACTCGCTGCGCGTGACCGGCGCCTTCTGGGCGCTCGACACCTCGCTCGCGCACAGGCGGCACTTCCCTGCGATCTCGTGGACGAAGTCCTACACGCTGTTCCTCGGCCAGGTGCGCCCGTGGTTCGAGGAGAACGTCGCTGACGACTGGGCAGAGGTGCGCGAGCGTGCCATGTTCCTGCTTCAGAAAGAGACCGAGCTCCAGGAGATCGTGCAGCTCGTCGGCCCCGATGCGTTGCCGGAGACGGAGAAGATCATCCTCGAGGTCGCGCGGATGCTGCGCGAAGACTTCCTGCAGCAGTTCGCGTTCGATGCGGTGGACGCGTACTGCCCCCCGAAGAAGGCGTACTGGCTGCTCAAGGTCATCCTGGCCTTCTACGACGCGGCGACGCAAGCGATGTCCCGCGGCGTGTCCCTGCGCCAGGTGCTCCAGCTTCCCATACGCGACGAGATCGCCGGCCTGAAGACGACGCCGCACGACGAGGCTATCGCTCGCATGCAGGAGATGGTGACGCAGGTCGCCGACGACATCGCCGGAATCGAGGTGCTGTAGATGGCTCGCGAATCGCTGATGGAGCGCTCGCTGCTGACGGTCGAGTACCAAACCGTCAACTACGTCACCGGCCCGCTCATCTTCGTCGAGAACGTCCACGGCGTCTCGTACAACGAGATGGTCGCCATCGTTTTGCCTGACGGCAGCGAGCGATCGGGGCAGGTCCTTGAAGTCTCGGGCGACACCGCCGTCATCCAGGTCTTCGAAGGAACGCAAGGCATCGACGTCGACACCACTCGCGTTCGCTTCCTTGAGGAGGTCGCGAAGGTCGGCGTGTCCGTCGATATGCTCGGGCGCATCTTGAATGGCGCAGGCAAGCCTATCGACGGTGGGGCGCCGATCATCCCTGAGAAACGCCTGGAGATCACCGGGTCGCCGATCAACCCGTTCATGCGCGAGCAGCCGGCCGACTTCATCGAGACCGGCATCTCAGCGATTGACGGCTTGAACACGCTCGTCCGCGGGCAGAAGCTGCCGATCTTCTCAGGCTCCGGTCTGCCAGCCAACGAGCTCGCCGCGCAGATCATCAGGCAGGCGCGTGTCGTGTCCGGCGAGCAGTTCGCCATCGTCTTCGGTGCGATGGGTATCACGCACCGCGAAGCCGCGTACTTCATGCAGCAGTTCGAGACCACCGGCGCGCTCGAGCGCGTGGTCTTCTTCTTGAACCTGGCAGACGATCCGACGGTCGAGCGGTTGCTGACGCCGCGTGCCGCGCTCACTGTGGCCGAGTACCTCGCATTCGAGAAGGACATGCAGGTGCTCGTCGTCCTGTCCGACATGACGAACTACTGCGAGGCGCTTCGCGAGGTCTCGACCGCGCGCGAGGAGGTTCCCGGTCGCCGTGGCTACCCGGGCTACATGTACACGGACCTCTCGACCATCTATGAGCGCGCCGGCCGCATCAAGGGCCGCAGGGGATCGGTCACGCAGCTGCCGATCCTGTCGATGCCGGACGACGACATCACGCACCCGATACCGGACCTCACCGGTTACATCACGGAAGGCCAGATCGTGCTCTCGCGGCACCTGCACCGTCGTGGCGTGTATCCGCCGATCGACGTGCTGCCATGCCTATCGCGGCTCATGAACCTCGGCATCGGCGAGGGCAAGACGCGCGAAGACCATCGCGCCGTCGCGAACCAGCTGTACGCAGCGTACGCGCAAGGCCGCGACCTGCGCAGGCTCGTTGCGATCGTCGGCGAAGAGGCGCTCTCGGACACCGACCGGCGCTACCTGCACTTCGCCGACGAGTTCGAGAAGCACATCATCGGGCAGGGCCAGGTGGGGCGGAGCATCGAGGAGACGCTCGGCATCGGATGGGAGCTTCTGAGCGAGCTTCCGATGAGCGAGCTCAAGCGAGTCCGCGACTTCATCGACAAGTACCACCCGAAGGCCAAGGAGTCGTCTGCTCGCGAGCTTGGCGATATCTAAGCGCGTTTCTGCCGGGAAGGGAGGTGCGTTGTGGAGGAAGTCAGGCCGACTCGTTCGGAGCTTCTGGAGCGGAAGCAGCAGATCACGCTTGCTGAGCAGGGCATGGATCTGCTCAAGCAGAAGCGAGACGCGCTGCTCATCGAGTTCATGTCGGTCATGGACGAGACGCTTCGGCTCTCGAGCGACCTTCAGCGCACCACCTCGGAGGCGCAGTACAGCCTGGCCATCGCCAAGTCGGTGGACGGCGTCGTGAGCGTGCGTTCGGCATCGTTCGCGACGAAGGGGTCTGTGACCATCGACATGACGGGCACGAAGATCATGGGCGTGTCGGTCCCGGTGGTCACGAAAGGCGAGAGCCCGCTCCGCTCGCCGTTCACTCGCGGGTACGCCATCACGGGCGTCTCGTCACGCATCGACGAGACTGCCGACAAGTTCGAGCGCATCTTGGACGTCATCATCGAGTACGCCGACATCGAGACGCGGTTGAAGCGTCTTGGTGAAGAGATCCAGAAGACGAACCGCCGCGTGAATGCGCTCGAACAGGTGACGATTCCCGCGCTCAAAGAGCAGGTGAGCTACATCCGCCAAACGCTTGACGAGCGTTCGCGCGAGGACCTGTTCCGTCTGAAGAAAGTGAAGAAGAAGATCGAGCGCAGAGAAGCGGCCAAGCGAGGGTAGGCCACGGCAGAGCGCTCGTTCATCTCGTGGGGTGCTGCCGTCGTCACCGGGGGGTCCGTGGCGGCACCCCACAGGCATCTAGGGCCCGGGCCGACTCTGCTTGACGGTGGTCGTCGGGCATTCAGGTCAGCCACAACCGTCTACGGGGCGCGTATGGCGAAGCCCCTCAAAGGCGAGTTCGGGGTGCGCGCGGACGGACCGTGAGGTGCGCGCGAGACGCGTGCGCGGATCACGCGCTGCGTGCGCGGATGACGTCTCCGACCCGTTCGAGCGTCTCGACCGTGTTGTGCGGAGACTCCCGGAGCTGGCGCGCCATCGCGAGGATGGCCCGTACGTCTTCGGGTGTGAGTGCGCTGAAATGGAGGTCCTCCCAGTCGGCCCGCTTCTCGAACGCCCAGAGCTCCCCGAAGATCCACGACAGATCATCGAGGTCCGTGTTCGTCAGCATCGCCCAATGATGCTTCAGCCCCTGCCGCAGCCGCTCCATGGCACGCTCGACGGCCTTCGCCTTGCGGACTTGGAACGCGCGAAGCCCGATGTCCTCGTCGTTCAGCTCTGGGCGATTGGCGTCCATTTCGCACCTCCTGTGCCTATATTCTGCGAAGATGAGGCCGCATCCTGCAAAGGCGGCGGGTGCTTCCGCGGTTGTATGCGCTGCAGCGCGTCTCTAGAATGGACGCGACCGTCCCGGTCTCGTCTCACGAAAGGTCCAGGCATGGAGTTCTCCGAAGTCGTTGCGCAAAGAAGAAGCGTCCGCCACTTCAACACGAAGCTCAACGTCAGCGAAGAGGACGTCAGGGCGCTTCTCGAGGCGGCGGTCTTGGCGCCGAGCGCAGGCAACATCCAGCCGTGGCGTTTCGTGGTCGTGCGTTCTGCCGAGGCGAGGAAGCGGCTGCAAGAAGCGCTGCACCAGCCGTGGGCAGCCGCGGCGCCGGTCGTGATCGTCGTGTGCGTGGATCCGCGCCCGTGCGCTGCGCGCTACGGCGAGCGAGGCGAGTACCTGTACTCGATACAAGACACCGCAGCCGCGACGGAGAACATCCTGCTCGCCGCTGTCGATCGGGGGCTGGCCTCGTGCTGGATCGGTGCGTTCGACGAGAAGGCGGTGGCAGCCGCCATCGGCGTTCAGGCTCCGATCGCTCCGGTCGCGGTGCTTCCGATCGGGTACTCGGCCGAATCCGCGCGCCGGCCGTCGCGTCGGCCGCTCGACGAGGTCACGACGTGGATCTGACGGACCGACGCGGGGGCCTATGAGCGAGACTCCGGACAGAGAACGGCCGGTGTGCGAAAGCCTTGAGGAGCTGCGCGGTCTCATCGGTGATTGCCAGCGCTGCCAGCTTGCTCGCACGAGGACGAACCTCGTGTTCGGAGTCGGGGATCCGCGGGCTCGCCTGATGTTCATCGGCGAGGCGCCTGGGCGGAACGAGGACCTGCAAGGCGAGCCGTTCGTCGGCGCTGCAGGCAAGCTCCTCGACGAGCTACTCGCGAGCATCGGACTCGCGCGCTCCGAGGTGTACATCGCCAACGTGCTCAAGTGCCGCCCTCCGGGCAATCGAGACCCGCTCCCAGAAGAGATGGAGCAGTGCACGCCGTTCCTCGAAGAGCAGGTGCGTCTGATCGATCCCGAGGTCATCGCGACGCTCGGGAACTTCGCGACACGCCACGTCTTGAAGACGCAGGCGGGGATCACGCGCTTGCGGGGGCGGCTGTTCCGTGTGGATGGACGCAAGGTGGTTCCGATCTACCACCCGGCCGCGGCGCTGTACGACCGCACGAAGCAAGACGTGCTGTACGCCGACTTCCAGCGGCTGAAGGCGGTGCTGGACTCGTTCGATGAGACGGGGCGCGCTGCTCAGCAGCCGTCCGAAGACAGCGGGCACACGCCCGGCGACGCCGCGGGCGAAACCGGCGTCGAGCAGCCGACGTTGTTCTAGGAGCCCAGATGGCCGGCGTTCTCATCACGCGCTCACCCGACGAGACGGTGCGAGCGGGCGAGATGCTCGCGGGAGTCCTTGGATCCGGCGATGTCGTGGCTCTCACGGGGGACCTGGGAGCCGGCAAGACGCACCTCGTGCAAGGCGTCGCTCGCGGGCTGGGCGTCGACGAGCCGGTGTCGAGCCCGACCTTCAACATCCTCGTGGTGCATCCGGGGCGTCTTCCCCTCTACCACTTCGACCTGTACCGTTTGGAGCGAGCGGAGGAGCTTGACGACATCGGGTTCGCGGAGATGCTCGAAGCGGGAGGCGTCTCGCTCATCGAGTGGGGCGACAAGTTCCCCGAGGAACTGCCGCGCGACCACCTGGTGGTGTCGATACTGGTGCGCGACGGCAACGAGCGCGCTATCGAGGTAGCGCCGCGCGGTCCTCGCAGCGCATCGGTCGCGGAGCGGTGGCTTCGCGCGTGTGAGGAGGCGGGGCTGCGGTGAGGGCGTTCGTCGCGCTCGATACGGCGACTGAGCAGGTGGCGGTCGGGGTCGGCGACGTGGACGATCCGAGCGCAGTGCTGGCGGAGCGGTCGTTCGCGGCCCCGAGGGCGGCGAACGAGGTCCTTCTGCTCACCGTCGAGGGACTGCTTGCGGAGGCCGGCCTGCGCGCCACTGACGTCGCAGCCGTCGCGTGCGGCCGTGGCCCGGGCTCGTTCACGGGCGTGCGGATCGCCGTGGCGACCGCCAAAGGCATGGCGCACGGGCTTGGAGTGCCGCTCGTCGGCTTCGGGACGTCTGACGCGATCGCTCAGCGGGCATCAAGGCCAGGAATCGTCGGCGTCGTCACCGACGCGATGCGCGGGGAGGTGTACCCCGCGCTGTTCGAGGTGGGCCACGACGGGCGGGTCGCGCGTCTGACGCCTGACCGGGTCGCCACGCCCGATGAGGTCGCGCGCGGGTGGGCGGCCCGTGGCGAGAGGATGCTCGTCACCGGCACTGGGCTTGCGAAGCACCGGGAGGTGTTCGAGCGCGTCCTCGGCGATGCAGCCGAGTTCGCGGACGAGCGGACCTGGGTCCCCGACGGTGCCTCGCTGGTACGCGCGGCGTGGTCGAGCGACGGTGACGGGGCCCTTCGGGCGGTCGTGGGACTGTCGAGTGGTGCGGCCTACGCAGCGGCGCACCCGGCCGTTCTTCTGCCGGTCTACACGCGGCTTTCGGATGCCGAGGAGGCAGAGCGCCGGCGGGCCGCCGCGTCCCGCGAGCCGGGTTCCACGGGCGTTGCGGGGCCGCTCGAAGGCGGTGAGGCGTCGTGAGGATCCGGCCCATGCAGCACGGCGATCTGGACGCTGTGACGCGTATCGAGCGTGCGAGCTTCCCGGCTCCGTGGAGCGAGGCGCAGTTCCGCGACGAGATCGAACGGCAGGACCGCTCGTGGGTGGTCGCGGAGGACGACGGAGCGCTCGTCGGTTTCGGCGGAGTCATGGTGGTCGACGCCGATGCGCACGTGATGGACCTGGCCGTCGACCCTGGCTACCGGCGTCGGGGCGTCGGACGAGCCGTGCTCTGGGCGCTCGCCGAACGCGCGCTCGCGCTCGGTGCGGCCCGGATGACGCTTGAAGTCGCCGAGAGCAACCGCGCAGCGCTCGACCTGTATCTGAGCTGCGGGTTCGACGTGGCTGGACGGCGGGTCGCGTACTACCCGGAGACGGGCGACGACGCCCTCGTGCTATGGTCGAGGCCGATCAGGTCGCATATCGCGGCAATGCGGGCGGCACGCGAGGGCTCAGACGTCGTGCTCGCCATCGAGAGCTCGTGCGATGAGACGGCGACGGCCGTCATGCGAGGAGGGCGGGAGCTGCTGTCGAGCGTGGTCGCGAGCCAGGTGGACTTCCACGCGCGGTTCGGCGGCGTGGTGCCAGAGATCGCGTCGCGCAAGCACACCGAGGCGATCGTCGGCGTCGTCGACGAGGCGTTGGAGCGTGCCGGCGTTGGCTTCGAGGAGCTCGACGCGATCGCCGTGACGCAGGGGCCGGGGCTGGTCGGAGCGCTCGTCGTCGGCGTGGCGTACGCGAAGGGTCTGGCATTCGTGCGGGGTCTGCCGCTCATCGGCGTCAACCATCTCGAGGGACACCTGTACGCCGCGCGGCTCCACGACCCGACGCTCGAGCCGCCGTTCGTGGCGCTCGTCGTGTCGGGCGGGCACACGATGCTCGTGCACGTCCCCGAATGGGGCAGGCACGAGGTTCTCGGCAGGACGCTCGACGATGCCGCTGGCGAGGCGTTCGACAAGGTGGCGAAGCTGCTCGGTCTCGGCTATCCGGGCGGACCGGTGATCTCGCGGTTGGCGGCGCAGGGAGACCCGAGGGCGATCGCGTTCCCGCGCGCGATGTTGAAGAGCGGCAATCTGGACGTGTCGCTCTCGGGGCTGAAGACGGCCGTCTTGCAGTACGTGCAACGGGAGCGTGCCGCGGGCCGCGAGCTGAACCTGCCGGACATCGCTGCGTCGTTCCAGGCCGCCGTGATCGACGTGCAGGTCGCCAAGACGCTTGCTGCGGCGAGCGAGCGCGATGTCCAGTCGGTGGTGCTCGCCGGGGGCGTGGCGGCGAACGCGGCGCTACGTGAGGCGCTTGCGCACGCGCTCGGCGAACGCGGGATGCGTCTCGTCGTGCCGCCGATGTCGCTGTGCACCGACAACGCGGCGATGATCGCGGCGGTTGCCCACGATGAGATCGCCCGGGGCCGGTTCCTCGGTCTGAGCGCGGACGCCTCGGCGGTGCTGCACCTGCGAGGTGCGAGCACCAACATCTGAGCACAGAACGCTCAAGTTTCTTGCTAGAAGGCGCAAAAACCCGCTTGAAATCGGTGCGGCCTGGGTACTATCATGCGTCGGTGTTAGCACTCGCGTCTTGCGAGTGCTAGCAGTCTGGAAGAACAGCTGCTTGTGCTGCTTGACGGCTCAAGCGGCGGAATGCAGGTCCGTCTGAGGAGAAGACAGGAGGGCAGAGCATGAAACTGAAGCCGCTGTTCGACAACATCGTCGTCAAGCCGGCGAAGGCCGAGGAGCAGACCAAGTCCGGCCTCATCATCCCCGACACCGCCCAGGAGAAGCCGAAGCAGGGCGAGGTCATCGCCGTGGGCGACGGCCGCTGGGACGACGAGGGCGAGAAGCGTGTTCCCATGGATGTCAAGGTCGGCGACAAGGTCATCTACAAGGAGTGGGGCAAGACCTCGGTCAAGATCGACGGCGAGGAGTACTTCATCATGTCGCAGGGCGACGTCCTCGCGATCATCGAACAGTAAGCATCGTCTGTCAGGAACGTGTGAAGGAGGGAGTCCGTCTAGATGGCCAAGGACATCAGGTTCGACGAAGAGGCGCGCCGCGGCCTTGAGGCCGGTGTGAACAAGCTGGCCGACGCCGTGAAGGTGACGCTCGGTCCCAAGGGCCGGTACGTCGTGCTCGAGAAGAAGTTCGGCGCGCCGACGATCACGAACGACGGCGTGACCATCGCGAAGGAGATCGAGCTCGAAGACCCCATCGAGAACATGGGCGCGCAGCTCGTGAAGGAAGTCGCCACCAAGACCAACGACGTCGCGGGCGACGGCACCACCACCGCGACTCTGCTCGCGCAGGTGATCGTGCGTGAGGGTCTGCGGAACGTTGCGGCCGGCGCCAACCCGCTGGCCATCAAGCGCGGCATCGAGAAGGCGGTCGAGGCCGTCGTGGACGAGATCCGCGCGAATGCCAAGGAGGTCGAGGACAAGGACGAGATCGCGCACGTGGGCTCGATCTCGGCCGCTGACGAGACCATCGGCAACAAGATCGCCGAGGCCATGGAGGTCGTGGGCAAGGACGGCGTCATCACCGTCGAAGAGTCGCAGACCTTCGGCATCGACATCGAGACCGTCGAAGGCATGCAGTTCGACAAGGGCTACATCTCGCCGTACATGATCACCGACCCCGATCGCATGGAGGCGGTGCTCGAGGACCCGTTCATCCTCGTGGCGAACCAGAAGATCGGCAACATCCAGGACCTGCTGCCGGTCCTCGAGAAGGTCATGCAGGCCGGCCGGCCGCTGCTGATCATCGCGGAGGATGTCGAGGGCGAGGCGCTTGCTACGCTCATCGTCAACAAGCTCCGCGGCACCTTCACCTCGGTCGCCGTCAAGGCGCCGGGCTTCGGTGACCGTCGCAAGCGCATGCTCGAGGACATCGCGATCGTCACTGGCGGCCAGGTGGTGAGCGAGGAGCTCGGCTACAAGCTGGAGAACGTCACGCTCGACATGCTGGGCCGCGCCGAGAAGGTGAAGGTCACCAAGGAAGACACCACGATCATCGGCGGCAAGGGCTCCGAGGAGCAGATCAAGGCGCGCATCAACCAGATCAAGACCGAGATCGAGAACACCGACTCGGACTTCGACCGTGAGAAGCTGCAGGAGCGCCTCGCGAAGCTCTCCGGCGGCGTGGCGGTCATCAAGGTCGGCGCTGCGACCGAAGTCGAGCTCAAGGAGAAGAAGCACCGCATCGAGGACGCGCTTCAGGCGACCCGTGCGGCCGTCGAGGAGGGCATCGTCCCTGGCGGTGGCGTGGCGCTCGTGAACGCGGCCAAGGCGCTCGATGCGCTCAAGCTCGACGACGAGGAGATGATCGGCGTCAAGATCATCCGCAAGGCTCTTACGGCGCCGCTGAAGACCATCGCGGACAACGCGGGCTTCGAGGGATCGGTCGTCGTGGAGAAGGTCATGGCGATGGAGAAGGGCGACGGCCTGAACGCCGCTACCGGCGAGTACGGCGACATGGTGAAGATGGGCGTCATCGACCCGGTGAAGGTCACGCGTTCTGCGCTTCAGAACGCGGCGTCGATCGCCTCGCTCATCCTCATCACCGAGACCACCGTCTGCGACATCCCCGAGAAGGAGAAGGACGCCGGCATGGCCGGCGGTATGGGCGGCGGCATGTACTAGGCGCCTGGACCCTTCAGCGGTCGAGGCCCCGAGGGCATGCGCCTTCGGGGCCTCGTGCCGTTCGAAATCGTGAAACTTTGACGAGGTTCTGATCGGAACATGTGCTGCTCATGGGGGACCGTCCAAGACGCTCAGGGGTGATCGTTCGGGGAGGGGACGCGCTCGCGCAGCAGGAAGCAGGGGTTCACCGGAGGGGGCGTGATGCGTACGCGTGTCATTTGCGCGGTCTTGCTCGCGGCAATGATGTTGGTGACACCAGCGGTTGTCGCAGCAAAGACTGCCAGGAACTACTGCAACGATTGGTCGGACATCGGGGGCGGCGCGATGTGGCCGGTGGCCGAGAACGCCGACGACTTCCAGATCCAGAAGGGCTATGCGGTCGTCAATGGTCGGTATGACTCGTGTTCTGCGAACTACAACATCGCTGCTCTCACTGGGGACACGCCGTGCTCGATGGCCATCTGGATGGGCTGCTACACCCTGAACGACCCGGGAAGCGCTGGAGACAGCCTGCCGTGGGCGTGCTGCTACGCGGGGGTCGACCATTCGATGGGCTTCTCGAAGAGCATCACCATGGGCAGCTGGGCCGGTCACTACTCGTACGGGTACTGGCGGTCGCTCACAAACGGCAACTACACGAACAAGGCGATGGATGACGGGGAGGCCTATGTGCGGTCGAAGCACCTCGGCCTGGCAGGCGGCTACGACTCGCACGGGTACGTCGGGCTGAACATGAAGATTTAGGGGGCTTCGATGAAGAGGGTGTTGCTGAGCGCGTGCCTGCTCGTATCGAGCGTCACGGCCGTTCTAGGCGCGCGGCTGGCGTTGGCCGAGGCCTTGAGCTCCGCTGAGCGCATCGGCTCGGAAGCGATGCGACTCACGGGTGCTCGATCTGTCCGGCTCCGCCCGGTTGCCGACGGTGTGTTCTCGGGCGTCGATGGCTTGAGCGAATGGGTCGATGCCCTCACCGGCGAGGAGTATGGCTGGAGTCGGAACGGCCAGTACATCTTCCGCTATGCCGACCCGCGGGCGTACGCTCCCCCGGTAGGTTCAAGCGATATCGGAGAGAGCCGGGCGAAAGCGATAGCGGCGGCGTGGGCGAACCGGGCCTACGCGGGCGGGTCGCTGGCAGGCATGGCAGTGAGCTGCACGTGCAAGGAAGAGGGGACCGATCCGGTGACGGCGGAATACCTCGTCGAGTACCGGCGGTACGCGGGCACGGTACGAACGTGCGACCACATCGCGATCCGTGTGAACGGGTCTTCGGGTGCGGTGATGAGCGTCGAGCAGGACTACGACGTCATTTCAGTCGGTCTCTCTCCACAGGTCGGCAGCGATGAGGCACGATCGATCGCCGCGCGCGAGCTGGGAGTCCCCGTCGAGTGCTGCACGGCATACAACTTGGAGGTCGTGAAGAGCCTGCAGGGGGTGCAGCACCTGGTGTGGGTGGTGCAGGCCCGTACCGGTGACGAGGAGGTCGGGGGTGAAGGCGTCGAGGTCGTCGACGCGCACTCGGGAAAGGCGCTGGACAGTGGCAAGAGCTGGTAGGACGGCGCTGGCGCTGGTTTCGTGCGTTCTGCTCGTCGCCTGTGTTTCGTGCAGTCGGACAGAACTCGAGCGGCGCATCAAGAGCGTGCACGGTGACAGGATCGACACGTACCGCGTCTTGAAATCACCGGAGGGCGATCCGCGTCTGCAGGTGGCGCTGGTGCTGCGTGGCGAGCAGAGGCCGTCCATGGCGCAGATGTGCGCGATCCTGGCGACGGCGGCCCGAGAGTCGCAGGATGGGACTGTCGCTGTCAGCTACGCGGTGACTCGCCGGGACGGGACATCGGACACGATCATGATGAGCTGGTGTGCGGACACCGGCGATCTCATCCTGTGGGAGGGGCGCGCCCCTGGGCCGAAAGGAGAAGGCCTGTCGACAGAATTCCCCGTGTCGTATGCACGAGATGTGAC